>JBBQPM010000259.1:0-7965 GCA_038217425.1 Gemmatales bacterium
CCCTGGTTCCCACGGAAGCTTGCCTCATGAACGATTGGCTCATCAGCCTCGCGGAACGCGGTTGGCTCCCCGATTTCGTCCTTCGCCAGGGCATGCGCCGACTGCTGCGCCAGCGCGGCGCCGAGCGCTCCGAGTGGCGCGACCTTTGGCCGACTTTGAAACAGGGCCCGCTCGCCCATGCCGCGGACGCCGCCAATCGGCAGCACTACGAAGTGCCGCCGGAGTTCTTTCGCCTCGTGCTCGGCAAACATCTCAAGTACAGCAGCGGCTATTGGCCCGCCGGCGTGACGACGCTCGATGGGGCCGAGAAAGCGATGCTGCACCTCACCTGCGAACGCGCGCAGATCGCCGACGGGCAAGCCATTCTCGAACTCGGCTGCGGTTGGGGGTCGCTCAGCCTGTGGCTCGCGGAACACTATCCGAAGGCGAATATCACCGCGCTGTCGAACTCTGGAGCGCAACGGGAGTTCATCGAAGAACGCTGCCGGGAACGCGGGCTGACGAACTTGCAGGTCGTGACGAGCGACATGAACCGCTTCACGACCGGGCGCCGATTCGACCGCATCGTCTCCGTCGAGATGTTCGAGCACATGCGCAACTTCGAGGAATTACTGGCCCGGATCGCCGGCTGGCTCCAGACCGACGGCAAGCTGTTCGTGCATATTTTCTGCCATCGGCAAAATGCGTACCTGTTCGAAACGGCCGGCACGGACAACTGGATGGGGCGACACTTCTTTACCGGCGGCATCATGCCGTCCGAGGCGATGCTGGCGTACTTTCAGCGCGATCTCTTGCTTCAGGACCAGTGGCGCGTGAACGGGCGGCACTACGCCAAGACGAGCGAGGCCTGGCTTGCGAATCTCGACGCCCACGCCAAAGAGCTGCGTTCCCTTTTGCATGTGCAGCGTTGGCGGATGTTTTTCCTGGCATGCGCGGAGTTGTTCGGGTACGACTCGGGCGAGGCGTGGCACGTCGCGCATTATCTCTTCGGACGGCGCTGAAAGCCCAGGGATGGCTATCCCTGGGGAACCCTGAATAAGTGGAATTCTTCGATTCAGACGATCGATCACGTCACGGGCGCTTCCCCAGGGATCGCCATCCCTGGGCTTTCGCACGCCTACTTCGCGACTTCGACCGAACGCGTCTCGCGGATGATCGTCACTTTGATCTCGCCGGGGTAGTTGAGCTGCTGCTCGATGGCCCGCGCGATCTCGCGCACCGTGGTGACCGCTTCGCTGTCGCTGAGCGCCCGCGAGTTGGCGATCACGCGCAACTCCCGGCCCGCCTGGATGGCGTACGCCTGGTCGACGCCCGGGAAACCGAGCGCGAGCGCTTCCAGCTCCTCCAGTCGCTTGACGTATTTTTCGAGCGTCTCCCGGCGGGCGCCCGGACGCGAGGCGCTGATGGCGTCGGCGGCGGCGACCAGCACCGTGTAAATGTGGTCGATCGTCACGTCGTCGTGATGCCCGGCGATCGCGTGCAGCACCTCCTCCGCGGTTTCGCCGTACCGCTTGGCGAGATCGGCGCCGATCTTCGGATGTCCCCCCTCCATCTCGTGATCCGCCGCCTTGCCGACGTCATGCAAGAGCCCGCAACGCCGCGCCAGTCGGCCGTTCAGGCCCAGTTCATCCGCCATCAGGCCGCACAGGTGCGACACTTCGAGACTGTGATTGAGCACGTTCTGACTGTAGCTGGTGCGAAACTTGAGTCGGCCTAAAAGCTGCGTGAGCTTCTCGTGCACGTTGCCGACGTTCGCTTCCAGCACCGCCTGCTTGCCCACGTCCATGATGAGCCGATCCATCTCCTCCTGCGTTTCGTGAACGACTTCCTCGATCCGCGTCGGATGAATTCGGCCATCCTGAATTAGCTTGGTGAGCGCGAGCCGGGCGACTTCCCGGCGAATGTTGTCAAAGGCGCTGACGATGACCACGCCTGGCGTATCGTCGACGATCACGTCGACGCCGGTCGCCTTTTCGAAAGTGCGGATGTTGCGCCCCTCGCGGCCGATGATGCGGCCCTTCATGTCGTCGCTGGGGATGTCGACCGTACTCACCGTAGCGTCGGCGGTGTGTCGGGCGGCGTAACGCTGGATGGCGACCGCGAGCACCTTGCGCGCTTTCTCCTCCGTCGTCGCCTTGATGAGTTCGTCGTTCTTCTGAATGCGGTGCGCGACCTCGTCGGCCAACTCCCGTTCGACGCGGTTTAGCAGCTGCGTCACCGCCTCGTCGCGCTTCAGGCCGCTGATCTCGTGCAGCTTTTGCGTTTGCTGCTGGACGACGACGTCGAGTTCGGTCTGCTTCTTCTCCAGCGTGTCTTTGCGGTCGTGCAGCTTCTTTTCGAGATGTTTGAGTTCCTTCTCCCGGCGAATTTGCAGCTGGGAGCGCTGTTCGACGGCGTCTTCGCGTTTTTCGACTCGGCGCTCCAGATCGCGCATCTCGTTGCGCGACTTTTCGAGATCGCGATTGAACTCTTCGCGTTTTTGAAAGAATTCGTCGCGGGCGCGCAGCTCGGCTTCTTTGAGTAGCGTCTCCACATCCTTCGCGGCCTGAACGAGAAGCTCCTTCGAGCGATTCTCGGCGCTTGTGAGCTTGCTGCGATCTTGACGACGAACGAACCAGACGGCGCCTGCCGACCCCAGGATTAAACCCAGCAGGGCGGCCAGGACTCCGATCATTTCCGGCATGGCCACTCCCAATCAATATTGAGAGGCCCAGGCGAGGACGCGAGGTAGACGTGACCCGAGGCGCACCGCGTGCGCCATACGGGAGAGGAAACCGGGAAAGCTGTTACGTTCTCCGAGGATGTGCATAGGAAGGATCCCCGTCGCGCGCAGTCGTCCACGGCGAGGAGCCGATATGCCTGTTCGACATCGAATTCGGTATCGATCGACCCGGGCCCATCCGTACGGGCGCGGGCAATCGGCGCAAACGCATTCCAACCTGTGTTGTCAGCCGGCGGAGGACTTCGAGCAGCCCCCCGAGCACCAAAGCCAAAAGGAGAATCGAGATGATCGTCATGACGTCTCTCAGTAAATACGTGCATCGACCGGCATCGGTTTCCTCGGCCAAGTCTTTTAGCGACCAAGAGCCGGGGACCTCATCCATTCAAATAATGCGAACCCAAAAACCTCCGTGCCAGAACTTCCCTGGGCGGGAAGGGCCGACTCTCGGCCTTCAGAGGGTACATTATGAAGAAAGAAATAGCCGTGGGTCAACTATTTTCCGGTCCAGATTGTCGAATTTTTTTGCGGACGGCCGGAGCGATCAATTCCCCGCGGCCCGATTCGCCTCGCCGATCCAGCGCAGCTGCTCCATGCGCAAGAGCCCGTAGTTGTAGAACGAGAACCCGTCGACCCCCGCGGCGCGCGCGCCCTGGACCGCTTTGATCGCCGCCTCGCGGCTGGGCAGGTGCAAGGGCTGAAAGTTTGCCAGCAGTTTCATCCCGGCGGGCACGTTCTTGCGCTGCGCCTGCACCGACTCGGCTCGCTCCGGAACGCCCACCGTGACGCGGTCGAGGATCTTGAGCAGGCGTTCGGGCACGAGCCCCTGGCGCACGCGGTTGCCGGGCGATGGGAACTCCGTCTCGATCGGGACGGCGCCGAAACTCTTGATGAGCCGTACGGTTTCTTCATAGAGCGACGTCGCGGTCTCCATGCGGGCATTGAGGTAGTGCTGGAGCCGACTGTCGAACGCGGCGTTTTGCCAGTCGGGACTGTTGGGCGAAAGTTTCAGGTCGGCGGGGGAGGGGATTTTCGGCAACTCGGTTTCGAGATACGCGGCGACGTCGCTGCGGAACTTGACGGCGTCGAGCCCGCGCGCGGCGGCCTTGACGCAGTGTTCGCAGAAGCAGAGCCCCAGGAGAAATTCGTGCCGCGGCGCGATCGGCGAGAAGATCTTCGGATTCATGAAGCCGTAGCCGAAGTGGAGGTAGCTGAGCGACTCGATGTACATCGAGTCGGGCCGCAGCTGGCGCATGATGTCGTCGGTGAGAGCGAGGGCGTAGGCGCGGGCTTCGGGATTGGCCGGGCAGATAAGCGAGGGGTAGCGATTGCCGAGCGCGTCTTGTTTCGAGACTTCCGGGAAGGTGCGGGCGAGGTGATGGTTGTAGAAGTAGACGGTCCACGCGGTCAGATGAAGGCCGCGTTTTTTGATCGCCTCGGCCATTCTCGGGAGCCAATCGCGGTTCTGCACGAGATGGCTGACGCGCGGTCGGAGCTTGGTCTTGGCCCAGCGCGATTCGTCGGGCTGGAAGAGGATCATGCCGTCTTCGCCGTAGTAGATTTTGCGGCGTGGGTTATGCGGCAGGAAGTAGGTGCTGATGTGGTAAGCGGGCGTGAGCGAGACGCCGTTGAGGCCGGCGTCTTTCTGAATGACGTCGAGCGCGCGTTCGATCCCTTCGTCGTCGAGATCCCAGGGATAGGTGAAGATGGTTTTGAGCGGTTCGGGCATTTTCCGTCACTCGAGGCCGATTTCCTTGAGGCGTAGATCGAAATCTTCGCGGGTCCAGTCGTAGAGCGTGGCGGGGGCGTTTTCGAAGGTCATTTCGGTGAAGGCGCCGTCGCTGCGCGGGTGGGTCAAATCGTACGTGCCGCCGGCTTCGAGTCGGCTCGAAAGCCAGCGGTCCATGGGGGCGTAGTAGCGGTTTTTCTCGCCGATCCACTTCACGCTGGCGGGGGCGGTTTCCTTGGTGGCGCCGTCGCCTTCCGCGAGGAGGAGCGGCACGTCGTCCATCAGGGCGAAGAGCGTATTCTTGGCGTCGACCGTCCAGGGGGCGAGACCGGCCAAGTTCCCCTGCACGTGCATCGTCAAGAATGGCTTGCGGAGGAAGAAAGTCGATTTGTCGGCCATGACTTTGACGTCTCCCTCGCGGAGCCCGTCGCGCGAACTCCCCTGGAAATGGACCACCGACCCGTTGAGCGCCACCTTGGTATTCTCGAAACGCACGGTACATGCCTGCGGCGCCCGGAGCGCGAGAATGTCGCCGTCGCCGCGGATGAGGCAGTTCTTGAAGGAGACATCCGCCAGCGCACGCGGGTCGCCGGCGCCGAACTCGACCAGGTTGAAGTTGTCCTTGCCGTTCAGCGTGATGTCGCAGCCGACGAAGGCGCACTGTGCGTTTCCCTCGAGGCGAAGCACGGAATGGGCCATGCCTTCGGGCATTCCCTTGGTTTCCTGCGCCAGGGTGATCTCGAGATTTTCGAAGGTGAACTTCGCGTCGTTGCCGAAGTTGAAAAGCCAGGTCTTGCGGCGATGCGTCTGCATGACGAGGTTGGGTTTTTCTTTCTCGCCGGGATAGGCGCGGAGCGTCACCGGGCCCTTGGTAAGCAGCGAGGAGGCAATGGCGACGTCGCGTTTCTCGCCCCCCTTGATGAGGATGACGTCGCCCGGCCTGGCCTGGCTGAGCGCCTTGTCGAGATCGTTGAAGATCGTCTTGTCGTTGACCGAACTATCCAGGGCATCGAGATCGACGAGCTTGAGGTCCAGGGCCAGGCCCCAGCGCTGCATGCCGATGGCTTCGGGAATGCCCAGCGCGATCTGGAACGCCTCCTCTTTCACGCGTTTGTAGGAATTGGAGTGCTTCCAGGGGGACGTCTCCAGCAGCGTCGAATCGGGATCGGAACCCTCGGCCTTCTCGATCTCTTCGCGGAACCTGTCGAGGGCGCCGAAGTTTTTCAGCCCGTTGCGGCGCGACCAGAGGTTGTTGAGGTTGTGGTACAGGTTCGACTTCCCCTCATAAACGATGCGTTCGGCCACCTTGCTCGAGGTTTGACAGATGTAGTCGGGTTCGTCGCCTTCGGTGCTGCTCTTGCTCGCGGGATTGGAGAAGATCGATCGGCTCACTCGGAGCTTGCAGGAGACTTCGTCGTCGAAGCGGAATGCGGGGCCGTTCATCACGTAGGCCGAGCAGTTCTCGAGCGTGATCTTCGAATCGCCTTTGCCGCGATGCTGGATCAACGATTGTTGCGGCATGAAGGCGCACTGGCTCGCCGTCACCTCGGCGGAGTCGTGCAAGACGACGGGCGCCTGGCCGAAGTCGAAGAAACAGCCGTCGAACGTGATCTTGGGGATCTTGCCGTTGAGATCCTCGTCGACCGAGACGAAGGCGAAGAGATGCAACTCCGGATTGTCGCGCACCTGGCCGGCGTAGTGTTTGGCGTGGATGAACTCGCAGTCCTCGAAGCGCACGACGCTGCTGCCGCGCACTTGGATCATGCTGGCGGGAAATTTCGACGGGATCGGCTTGGAATCCATCCGGAACTTGACCCTACGGAACGTGACCGATCCGTCGGCGATGACGATGCCGGCCAGCGCTCGGCGCTCGTCGGGCAGGGTCTCCTTGCCGAGATTGTCGCTGGAAAAGTTGAATTGCCCATTCTCGACCGCGTCGCGCAGCTTGCCGGTGTATTCGACGCCTTCGTCGGAGAGGTCGATGATTTTGCCGGCGAGATCGACGATGGATCGGCGTTTCGGATCCTGGAAGACGGCGCGGGCGTCGAGCACGGGAGCGGGGAGTTCGATCTGCGGGAAGACGTCGGTCTTTTTGGAGACGAGAGGGACTTGCGCCGGCGACTGCCCCTTGGGTTTGGACGGAGTCTTCGTCGGCGGCACCATCGACAGCGCCACCAGCACGGCGGCGAGCGCCAGGAACGCCAGCGATACCACCAAGAAAGGCCGACGTCGCGGTTCTCCGGGGAGGCGGGCATCGACGAACATGCCTCCTTCGGGCAAATCGTCGGCTGCTCCGACCTTGTGCGCCACTTTCATCAGGTGCTGCACGAGTTCGATCGGCCTCTGGTAGCGATCCTTGAGATCCTTGGCCATCATCTTGCCCAGGACCATGGCGACTTCGTCGGGGATGTCCGCGCAGAGTTGCCGGGGATCCTGCGGCAAGACGTGTTGGTGATGGTGCAGTTTCTTGGCCGCGGTCCCTTCAGGGACGGGCGGGATGCCGGTGAGCATGTGATAGAGCGTGCAGCCCAGGGAATAGATGTCGCTACGGCTGTCGGCGTCGCGCGGCTCGATCGCCTGCTCGGGCGAGATGTAGTCGAACGTCCCTAACGTGACGCCTGATTGCGTGAGCCCCAGCTCGTTCTGCTTCTCCATGCTGCGCGCCAGGCCCATGTCGACGAGCTTGGCGCGTCCCGTTTCGGTGACGATGATGTTCGACGGCTTGACGTCGCGATGCACCACGCCGCGCGAGGCGGCGTGTTCGAGGCCGCTGGCGATTTGCAAGACGTAACGAATCGCTTCGCGCACGGGAATTTTGCCCCGGCGTTCGAGGATGGTGCGCAGGTTCTTGCCGTCGACGAACTCGAAGGCGATGAAGTGAAGTCCCTGGTCTTCGCCGTAGTAAAAGACGCGGGCGATGTTTTCGTGATCGAGCTTGGCGGCGGCGCGGGCTTCTTGATGGAAGCGGAGGACGTTTTCGGGATCCTTGGCCATGTCGGGGGGCAGGATTTTGAGCGCGACGTTGCGATCGAGCTGGGAATCGCGGGCGCGGAGGACCGCCGCCATGCCGCCGACGCCGATCGCTTCGATGAGTTCGAAATGGGCGAGTCGTTTGCCGCGGAGATTCCCGACCGCCGCCTCGGACATGCCGGCGATTTTCTTCGAGATGATCGTGGGGGGATCGTCGGGGGGGCGACGTTCGTCAAAAACGACGTTGCCGTCCGCGGTCACCAAACGGAGTTGGGAATCGGTCTTGGCTTTCGGTTCGCTGCCGCCTTCGAGCTTGCGCGTAGAACGAGGTTCCGACATGAAATCGTCTCAAAGCCAGGCGGTCCATCTCCACCCGCGAATTCCGTCCTGTTCCAGTATAACGGTCCCGCGAGCCGAGTGTCAATTCACGATGCCTTGGGAAACATGGGGGGCGCGCCAATGGTTTCCGGCACTCGTCCCGGCAATCGGCGAGCCAGGTCGCGTAAGCGCCTGGAGTAACCGCACGGGATGCTGTGCTCCAGGCGCT
>JBBQPM010000260.1:0-7959 GCA_038217425.1 Gemmatales bacterium
ACGTTTACACCGCCCGCGACAGGCGCGAGGAACACAAGCAATTCATGGAGCGCCGAGAAAGGCTTATCGCAGAAAAGCAGGAGGCTGAAAGCGCCGTCACGCAGCCTGACGAAACGCCGAGCGCCGCGCCAGTAGATAACAATGACGCCGACGGCCCAAGTCCGACTGTCACAGAGTCCCTAGACTCCAACGAGACGTAATAGTACCGTCACGGCAGACAAGCGTTGTCCCGCATTTTCCTTTGAGGCTGAATGGCTGACACTCCGAACACACTCTATTACGGCGACAATCTTGACATTCTGCGTCGCTACATTGACGACGAGAGCGTTGACCTAGTCTATCTCGACCCGCCGTTTAACAGCGCGCGGAACTACAACGTATTGTTCGCCGAACAGGACGGCACGCGTGCCGCGTCGCAAATCAAGGCGTTTGAGGACACTTGGCGTTGGGACGCCGCCGCCGCCGCTGCATATGAGGAAGTCGTCGAGGGTGGCGGCAAGGTGTCGCAAGTGCTGCAATCGTTCCGGCTCTTTCTCGGCGACAGCGACATGCTTGCGTACCTGTCCATGATGGCGCCGCGCCTCAAAGAGTTGCACCGCGTGCTCAAAGAAACTGGCTCGTTGTATCTCCACTGTGACCCGACGGCGTCGCATTACCTAAAGCTGCTGCTCGATGCTGTTTTTGGGCCGGAGAATTTCCGCAGTGAGATTATTTGGCGTCGAACGTCAGCGCATGGCGACGCCAAGACGAAATTTGCCGCCGTGCATGATACGATTCTGTTCTTCGCGAAGAGTGATAACACTCCATTTAATCAGCAATTTGAGCCGTACACAGAGGAATACATCGCCACGCATTTCGTTCATGTCGATTCCGACGGGCGACGATTCCGCCGAGTTGACCTGCGAAGTCCTAGTCCCCGGCCGAACCTTACATATGACTATACCGCTTCTAACGGAATTACCTACAAGCCACATCGGAACGGTTGGGCAGTTTCACGCGAACGCATGGCAGAGCTAGACCGCGAAAACCGGCTTTTCTTCCCAAAAAAAGAGGGAGGGCGCATTCGCCGCAAACTTTACTTCGATGAAAGCGAAGGCGTTCCGATTTCGGATAACTGGATTGACATAAAACCGATATTTGCAACTGGCGACGAGCGACTAGGCTACCCCACCCAGAAGCCCGAAGCGTTACTGGAGCGCATTATTGGTGCGAGCAGCAACGAGGGCGATGTAGTGCTCGACCCGTTTTGTGGGTGCGGAACGAGTATCGCAGCCGCACAGCGATTGGCTCGCCGCTGGGTAGGAGTTGACATCACCCACCTTGCAATCAATCTCATTCGCACCCGACTGCGCGACACGTACGGCGACGCGGCCAAGTTTGCCGTAATCGGCGAGCCGACGACGGTTGAGGACGCGGCAGAATTGGCAAGGACTGACCCCTACCAATTTCAGTGGTGGGCGCTTGGCTTGGTTGGCGCGCGACCAGTCGAGCAGAAGAAAGGCGCAGACAAAGGCATCGACGGCAGAATAGTCTTTCATGAGGACGCCGGAGGCGGCAGGGCGACAAGAAACGTGATTTTGTCAGTAAAGGCTGGGCATGTCACGTCGAGCCACGTACGCGACTTACTAGGTGTGCTCACTACCGAAAAAGCTCAGCTTGGGGTGCTTATCAGTTTCGAGGAACCGACGCGAGACATGCGCAAGGCGGCCGCGTCTGCGGGCTTCTATGAGTCGCCATGGGGTAAGCATCCCATAATCCAACTTTTGACCGTAGGCGAGCTGCTGGACGGCAAGACAGTCGATATGCCGCGCACCGAGGGCACAAACCGCACGTTCAAGCGCGCGCCGAAGGCGAAGCGGTCGAAAGAGGCGCACCCCGAACTCTTTGGAGAATCCCAGTAAGCCATGAACTACAGTCGCGCAGATGAAATCGTCGGTGTGTTTGCTTCGTTGTTGGAAAACAACGAGGGTCGCGTATGGCGCTCCGAATCGGAGCTGCCAGCAAAGAAAGACGATATCAAAGCTGCGATTCTTGTAATGGGTGCGCGGCTACGGGATAATGGCGACTTGACGCCCGAGGGTTTGGATACGCTTCGCACATGCTACGCGTCACTTGCGGATTTCGTACCGACGAAAGACGCGGCTAAACTCGGCGCTTTCCAGAAAGGAATTTCTTGGTGGCGCGTTTGGCGGGAGCGAGGCGCGCAGCAACCGCTTCCCGAAATAGTGACTGGCGGCGAGGAGCTAAAGGCCGCGACCGACGATTATGCTCGACTGTTCACAGAATTCGATGCGCGGTTTAATGCGCATTCCTGAACCGCGTACGCGGCCGTCAACAATCCCACAACTGCAATCAGTCGTCGATGCAGGGCTGACGACCGTTCTTGCGATTGCCGTCTCGACGGGCGTTTCAGAAGATGAAGCGTCGCTCTTGCTCGCTGGCGAAATTGAGCCGACTGACGAGCAGCACGAACGGCTGGAAAGACTGCTGAACGACCACGCACTCGCCATTCGGCGAGTCAACGCCGAGACGATGAAGCGGCGGTTGCTGTGAGTGACTCGCCTGCGCGCGAGCTTGTCGGTCGCCTGACTGAGAGCCAAGCGAAATACACGTATTTTTTGCTCGCTGTTGCTGCGTCAATTATCGCGCTGATTGTTCGCCAGACTCAGGAGGCGCGGTTTCAGGCGGAGCAAATTCCGCTTGGACTCGCGGTTTTCTGTTTCGGCGCAAGTTTCACCTGTGGATGCAAATTCCTTTCATCGTTGAACGATACTCTACGGGCGAATGCAGCCTTTCTAATGCTTCGAGAGGGCATTCATCCCGACATGCCACGCCACCCGCAAGAGATTGAACTTGCGGCAAAAGGTGTCAGCGACGCCGCCGCTTCACATGCCCAGAAAACGGGAACGTACAGCCGGTGGCAGTTTCGGCTGTTGATACTCGGCGCGGGTTTCTATCTCACATGGCACGTTGCCGGGATGTGGCTTCGAACCGCGTGAAGTGAAGGCGTGACGGTGTGACGGTTGAAAACAGAAACTTACGAGTCGCAGCGCCGCCGAGTGTGACGAAGTGTGACGAAGCAACGCCGATTGTGACGATTGAAATTCGCTTCGTCACACCTATCGTCACAGCGAAAAACGGCAGTTAAGGCCCGTCTGCGGCGGCTAACTGTCGTTTTTGTGCCTTTTTCGGCCGTCGGTGACGATGTGACGAAGCGAGACACTAACCTCACGGTGACGATAGAGGGGGGTCATTTCTCCGTCGTTACAGAAGAAGAAGAAATAAGAGGGGCAGGGGCGCATTCGGACTGTCGTTGCGTAAGAGTACGTCGGCAACCGTCACATCGTCACAAACGGTAATTTTCCGCGTTCGGCGGCTGGGCCACTTTTGGGCCATTTCCGTTGAAAAGGAATGAAAAAGATTGAAACGGCGGAAGGTGCAGAAACAGCTCAGCGACCCCGTTTTCCCTCTGAGTTAAAGAACCGCCCAAGAGCATTGAAGCACATTAAAAAGGCCCGTAACGAATTCCTAAACCGTTGGCCGGGTGTTCGAGTCACCCCGGGGGCACTTGTTTTTCTCGGGACACCGCCAGTCGCAAAACTGCCTTTTGCCGTCTGGGAGGGTAGTTTTCCGTAGCCCTATCACGACTTCCTTCACAATCCGAATATGACATCGCCGTTTTCAAGCTCCGAGCGCGCAGACAACCTGATGGACTGGTTTCAGCTTCACAGCAAGAAGGTCGGATGGGGTGCGGCCGCGGTGCTTATTCTCGCGGCCGGCGGATGGTTCTATAACCAGTCGCAGGAACTCAAGGCACAGCGCGCAGAGAAGGCTTATTTCGAAGCGCAGCGCTCGCTCGCTTCCGGCAATCTCCCGCTCGCCGAGTCTGACCTGAAGAAAATGATCACGCGTTACGACGGCACGAAGTCGTCAGTGGGTGGTCGGCTTCTCCTGGCTCAGGTCTTATACGATCAGGGAAAAGTTCAGGAAGGCGTGGACGAGCTGAAAAAGGCAGAAGGGAAGGGCGGCGAGTTCAACGCGTCACTTCATGTTGTCCTTGCCTCGGGGCTCGAGCAGCTCGGGAAGCACAAGGAGGCCGGGGAGCATTATGAAAAGGCAGCCCAGGTAGCCCGTTTCGATCCCGATCGCGAACGTTACGAAGCGCTCGCCGCCAGTGCGTACCTGAATGGCGCGGATACGACAAAGGCACGCGTTCTCTGGACGAAGCTCGGCGCCGACTCGAAAGGAACTGTTGCCGGCGAGGCCCGGGTCCGTCTGGGTGAGCTTGATTCGAGCGTGCAGCCGGCAAGCTGACACGGTCTGGCATTGGCCATTTAGTCACCCTGCGTGGCTGAATCAGGCCGCGCGAAAGAGCGCAGGCTGCACGGGCTAGACGCAGCCCGCGGAATCTCAATGGTGCTCGGTGTGTTTCTCCATTCAGCGCTGGCTTATGCGCCTTTTCCCGGCTCCCGTGCCTGGGCGATCGTCGACCCGCAGCAGACCAGGTTTGCCACGTTGCTCGTCGTCGTCATATACTGGTTCCGGCTGCCCGCTTTTTTCTTCCTGTCGGGATATTTCGCTCGGCTGCTCCTGGCGAAGCAGGACCGCGTCGCGTTCGCGGTCAACCGGTTGAAGCGGATCGTGCTCCCGTTTGGTGTCGCTCTAATCCCAATGAAGCTCGCCGAGGAAGCAGTTCTCAACCGGTTTGGGCAGTCGCTCCCTCGATCGGCAGGGGAGCCCTGGCTCATGCTTGGCCACCTATGGTTCCTTTACTATCTGGCCATCCTTATCGCCTTGTATCTCCTGGTCACCGCGCAGCCTGACTGGACGAACAGCCGGATGATGCGAATCGTCGACAGGGTGACGCGTTACGCTGGCGCCCTTGTTTCACCCCTTGTACTGGGACTCCTTGTAGTTGCGCCGCTGGCGGGGGCGGACGGACTTCCAACCGCACGCGTGTTCCAGCCAGATCTCGCGATTCTGGCGTTTTGCGGGATTTTCTTCTTCGGCGGTGTCCTGTTTCGACGCAGCGACGGGCTGATTGGCGGGCTTTCGCAACATCTGACGCTCAGGTTCATACTTGCTGTGGGTTCGCTGGCCGCGATGTCGTTCGCCCCAAGCGGTTTTCCTCACCTGTATCTGAGAGGCGTGTTTGCCTGGGCAATGAGCTTCGCGTTCATTGGCCTCTTTCTCAAGCTGTACTCGCGGCCAAGGCCGGTAACGGCTTTTCTGGCTGATGCTTCGTACTGGACGTACATCGTGCATCCGCCAGCCGTGTACCTGATGCAGGGGCTATTGTTGGTTGTACCCATTCCCGGGGTCATAAAGCTGTCAATCGTCACGGCCGGAACGATGGTGTTTTGTCTTTTGACCTACACTGTGTTTGTCCGACGAACGGTGCTGGGGACCATACTTGGTGGGCGACGACTGGCAGCAGCCGCGTGACGCCACCATGCTGACAGAGAAGCAATGATCTCTTCAGAATAAGAACGTATAATATATGTTATGTAAACTAAAGACCGTGGAGAAATGTGGAGAACGCGACCTCAGTTCCCCTTGGTTACTCGCTTAAGATATGATATGACAAGCGGTTAGTGGCCCGTATCTGAGGCGGTACCTTAGCCCCGCCTCGAAATCTCGACTCCGGGCTTCATTCGGCCCGCTGCTGTCGCCAGTCGCGACAGCAATTACGCCAGTAGCTCGCGCAATTCGCCCGCAAAAACGATCTCGGCGCTGCCCCGGAGCGACGGATGCCAGCCGTCTACTGACTTTTTGACGGTCACTTCGAGAGTCTTTCCAGATCTCGTCCGGAGGCTGACTGGGTCACTTCCCAGGCCCCATTCTGTCAACAGAATTCCCGACGCGACTGCCCCGGTGCCGCAGGCCAACGTCTCTCCTTCGACGCCTCGCTCATACGTCCGGATGCCCCACCCCGACTCGTTTCGGGAAAGAAAATTGACGTTCGCACCATCGCTCAGGGATCGATCCCGACGGATACTCGATCCCCGACCCACGATATCCGCGGTCTGCACGTCCTCGTCGACGATCACAACATGTGGCACGCCTGCGC
Organism: Gemmatales bacterium; assembly: GCA_038217425.1. Taxonomy (GTDB): domain Bacteria; phylum Planctomycetota; class Planctomycetia; order Gemmatales; family Gemmataceae; genus JAIEPT01. The sequence goes on from JBBQPM010000260.1 coordinate 6,071, forward strand.
GAACGAAACCCAGTCGCTCCTCGCGCCGGAGCCTTGGAATCGACTGCAGTACCGGAGCAACCTCGGTAACTACGGCCAGGTCGATCTGAGGCCGCCCATCCACCATTCTGGCGTGGATGAGCCCCGCATCAGTTTGAATCTGAACCTCGCCGCCATCGGTCAGACCCAGTTCGTGAGCCAGGCGGACAGAGCATAAAGTGGCATTCCCGCAAAGCTCGCCAAGCGAGCCATCACTATTGTAATAGCGTATCGAAAACGTGTTAGCTCTATCCGGCTTCAGGAATACCACTCCATCTGCGCCGACGCCGGTCGCCCTGGCGGATATCGACCTTATCGCGTCGGAGCTTTCCAGGGTATCTGCAGGGCCGTCTGCCAGGCTGAAAAAAACGAAGTCGTTCCCCGACCCGCTCAGCTTGTAAAAGCGGCGGCCATTCATCTCAGATCTTGCCTCGTATGCTCCACCACCTGAGGCGCCAGACCATCCACACGGCCTCGCGCACAATCTTTTTAGACATCTTGCTCGACCCCTCAGTTCGGTCCACGAATACGATTGGTATTTCCATGATTCGAAATCCCTTCTTCCACGCACGAACCGTCATCTCGATCTGAAACGCATAGCCGTTCGACTTGATGTCATCGAGGTCAATCGACTCGAGAACGCGACGCCGAAAGCACTTGAAGCCGCCAGTTGAGTCGAATATCTGAAGTCCCGTTACCCGGCGTGAGTAAATATTCGCCGAATATGAAAGGAACAGTCGGCCCATCGGCCAGTTCACGACGTTCACCTGACCGTTCTGATAGCGCGAACCGATCACTAGATCAGCCGCCTGAATGGCCTTGAGGAATTCTGGAAGCCGCTCAGGAGCGTGCGAGAAGTCCGCGTCCATCTCGAATATGAACTGATAATCACGTGCAAGCGCCCACTTGAAGCCGGCGACGTAAGCCGTTCCCAGGCCGAGCTTTGCGGCGCGATGTATCGCGTGAACTCGAGGGTTCGCGTCGGCGATGGCATCGACGATCTCACCGGTTCCATCGGGAGATCCGTCGTCCACGATCAGCATGTCTATCGACGGATCCTGAGAAAGCACCGCCGCGATGAGGCGAGCGATGTTCTCCTTCTCGTTGTAAGTCGGAACTATTACTAGTGTGCGGTCAGGCAATCGCCCTTCGCTCCCTGATGATTCCCGCTAGGATGAGAAACGCCGTAGCTGCAAGTGCCAACAATGTTATCAGCTTCCCTGTTTCGAAGCTTGTACTTTCAAAGAAGAGCTCGATGGTCCGGCCCCCCGCTGGCAATGCTACGCCCATGATCGAAATGTTCGCGCGACCAACCGTGGCTTCCTTGCCGTCAACCGTAGCCCGCCAGCCCGGATAAAAATTCTCGGACACGACGAGGGCCGAGCCTGACGTGGCCGGTTCTGAAAGCTCGATGGATACACGACCGGGCTCGTACCTGGTAACCTTCGCCGTTGTTCCAACTCCCAGCGGCATCACGCTGAGCGAATCCGGCCCGGCGACATCGGCAGTTGGCGCGAACAAGGCCGCACTGCGGACGTCAAAGCCACGATTGAATATGGTCGCCGCTACCGCATCGTCTTCGGCCTTCACGAACGTCGGAGTTACCCATGCATACGGGTTTTCACCCGGTAGTCGGTACAGGTGAATCGACGTGCCCGCCGAGTTTTTCACGGGGCCTATTACCCACTCTGCACCCGGGAAGTACTCACTGACCGTGGCGCTGTTCGTCATCAGGTAACGAATGTTGAGCAGCTGCCAGATTTGCGGGTTGAACACCTGCTGAAACCCTTCATCCTTCTGGAGGAGGCGGTTGTATAAGTCGAGCTGGTTGCCGTGGTAACCAAGTACCCCACGAATCCTGTGGATCATGA
>JBBQPM010000261.1:0-7952 GCA_038217425.1 Gemmatales bacterium
TGGAAACATACCCCGAAGGGGTTGCATCGAGGCGGCCATACGGATGCAACCCCTTCGGGGTAATCCTGTGTGACGCCTTTGTTCCCTGGGTTGCGAGTACGCAACCCAGGGCTTTGAGATCCAACCCCTTCGGGGTAAATGCAAATGACTTCACTCATTGAGTTTACGTTAGAAGTTTGAGGAAAAGTGGCGCTGTCCAACTAACCACAGAGAGCACAGAGGAAGAAGGGGAATGGAAAACGGAACTTTGATTCCTCCTTTCTCCTCCTTGTCTTTCTCTGTGCCCTCTGTGTCTCTGTGGTTAATGTGTCGATAATAAGACATCGATCGTAAGACTCATCGCGCAGTATTTGACACGAAACGGTCTAGTTCATGAACGATTCCTACTCCGAACTCGCGGAACTTGCCGGCGGATTCATTCACGAGATCAAGAACCACCTCAGCACCCTGGGCCTGAATCTATCGCTGCTCACCGAGGACTTTGCCGATCCGCAGAATCAACGCGAACGCCGGGCCTTGCAGCGCGTCCAGAAATTGCAGACCGAATGCAGTCGGCTCGTCGACGTCTCCAATGATTTCCTGAGCTTCGCCCGGCTCAATGAAGTGCCGCTCGCTCCGGGCGATCTGTTAAAAGTGGTTGCCGAGATGATCGACTTTTTCGGCCCCAGCGCCAAGGCCGCCAACATCGACGTCAAAACGTACCTCCCCTCAGACTTGCCGCCCGTCGCGCTCAATAAGGAGATGTTTCAGCAGGCGCTGCTGAATCTGCTCCTGAACGCCGAGCAAGCGATGCCCGGCGGCGGCGACATCACGCTGCAGGCGTCGGTGGAAAGCGGGCAGGTGGTGCTGACGATCATCGACACCGGCAAGGGGATTGCCCCCGAGGTGTTGCCGAAGATCTTCAAGCCGTTCTATTCGACGAAGCAGGGGGGCACGGGCCTGGGGTTGCCGACGACGAAAAAGATCGTGGAGGCGCACCGAGGCACGATCGACGTGCAGAGCGACGTGGGCAAAGGAACGAAGTTCACGATCCGTCTGCCCGCGGCGGGCTAACGATGCCATTCGGGAAAACGGCGACAGGCATGTTGAATTTCGGGTCTATTTTAGCTGCCTCACCGACCTCCACAAGATTTAAAGCGGCAGCACCGAGGGGTCTGGCATGCCGACGTTTTACTCGTTGCGCTAAATACGGTTGATTAAAAACATGCCCGCCCCCTTTTGGCTCTTCAAGTTGTAATCGATCGTCTAATTGCTAAGCCGCGGCGGCATGAGCGTGGCGTAACTGGACGAACTAGTTCCCGCAAGTTGCATGTTGGACGGATCGAAAACCGCGAAGCCGTCGCTCAGTACAGCGGGTTGCAAGACTACCTGCTTGTTTTTGTTAGTAGGCTGCATGACGGTCACCGGAACGAAGGCTACGATATTATAATTATAGTAATTTCCCGAACCGGTGCCCGCCTGGTAATTCCCGACCCCTTGGGTCACAGGCTCGAAAAGAGGCAGCCAATACGTTTGTCCGATGATGGAATCATCATTGGTGGCCTGCACGAGCGAAGATGCAAAACCAGTGCTTCCTTGCCAATACGGGTCGGTATGAGGCGAGAGCGGCAGAAAACCGGCCGAGTTCAAGGCGGAAATATCCGATGAGGGCACGCCATTATTTAACCAATCGATCTGTGTACTGGTACCAACATTGGAGCTATTCAACGAGAGCTGACCGAAATTGCCCTTGTACTTGGTGCTCGGGTACACCTGAATTTCAGGATCTCCATTCGACGCCTTGGTAATGTTGCCGTCGGGGTCTCTGCCGTCTTTCACGAAATTCAGCCAATGATCTTTGTCATACGTGAACGGCAAGATCTTGGTAACCCCGCTGTTAAGATCGAATTTCTTGACGACGCCTGTGTAAAGCGACGCAGTTGCCGTGGTCGTGAGACTAATGTTCCTGGTTCCAATTACTGGGCCGAAGAATAGGTTCAGCGCGGTATTGGCCATACTATCCCTGCGCAGCAAAACTTTCACGGTGTTCGGATAGGATCCCCCCGAAGCGTATGCTGTAAAAGCGCCTGACGAATCCGTGAAACCCACGTTGACGTCGCCATCGAGCAGTTTCAGGGATGCTACGCCTCCCGCGGAATTGGCGGCGGCGTAACTGATGGCGACGCTTCGGGCGGCAGTTGAAGCGGCCAACGCGTATTTATTCTTGTTCTGTTGCGTTTGCCCCGGCAGATTGTATAGAGCGTAAGACGTGAACAATTGCTGCGCACCCGCCAGTGCGGCCGAATCCGCGGCATTCTGCAGCTGGGACTGGGTCGTCACGATCCAGTTCGTATCGACGGCGAATGCTACCATGCCGAAAAAGATAGGCAGCATTAACGCGGTCATGGGGGCAATTGCTCCCTCGCGAACATTTCGGCATCGGTTACGCATCATAACAACCTTTCCAATAAACGAGATTGCAGGGCTTTCAACCCTGGCGCATCATGACGAGGGTCTCGGATTGGACCGCGGTCTTCGCCATAAACAAAGGCATCATGTAATTGACCTGGGACGCAGGTAAAGAGATTTTCAGGGCGATTTTGTCGTTTTGTACGGCAGTACTAACGTCCGCCGTCACGCCGTTGACGGTGATCGTGACAGTCACAAGAGTGGAGCTTATGCCGTAGGTAGCGAGTACGGTAGAGATATTTGCGTTTACGGCCGCATTATCCTTTCCAGGGCGAACCGCCACGGCACAGCCGCTACGGGCAGCACACGACAGGTAATCTTGCACCTGAATGGCGCGCGACATTTCGATCATCCCGTATGCGGCAGGCACCAAAATGAAGGATGCTACGAGGGCCATTTCGACGGCAGCCACGCCGCGGCGCCGGGCGCCAAGAGTTCGTATTCGCATAACGGCCCTTTCGTGACTAAAGCGAAGCGGCTGCTGACTCGTCTCAACCATGCGGCAAGGTGCAGATTCCGCTAAAAGTTCCCTTGAGATAGAGAGCCGACGGCAGCCAGGTTATGTTGGAGGCGGAGACGGAAATGGTAACGCTGACCAGGTCCCCCGTCCGAGCGGTTGAAACGTCGGCTGCGACGCTGTTCACCTTAATAGTCGTGGTCGTGCTACTTAGTTTCAGGGAGCTAAGTACGGCACTCACCTCAGATGTTACGTCGCTATTCGCTTTTCCTTGGAGTATTGCGATCCGGCACCCCTTGCGGGCAACGTTGTCAAGCAGACCTTTCACCATGAAGCCTCTTCCAATTTCAACTATTCCGAAAAACATCAGAATAAAGACCGGAAAAACAAGTGCGAACTCCACAGCGGTCGCGCCATACCGGGGATTGCCGATCTTTCTGTTACGCCGGACGATCATCGAAGGCTCCCGTCGACAAACCTAAACGCAATGCCCAGCATCTTGTTGCCGTAAGCGGCTAGTGCTTTCCACGCGACCCGTGAATCGTGCGCCCTCTGCGAAGTTACCCGCGCGGGGCTCGCCTCCCTTACGGATCGGCTAGGTTTAACTAGCCCAACCTGCGTCTTTGAACGCTTACGGCAAAGGCTAGCTTGAGAATTCCCCGTTGTCAAAAATTTTTGACCCGCTTTATTATCGAGGCAGACTTTGGACTGGGAAGAAAAACGGGGACAGGCATGAACGGCACTCCCGCGGCTCTAAACTACGCTTACCAAACGGTTTTTGGCCTCGATGCGGGCACGTTAGATGGGGATAATCGTTAGATCTGCGTTTCCGCCTGCGCGGCTCGTTGCGATCGAGACGATTGCCAAAAAAATCCGACGAATCGTTCCGCGCTCGCCTGATCGAAAGCGGGCAGAAGATAACGTCTCCGTCATATTCACGACACCGGCGGCTGGTCCACCGCGAACTGGGCGCCGATCTCGTACCAGCCGTTACGCATCTTGCTCATGCGCACCACCTCCGCGAGCCCAGCGTATGGCGCCAGCGCCTGAATCTCCGGCAAATTGACGTACAAATGCTTACTGCTGATCTCGTGCGGCAAGACGATGCAGATGCCCCCCGCGGAGACGTCCTTGGTCATCCCCTCAACCGGGGGCGCCAGGTCGTTGCCGGCGAGCACCGGACTGAGCATGATGCGCTTCTGGACCGCAAATCGCGGCAGGCGTCTTTGGTCCGGACGATTGTGCAGGTGCTTTTGCAGCTCCGCGAGGAGGCGCATGCCTTCGCCTTCGAGTAACTCGATCGCCTGCTGCCGACCGCAACCGAAGGGGCGGATCACGACGGCGATTTCGGTGCGGTCATCGCGGCGCGGCTGCATCAGCACTTCGATTTCCAGGCCGACCGGTTTACTGAAACAGCGCCGCCAAAACGACGCCGGCACGGAGACCTTCATCAAGATGCGATGATCGTCGTACTGGGGTTTCGTCTGCATCGTGCGGCCAAATTGTTCGACGCGCTGAAACAGCTTGTCCGGCGGCAGCATGAGGCAGGGGCGGTGCTCGATCTTTTGCCCCGCTTCGATCTGGAACGGAATCCCCGTGGTGCTCATCTCCAGCGAAGCGTCGTCCTGGCACGCCAGTTCCAACAGCTGACGCACGAACGATTCGAGCGAGTAGATTGGCTTGGCGACCAGACGCGGGCTTTGCACCAGGAGCCGGGAGAGTTCCGAAGGACGGCTGTCTTCGAGGTTCTTCTCGCCGGCCTGTTCGAGAGCTTCGAGGAAGCAGACGGCGTTGGTGTAGCGCAAGCGTGGATTCGATTCGAGCGCCTTGAGTACGATCGGGCGTTCGCGCGACGGGAGCATGCTGAGGTCGAGCGTCTTGGGGAAATTATGCCCGCTGGCGGCGCGTTCCCAGTTCCGCATCGGATGCACGCCGGTGAGCAGGGCGACGTAGATGAGCGCGAGGCTGCACTGGTCGCAATTGGGGCTCAGGCGATTGCGGTAGATTTCGGGAGCCGAGTATTGCGGGTTGAGCGCGAGGATCGGCTCCTTGAGCTGGCTGTGCAGGAGTTCCGCGAAGCCGAACTCGGTCAGCTGCACCTGGCCATCCTGGATCAGGATGCGTTTGGGATTGAGGGCCAGGTGCTGGATACGATGGGCGTCGTAGATTTCATCGAGGATAAGCGCGGTCTGATGCAGGTACTGGAGCAGTTCGCGGCGCGGCATGCCGGGCAGGGCGGCGTTCCAGTATTCCAGGAACTTCTCCTTGAGCGTCTTGCCCTCCAGCGGCGTTAGCAGCACGAAACGGTCGGCTTCCGGCTGAATCATCTGGAACTTCGCCAGCCCCGTGTGATCGATCGCCTTGATCTTCGTTAGAAACTTCTGCACGGTCTCCGGTTCGGTCGTCACCAGAAAATGCGCGAGGTAATTCTTGCGCTGCGGCGAACGGACGCGCCACACCTCGCCCAGCGGCGTCTGCTGCAGACACTGTAAGAACTCGAACTTTTTGAGTTGATGGACCAGTAACTCGTTGGGCGTGTCGTTCAAGTGCCAGCTGTCGATGTCGACGGCGAGCGGGTACGAGAGCCAAAGCTTGGCTTTCTGGTGAGCCCAGGCGGGACTGTTCTTGAGAACCGGTCGCGTTCCGGAGAGTTGAGTCCTGGACACGGGTTACATCCTTCGGGACTGCGAGGAGTTTGAACAAAAGAGGCTCTGAAGCTTAGGTCATGTTTCCCGCCCCGTCCAATCAATCGTCGCGCAGTCCGCTGCCGGTGAGGTGCAAAAAGACTCGCTCCAGCGTCGGCTTACTCTCCGCGGGCAGGAGCGCGAGCAGGGCGTCGAGCCGATCGCAGGCGACAATCTTGCCGTGATCGAGGATCGCCAGGCGGGGACACAGGGCCTGGACCTCTTCCATGTAATGGCTCGTGTAGAGAATGGTCATGCCCTCGTTGCAGAGTCGGCGAATGCCCTCGAAGAGGTGGCTTCGCGACTGCGGATCGACGCCCGCGGTCGGTTCGTCCAGGAGCAGGATCTTGGGGGCGTGGACCAGGGCGATGCCGAGGTTGAGGCGCCGTTTCATGCCGCCGGAGAAGGCGGCGCAGCGTTCGTCGGCCCGGCCCGAAAGTCCGATGAGATCGAGGATGGCGCGAACGCGGTCTGCCAGCTGCGGATCGCGCACGCCGTAAAGCGAGCCGAAGAAGCGGAGGTTTTCGCGCGGGCTGAGTTCCGGATAGATGGCGAGTTCCTGAGGGACGACGCCGAGCAGGGGTTTGAGTTCGTCGCAGGCGGGATGGAAACGTTCGCCCTGGAGGAAAACTTCGCCGCGGGTGGGGATCAGGAGCCCGGCGAGGATGGAGAGGAGCGTAGTTTTACCGGCGCCGTTGGGCCCCAGGAGTCCGAAGATCTCGCCGGGCTGGACGCGGAAGGAGACGTCGTCGAGTGCGACGCGGGAGCCGAACGACATCTGTAGGTGACGGACGTCGAGCATGTGGAATAATCAGGCCGAATGTCTTTCCGAGCCGGAAGCGTCAGCGACGATCTTTCGCAGAATCGTCGCTGACGCTTCCGGCTCGGAAATTCGACCTCGCCTCAGGTTATTTTGCAAAGGTCAGGAGATAAACGTTGTTGGCATCGGGCGTGAGCACGAGTTCCTGCTCCATGTGGTCGGCCCAGACCTGGGAGGGGGTCATGGCCCAGAAGCGGATCGAGTAGGCGGCGAGGTTGGTTCCGCCGTTGGTGAGATCCCAGGCGGCGCCTTCTTCGTCGTCGCCGGGGCCGAGCGTGTACTCCAGTGCCGGCGGCACCGTGACCGGGGGCCTGGCGCCGGGTCGCCATTCGGCTTCGGGGTTTTCGGCCGGGACGCGGTACTGAACCCAGAGCTTGATCGGTTCGCCGGTGCGGTTGTGGACGCGCACGCCGCTGGTCGCCGACGCGACTCTGCCGGCCGGCGCCGGTTCGGGGTCGCCCTGCGTCTCATGCATCATGTTCATCATGAGCGACTGGCTGATGATCGTCGATTCCTGGCTCGAGAACCCCGGCTTGTTCGAGAAGAGCATGCCCGAAAGGGTCGCCTGTTCCGGCCTCGTGAGCGGCACGTTCTGCCCGAGCTTGGTCATGGCGTCGCGCTGCGACGGGGTCATCTTGTCCTTTTTCTCCTGGGTGAACCCCTTGATCCGGTGCGCGTTCTCATTCGCCTTTTTTGCATCGGGCAGCCGCTGTTTGCCGCCGAAAATCTGCTTGGACAGATTCGACGGTACCAGGAGCTTGCTCGATTTTCCATGGAAGCTGCCGCCTTGCTTGACGTGCTCCTTGAGAAACTTCGACTGGACGGGTAGTTTACCGTAGTCGATATTGGGGCGTTGTGGGCCGGGCTGTTTGCCGCCGGGCGTCTTGACGAGCGGCGCCGGGTTCCTGTCGTTCTTGACGCCGGGAACGTTGGCGGGCGACTTGATGCCGGAGTTCCCCGGCGTCTTGTTCTCGGGGGGCGCGACCCTGGGGGGAGGCGTGGGAGTTTTGACGGGGGGCACGGTAAAGATTTTGCCGGGCGGAGTCATCGGCTTGAAGGGCGTATTTTGCAGCGACGGAGCCTTGTTGGTCTGCGGGTTGGACTTGTTGGTCAGAGGCGAACTGGGACGTTTGCCCGAACCCTGCCCGGCGTCGAGGCCGAACGTCAGGGCCAGGAGCAGGCCGGCGCCGACGATGAAGGGGGTACGCATGGCTAACCTCGTAGGGCTTGAGTCTCATCCTATTGTAACGAATCGCGTCCGAGAGCTTGCACGCAATCTTTCGCGATTCCCGTGAAATGCGGCGAGCGGAGAGCCTGCGCCCTCCGTGGGAGATGCCAGCGGTCCCGAGAAGGTTTCCCCCGAGAAGTACGCCTCCTCGCTCGCCACCTTCTCAAGCTTCGAAAATTATTCCAGGCGAGCGGGGGACGTCAGTCGCCCGGTGCCTCGCCCCACTGCAACAACCTCGTCGTCCCGCTCGAACAGTTCCAGCTACCGACGTTCCGGGGGACTGTCGTCCCCCGCTCGCCCGTCCTTACCGGTCGG
>JBBQPM010000262.1:0-7832 GCA_038217425.1 Gemmatales bacterium
CGATCGCCTGGGCTTGACCCTGCCGCGCCGCCTGAAATGCCGGACCGAGATGCTGGACGTGTAGTGAAGACTTTAGCTCTCGAAATTCAAAATCCCCGGATTTTCGAGGGGTGCAGGGGTTGAACAGCGTAACTTGGGCTAATTCGGAGTCTCCCTACCGGTATTTCCACGGCGGGCTCACCGGGTCCCCGCTTGCCTTAAACGGACTCCGGCTCTGATGTATTTCCTACGGCCCCTTTTTCGGCAAGTCCGGCGGCGGCGGATTGTACGGCTCCGCCGGCAAGGTCGGCGGCGGCGGCACTGCCTCGACATCGCCGCTCTCCGGCACGCTTGCGGGCAGGTCGGGGGGACGCGGGTTGTACTCCTTCGTCTCCGGCGGCGGGGGCGGCGGAGCGGCGGCGTCGATCTCGATGTTGATCTTCACCCGCGAAAAAAACGTCCCCTCCGCACGCACCATGCCGGCGGCTCCCAGCTCTTTCGCCTTGTGTAAGTCCTCGAGCGCCTTGCCTGGCTCGTCGAGAATTCGCCAAAGATCCGAACGCGCCGAATACTGCTCCCCCAGCTGGGGCGCCAAACGGATCGCCTCGTTGATGTCGGACAGCGCCTTCTGGTACTCGCGCTTTTGAGCGTGGGCGAGCGAACGATGGTGCCAAAACATCGCCGACTCGGCGTTCAGCGCGATGCCGCGGTTGCAATCGGCGATCGCCTTATCGGGCTCGTTCTGCTTGCAGTAGATCAGCGACCGATTGCCCAGGGCCTGCCAACATTTGGGCTCGAGTTCCAGACAGCGATTGCAATCGGCCAGCGCCGCGGCCCACTCGTGCAATTCGATCTGCCGGAATGCGCGGTTGCAATAGGCGGCATGGTCCGTCGGGTCGTTCTTCACCATCTCATCGTACACTTCGATCGCGGCGCGCGGGTCGGCGGCGGCCACTGCTTCGCCCGTCAACTGATCGACGACGTCCGGATTGAGCCGGCGCGCCGTCTTGAGGTCGCGCTCTGACTCCGCATTGTTTCCCAGGGCGCGGTGGGCCTCGCAGCGGTGAAGATGGAGCAGGTAATCGTTCGGCGTCATCCGAATCGCCTCGTCCAGATCGGCGACCGCCTTGGCGTATTCCTTGAGGCATACGTACGATTTTCCGCGTCGGCCCAAATGTTCCGCATCCTTCGGATTGAGCTTCATCCCCTCGCTGAAGTCGGCAACCGCTTCGCGATGTTTCCCCGACTCGTAGTGACACAAGCCCCGCATGTTTCGGCACAAGGCCTCCTGCGGCAATCGGCGAATGACCTCGTCCAGATCTGCGATCGCTGGAACGAGGTGGCGGCTGAAATAGCGCACGACGCCGCGGTTGAACAGACTGCGCGTGTCTTTTGGGTCCAGCGCGAGGGCGTCGTCGAAGTCGGCGACCGCCTTGTCGAACTCGCGGAGGTAGAGGTACGACTCGCCGCGATAGGGTTTGAACATCGCCGACAGCGTGGGGTCTAACTCCAGGGATCGAGAAAAATCCGCAACCGCACGGGCGTAATCGCCGAGGGCGAAGTAGCAATAGCCACGGCCTCCCAGGATGTTCGGGTGCTGCGGCTTGAGGCGTAGGCTTTCGCTCGCGTCTTTGGCGGAGAGCGCGAAGTTCTCGAGTTGCAGGTAGGCGATGGCTCGGGCTTTGTACGCCTGGGCAAAGTCGGCGTCCAATTCCAGCGCCGTCGTCAGCGGGAGAATGGCCTCGGCGTCTCGCTCGAGGCTGATCAGGCATTCGCCCTTGCGATAAAGCATCTCTTTGGAGCCGCGCGGGGAGCGCCTCAGGCACTGTTCCAGATCCTCGAGCGCCTTGGCAAAGTCGCCTTTCGTGAAAAAGAGCTTCGCCCGCCATTCGTAGAAAAAGTAGCCCGGTCGAAGGCGGATCGCGGCGGAAACCTCCTGCATCTCGCGTTCGGGTTCATCGGAAAAAGTGCTCCCCAGGCCGACATGCCCCAATGTCTGGCATTTGGCGCTGGGCTTCTTCTGGAGCTGCTCGAAGAATTCGCGGGCCTTCTCCAGGTCCTTCTTCACGATCGCCAGGTACATGCCTTGTTCGTAAAGATAAAGGTCGGGGTCGAGCTTCTCGACCTTGGCGAGATCCGCCTCCGCCTTGTCGAACTCCTGTCGCTGACAATGAACCCGATAACGCCGGCTATAGCCACTGGGGTTGTCGGGCTCCAATCGAATGCACTCGTCGTAATCGCGGAGACTCGCATCGAGCCCGGCGACTCGATCGCGCGCAAGATAGAGTTGGGCGCGGACGTAAAGGGCTCGCCCGTTCCGCGGATTCGCCTTCAGCAACGTTTCCAGATCGGCAAGAGCAGCGCCGAGATCGAGAAGTTCGTTGAGATAGATTTCGCTGCGTAAGAGTAATGCACGAGCGTGATTCGGCTGCTTTTGCAGTACGCCGTTGAGAAGAGCGAGCGCTTCTTCCCAGTGCCCCTGACCTTCCAGCGCCTCGGCCCGAAGCAGGCTGGCGTGAAGGTCCGCGGGATCCAGGCGAAGCAGGTCGTCCGCATGCTTTTGCGAGACCGCCCATTCGTACTGCTTCAGCGCCGACTCCGCAGCCTTCCGGGAAGCATCCTGTCCGCGGCTGTCGGCCGCGGCGAGCCCAAGAATGATGAACGCCGTCGTGATTTGCAGCATGGCGAGCCTCCTTCGGGATGAGACCCTACTAAAAGGAGGAACTTCGCGTCAAGACCGCTCTATGCAGGCAGCGACGCCTGCTGTGCCTTCTCCACCCGCGGCGGCAGAAAGTGCCAGCCGGGAACCAGCACGTCGATCGGCGCCTGGCCGTCCTTCTCCAGCCAACATCGTTTGCAATCTTCGCGACGGATGCGCATCTTCGAATAGAGCACTTGCTCGTGCTCGAGTTGCTGCGGCGACAGCGGCTCGCTCGGCAAGCAAATCGGGCCCTCGAACGACTGGTCGATGTTCCGCAGCAGGACGTGACGCTTCTCCGGCCCAAACGTGATCTCGACGCCGTCGGGCGTGAACTGAAATGAATCGCACGGATTGGCCAGCAGGCTAGCGATGTGCTCCTGCACCATGTCGACCCCCGCTAACTTGTAGAGCACCGCGAGCGCGTTCTCCAGCGCCGTTCGCTCGTCGCCGACGAGATGGTTCGCCCAGCCGGCGCGCGGCATGTGCGCGATAACCCACCCCCGTCGATGCGCGAACTCCAGCGTCAAATGTTCGTGCGGATACGCGTCGTGTTCCAGATTGAGCTGCACGCGATTGGTGGCGGCGACGACCTTGCCCACGCGTAGTTTTTTTCCCTGCCAGCCGGGCGCTTGCTCCAGGAGCACGCAAAACTCGCGCGAGACGAAGAGCGTCAGCGCCTCGGCGATGTCCGCCTGGTTTGCTTGATAGGCGCGGACGGCGCTCCAGTTGCCGGTGCTGAGCGCCTTGCGTTCGGCCTGGCGCATGCGGCCGAAGAGTTTGGGGAGGGTGCCAGAGTGGAAACCGGGAAGGAAGAGGTCGGGCAGGGTTTCGCCGTGATGTCCGATGATGACGGGACTGAGGAACTCGCTGCGGTTGGCGCGGTAGAGGAGCCAATTTTCCTTGATTTCCCAGAAAAGGAAGACGAAGGCGTCGGCGAGGAAAAACCAGACGTACCACGCCAGGGCGTTGGCGATGAGTTGTCCGGTGGTCGGCGCCATCCTGTCAGCCATCTCTTTGAAATACATGGCCGTCAACGGCATGGTGAACTTGGCGACGAGGATCGTGAGCGGCAGTTTGATCGGGTTGAGGCACGGTTCCAGGAGCACGACGAAATTGAAGCGGAGCAGGAACGAAATCGGATACCAGAGGACGCTGAGGACGCCGCGAACGACCATGGTTTGCCGGCTGATGCCCTCGCGGAAGCGGAGCCATTCGTCGACCTTGAAGAGGAGCACTTCCAGGGCGTGCAGCATCTGTTTGAAGACAGCCATGGTGAAACGGACGAGGAAGGGAATGAGACCGGCGCGGATCAGTTCGAAAAGTTGGTATCCCGCCTGGAGCATGGACTCCCAGGCGGCCAGGCCGGCCTGCGAGTTGGCGAGAAAATTGACGACCAGAAACGAGGCGATGCCGGTCCACAGATCGAAAAATGCCGGAAAGATGAGCCAGAGCACGGCGCATATCAGGAATGGCTTAAGAAAGTAGTTGTACAGCAGTTGGAACGCCCAGCTGCTCACCAGACGCTTGAACGAGACGTGGCGGCGCAGCCAACGGCCCGCGGCGGCGGTGCGCTCCAGGCAGCGACTCGCGGCATGTCGGAACTGCCCGAAGAACTGGCGCCTGAAATCGGGGAGATACATGAGACTGAAGATGAAGGCCACGAACAGCCCCCATAGCGAGTAGAAGACCCAGGGCGACACGCCGAAGATGCGCCCGTCGTTGACGGCGGGGAGGACGTTGCCCGCTGCGTCTTTCTGATTGGTCGGCAGTGTGATGACGCCGAAGATATCGAGGAGGAAGAGCAGTACGAGGAGGGTGACGCCGCCGCCCAGGATCGGCACGGTGGCGAAGCGCGTCAATAAGCGCCCCAGTGCGGTGCCGAAGTTGAGCGCGGTGATGCGTTCGAGCCAACGGAGGTAGATGTCGCCCGCGCGGTAGACGCCGTCCAGGAGCGTCGACAGCTGTCGATCGAGCCGATGGAGCGGATCGCCCTTGATGAAGTCCTGCGGGTCGGTGAGGTCGGGGAGCTTGAGCTGGTTGCGCGAAATGGTATCGCGCAGGTCGCTGAAGGTGATGAAGCCCGAATCGATGATGCGGTCGAGGATCTCTTCGACCATTTTGCCAAACGAGGTTTGGTCGACGGGGTTGAGAGGGCCGAGCCCGACGTCGTGGAAGGCGCTGGTGAGCACGGGGCGAAAGCGTTGGCGGACGCGATCTTCGCTGCGCCGAAGGGCGTTGCGCAAGATGGCGTCGAGGTCGGCACGGTCGCGTGCGGAGAGCCGGGCGAGCGTCAGATGCTCGCGTGCATCGCGCAGCGTGCGCGTGATGCGCACGAGTCGTTGACTCGGCAGCGGACGGCGCATGGTGCGCTTGCCCAGCGACAAGACCCAGTCGACGATGTCGAGGGAATAGATTTCCCGTTCGTGATCGAGGCAAACGGCCTGCAGGTCGTACAAGAGGCCGGCCTCGGCGGGGTGCAGGCCCTGATCGGCCTTGTCTAGTAACACGGGGACGAGTCGGCGCCAATCGTCGATCTCGACGGCGGGGAGATCGAGCGCCTGCTGAAAGCGTCCCAGCACGTCTTCGAGGTAGCCGATCGCTTCCGCACGCGTCGAGGCGGCCTGGTCGCTGGGGGCGACGCGGGTGGCGCGCTGGCGCTCAATGGCGGCGAAGACGAGGTTCCCTTTACGTTTGGCGCGATCGCTACGGCTGAGGAGATCGCGGAAATATTCGGTCGCCTCGGAGTAACGGGGATCTTCGGGATTCGCCGCCTCGGACGCGCCGGGGAGTCGCGATTGCTGAAGCAGCACGCCCGGCTGGACGTCTTGCTCGAGAATTTGTCGGGCGAGGTTCGGATTCTCCAGTGCGGGGAAGTACGACGGCAACAAGCTCGGCGCGAAGAAGTGGAGTTCGAAGAAGACCGCAGCGAATTCGATGTAGGCGTCGCGTTCGTCCGCCTGGGGCATGAGCAAGCGTTCCTGATCGAGGACGACGCGGATTTCTTCAAAGGCGGTGATGCCCAGGGCCTGGATGCGTTCGCGGAGCATGGCTTCGGTGAGATGTCCGTCTTCCCAGGCTTTGAGGAAGGCGCGGTGGACGCAGGCGTTAAAGAGGCGCCGCCAGGTGCGCCGCAACACGTCGCCCGATTCGCCGCGCTGCCAATCTTCATCGCGGGGCCACACGATGAGGATGACGCTATCGGGGAGAATATGATCGGAAGGCAGCAGGAGTTCTTCTTGATCGACGTGGCGAAACAGGATTTGCCGATCCACGACCAAGGAAAGCCGTCGGGGCGTGGACCAGGAGATACCCGAGATCTGGCTCACCTGGCGCAGCACGTTCTCCATGACCCAGGGAGAAACGAGAACGGCCGAGGATTCGACGGAGGTAAGGGCCTGCTGCAGTTCGGGGAGCGTCATACCGAGCATTCCTGAGAAGGGACGGGAGTTGGGTCGCCTTCGTTCCGGAGAGCGCACGAGAAGCTCTTAATCTAACGCCTGCCCGGGCCGCTCGTAAAGGAGAATCGAGCCGAAATCTATGCAAGCGTCCGGTTTTTCGCGCCGCGTCGGATATAAAAAGGGGATGCCCCGCGCACGCGCCAGCAGCTGCCAAATTCCCCGAGGCGATCATGACACCCGAACAGGCGATGCACCGTATTCAGAAGATCTTGTCCCATGCCTGGATGATCCGCAATTTCCTCAAGCATGCGGAGGAGATTCAGGACGACGTCGCCATGATGGAAGTCCATCGCGAGATCTTCGACGCCATCCGCGCGCTGGAGTCGTGCTTCCTCGCCAACGAAGCGACCCGCTATGTGACCCGCGCCCGCGCCAAGCACGCCAAGCTCAAGAAGGCCAGCGACTTCTTCCGCGGCGAGTACAAACGCATCTCCGACCACACCAACTTCGAAATGGCTTCGCAATCCCTGGCGTTCGCGGTCGAGCAGATCGACGAGACGCTTCGGCAAGTCGCGAAGTTCCCGGAGCCTGAGGGGGAAGCGTAAACCGGGAGATGCGGCCCGATATTTTAGCCATTTTGACTTTTTTACCATTTTCGGCTTGATCGAGTCCGAGTGCAGGCTTAGACTGACTCAAAATCGCCGCCACCGTGGATCAGGTTCGAGACGCATGGAATGTGCGTTTCAAGGTCCAGTTTTCCGGCCTCGCCTGAATTTAGCGAATGATCCGCGGACGTCGGCCGGAAAGTTGCCCAAGTTCGCCCGTTTGATACTGACAAAGCCAAGTTCATCCCTTAGACTTGATTTTGTCTCACACTGATCGTCGGAATTCGGAATTTCTCACCGTAGGTGCTCCCCCATGATCCGGCTCCGTACTCTCCTCTCTTGTTTGCTCGTCCTCGCCTCCGCTCACATGGCATATGGGGTGGGCGCAACCATCAACTACTCCCTTGGGGCCAATACGACGGCCGCTCTGGCTGCCGTCCCCGCGGGGAATCAGCCTCTCTTCCTGTTCTTCGCGCTCAACAACAGCGACCCTCTCGCGGTCAATTCCTACACGCTTAATTTCACCAACTTGGGCGGCGGCTCCCTTGGACCCGCTTCCGGCGGCGATTTGTCCATCGGCTCAGGCACCGGGCCGATCACCCTTACCGACTCCCCCACCAATAGCGCCTTCTTCCTCCAACAATGGACTCCAGGCACCGATCTTTCCTTCAGCATCGAACTCAAGGATCAGTTCAATCTGTCGGCCTCGGCGGATCAGGTCCAATTCGCAATTCTCTATAAGGACACCGGCAACGGCTTTGACATCAACGCCGCGTTCGGCAGCCTCAACCCCGGCACCCTCCCCACGGGCGATGACTATTTGTTTTTCAACACGACCGGCGGCATCAGCTTCCTTGAATACGAAATTCGCGACAACAATCAGGTCGGCTCCGCAGTCGGCTATGTCCCGGACGGCTCTGGCCCCATTGGCGCCGGCCCCTTTGACAGCCCGTTCATCATCCCGGAACCGACCACGTATGTCGTCTGGGCGTTCATGATCGGCTCCTGCGGCTTCTACTTCGTTCGCCGTAACATGAAGAAGTCGGCCCTGGTCGTCAGCCCCGCCTAATCCCGAATCCGAATTCACGCAAACGGCAAACCCTCGCAAGACGGTTTGCCGTTTTTGCGTTTAGTACTACATCGCTATCT
>JBBQPM010000263.1:0-7828 GCA_038217425.1 Gemmatales bacterium
CAGCTTCAAGGACGACGTGCGCAAGAACCTGCTCGAGGGCATCGCCCGCATCGCCAAGGCGTCGGCCCTGGTGGCCAAGGCGCCCGAACCGGTGGTGACGGTCCAGCTCGACCGGTTCACGCCCGCGCTGTACAACTCGCCCGAATTGGCGAAGCAGACGGCGAGCGTATTCCGCGAGCAGCTCGGCAAAGCCAACGTCAACGTGATGCAGCCGATCATGGGGGGCGAGGACTTTAGCCGCTACGGCATGGCCGGCGTGCCGAGCTTTTTCTGGTTCCTGGGCACGGTCGACCCGGCCAAGTACGCAGCGTCGCTAAAGCCCGGCGGGGCGGCGTTGCCGTCGATGCATTCGGACCTGTACGCCCCGGTGGCGGCGGCGTCGATCCGCAACGGCGTCCTGAGCATGAGCCTGGCGGTGTTGCAGGTGCTCAAGGATTAGGCCGCTATTCGCGACCCCTTAACGAACGTCATCGGGTGGCGAGTAATTCCTGCCACGATTTGGCGGTGAGAATCGCGTCCGCAAAACGCTCCAGCCGGTCGAGATCCTGGATCGCAGTCAACTCGGCTTCCACGGCCGGGTCGGCTGCGGCACCGAATTGCTTTTGACCCAGCCGCAGAACCAGTCGTCGGCACTCCGAGATTTGCCCTCTCTCGATCATTGCGTCAAATGCGGTAGATGCGGGCATGGTTTTCACTCCGGCGAAAATCTCTTTCAGTTCGTTTTCATCCGCGACGATGTCTTTTGGCGTCGTGTCGAAGCGGTGCGACATGACAGAAACCCCAAGCAATAGGGATCAACGACGCCGCCGAAACTACGTGTTCAAACGAGCCCGAGATTCTCGGCGAAGCCGTGCATGCGGTTGAAGTTTTGCACGGCGACGCCGCTGGCGCCGCGGATGAGGTTGTCCTCCGCGGCCAGGATGACGATCTTGCCGCGGACGACGCGGATTGCCAGGTCGAGGTAGTTGGTGTGGGCGGTATCCTTCGTCGCGGGGAGGTGTTTGCCGACGCGAACGAATGGGGCGTTGGCGTAATAGTCGCGGTACATCTCGAAGAGCTGCGCCTCGGCGACGCCATGCAGCGGCGTGGCGTAGATGGCGCTGAAGATGCCTCGATCCATCGGGATCAGGTGCGGCGTGAAGATCACCTCAACGGGTTCGCCGGCCACGTCGGCGAGGGCTTGCTCGATCTCGGGCGTGTGACGATGCGTGCCGACTGCGTAGGCGGAGACGCTTTCGTTGCATTCGGGGAAGTGGACGTTGAGCTTGGGCGTACGCCCGGCCCCGGAAACGCCCGACTTGCTATCGACGATGATGTTCTTGAGCTCGATCACTTTCCCGGCGACGAGGGGCGCCAGGCCGAGGATGGCGGTCTGCGGGTAGCAGCCGGGATTGGCGACGAGCTGGGCGGCAGGCAGGTCGTCGCCGTAGAGTTCGGGGAGACCGTAGACCGCCTGGGCGAGGTTGACGAGATCGCGATGGCCGTGCCCGTACCACTGGGCGTAGACGTTGGGGTCGCGGAGCCGATAGTCGGCGGAGAGATCGACGACGCGCATGCCGAGTTCGATCAGACTGGGGATCGTCTCCATGCTGACGCCATGGGGGAGGCAGCCGAAGACGCATTGTACGCCGCGGTCGGCGAGTTTCTGAGCGTCGAAGGGTTCCATGCGCAGGTCGATCCGCCGGGCGAGCGACGGATGGGACTCGGCGACGAGAGGCGTCCCTTCCTGTCGGGAGGTGACGGCTTCGATTTTGACGTGCGGATGGCGCAGGAGGATTTTGAGGAGTTCGAAGGCGGTGTAGCCGGTACCGCCGAGGATCGCAACGGGGATCATACGGAAAGTTCCTTGTGGTCGGGTCGAGTCGGATGATAATGTTATATCGGGCGAAAGCCCAGGGATGGCTATCCCTGGGGAACCCCGATGTCGCTGGGTGCTTCTCCAGAGATAGCCATCTCTGGGCTTTCGCTGCCGGTGACGCAAAAGCGTGGTATACTAGCCACGGCCCTGGAGACGTCCCCGTGCAGTTTCGCGCAGCCCTCATACCTCTGGAAGGCGGCAATCCGGTCGAGATCGACCGCGATATGGTCATCGTCGGACGTAAGGAGGACTGCGACCTTTACCTGGATCACAAAAGCGTCTCGAAGGTTCACTGCGTGCTGGTGAAGACCGACGGCTTGATTGTGCTCCGCGACCTGGGGAGCACTAACGGCACCCGCGTCAACGGCATGCGCGTGCGGCGGGCGGCGCTGCTGCCCAACGACAAGGTGAGCTTCGCGAACTGTCACTTCCGCGTGCACCTGGGCCCGCGCGACGCGCCGGCGTCGCCGCACGAGCACACGATGCAATTCTCCAACGACGATTTGCCGGAACTCGAGCTGGGCAAAGTCAACATCCAGCGCAACAATCTGCCGGACGTCTATCCCGAGAAGAAGGCCAAGGGCAAGCCGAACCCGGACGAATCGGAACTCGACCTGGGATAGCCCGCAGCGCCAGCAAGGATCGAAACCCTTGCTGGCGCTGCGGGCTCAAAAGGCGAATCCGTCACACCAAATCCAACAAGTTACGTACGCCAATTTCTTCCCGGCTGCCGATCGGTTCGCCGAACGGGACGCCGATCGTCCAGCCCCAGTAGCGAGCCCGCTGCGCGATCTCGTCGAGATGCGTGGGAGGTTGCGGCGATCTCCCGGCGATCAGCTGCGAATGGTAGCACTGGAGGACCGCCATCTTTTGGTCGTGCTGCGCGGAAACGTCGACGACGAACGCCGGCTGCACATGCAGGCGGAGATGGACGCTGTAGTAGTAGAGGATCTTCTGCGGATAAAACGGTTCTCCTGGCATGTCGGTCTTGCTGAGTTTCGCCCAGAAGCGAGCGGCGTCGAC
The DNA here is from genome assembly GCA_038217425.1 of Gemmatales bacterium. Classification (GTDB taxonomy): domain Bacteria; phylum Planctomycetota; class Planctomycetia; order Gemmatales; family Gemmataceae; genus JAIEPT01. The sequence goes on from JBBQPM010000263.1 coordinate 2,882, forward strand.
GAGCGCGCTGGCGGCGACATGATCGGGATGGGCGTCTTCCCAAAAGTGCGACAGCAGGATGCGGGGCCGAAGCTGCCGCAGGACGCTCGCCAGCGCCTTGCGGGCGTCGAGATTGGCTTCGAGCGCGCGATTGGGGAGGCCGAGGTTGCCGCGATAGTCGAGGTTGAGCAGCCTGGTGGCCTGGGCGGTTTCGCGGGCGCGGATTTCGGGGGAGCCGTGCGGGGTCGGTTCGCCGGTGGTGAGGTCGAGGACGCCGACGCGGGCGCCCTGAGCTTTGAGCGACAAGATCGTACCGCCGACGCCGAGTTCCGCGTCGTCGGGATGGGCGGCGATGACCAAAACGTCGAGAGGTTCGGCAGGGTGCGTCATGGGGTTTGCGCTGCCTGGGGAAAATGGTAAAGGTGCTTGAACGTGGAAACGTTCGGACCTAGAATCTTGGTTATCCGCGATCGGGTGAACCGGGCGTCTCCGCGCCCCTCTGGCGTTAAAGGTAGTGTATGGCCAAGAAATCCACCGCCATCGTGGGGGTGACTCCCGACCGAGCCAGGCGCCTGTTTCGCCTGCTCAAAATGTTGGCTTCCTCCGCCCAATCGCGCACGGCCCTGGCCAAGAAGCTTCGCCTCAATGTCCGCACCTTCTACCGCGATCTCATCCTGCTCGAGGAAATGGGCATTCGCATCGATCAAAAAGACGGGACGTACCAACTGCACGGCGCCCTCGCCGTCGCCCTCGAACGACTGCCGTTCCCCGACTCCGCCCTCACGCTCGGCGAAGCCCGGCAACTGGCGCGAAGCAAGAAGTCGACCGGCCAGCAGAAGATCAAGGCGCAGATCGAGTTCGTCGAAGGCGTCTGAACTAGACGCGGCCTGCCACCTGTGCTATCCCCGGCGACATGAAGTACGTCGGGCTGATGCTCCTGCTGCTGGCCGGCTGCCGGATCACGTCGTGGTCGATCTGGGGACCGTCGCGCACGGACGCCGGTCCGGTCCGCATCGTCCGCGACGTCGTCTATCATGGCGATCATACTCGCCAAAAGCTAGATCTCTATCTCCCCGAGGGCCAAAAAGACTTCCCCGTCGTCGTCGTCGTTCACGGCGGCGCCTGGCTCATCGGCGACAATCGCTGCTGCGGACTCTACGGCTCGGTCGGCGAGTTCCTGGCGAGTCAGGGAATCGCCGCCGTCATGCCCAACTATCGCCTCTCGCCCGGCGTGCAACATCCCGAACACGCTCACGATCTCGCCCGCGCCGTCGCCTGGACCAAGCAGCACATCGGCGCGTACGGCGGCCGGGCGGACCAGATGTTGCTCCTGGGTCATTCCGCGGGGGGGCATCTCGTTACGCTCCTGGCGACCGACCCCAAGTATCTGCAAGCCCAAAATCTCACGGTGGGCGATATTCAAGGAGTGATCGCCGTCAGCGGCGTCTACGAGATTCCGCCGGGCGAGTTGGAAGTGACGCTCGGCGGGCAAGGGGACAACGCGTTCCGCCTGGCCGCGATTTATCCGCTGCGCGACGAATCGCCTGCAAAAAAGCCCAGCGAACCCGGAGGGACGATCCGTGTCAACGTTTTCGGCCCCGCGTTCGGAGACGATCCCGAGGTCCGGCGGTCGGCGTCGCCGCTCCAGCACGTCGGGCCCCATGTGCCCCCCATGCTCCTCCTTACGCCCGAACACGAACTGCCGGCCCTGGCCAAGATGGCCCGCGATTTCGACGCGGCGCTGCAAGCCCACGGCGCGAAATCTCAACTGCTCACCGCCGAGCGCCGCAATCACAACACCGTCATGTTTCGAGCCGTGAGTCGCGAAGATCCCGTCGCCGGCGCCATCCTCGACTTCATTCGCTCGACGACGCGTTCAGCAGCCGGCGAAAAAGCACCGCGTTGACCTGCCCGCGAAAGCGAACCTTGCCGTTGACTTCGACGACCGGCACGCACGTCGTGAACTTCTCGCGTAATTGAGGATCGCCGTCGATGTCCTGGATTTCGACAGTGAAGCCGTACTCGGCCTGTAGCGCCTCGACGAGCGTCTTGGCGTCGTCGCAGAGATGGCACCCCTGGCGCGTGTAGAAGACGATGCGCCAGTCCGGACGCTGGGGTTTTCGCCAGGGCCACATCGCAAATCTCCTGACGTGGGGCACGTTTTTAACGTGCCGTGTGTTTCGCGGCACGTTAAAAACGTGCCCCACGACGGCTTCGCTATTGCACGCTCACGACTGTCATCGGCGTCGCGAAAACGAGGTGGGGTATGTTTTTAACGTGCCGTGCGTTTCGCGGCACGTTACAAACGTGCCCCACGACGGCCTTGCTATTCCACGCTCACGACTGTCATCGGTGTCGCGAAAACGAGGTGGGGCACGTTTTTAACGTGCCGTGTGTGACGTGCCCCACGACGGCTTCGCTACTTCACGCTCACAACTTTCACCGGCGTCACGAACACGTCTTGCAATCGGGCGGCCTGCTCCTTCGTCATCTCGCCCTTCTGGAACCAGATCCGGTGGTTGAGCACCAGCGGCTTCTCTTCGGTGAGGTCGTACTCGAAGTAGCAGCCGAATCGGCCGTAGTTGCGTTCGCTGTAGCGCTTCTCGCCGGGATTGTTTGGATGATCGATGTACTCGACGGAATAGCGCTGATCGTCGAGCACGAAGGAGAGGACGTTCCAGGGGAGATCGACGGGGCCCTTTTTGGTTTTGGGATCCCAGTTGCGGGTCTCGTCCAGGGCGCCCTTACCGTCGGGACGGAGGTAGTAGGTCTGCTTGGCGGTCTTGGCGGCAACGTCGTTGTGGGCGCGAAACTGGAAGCCCGCGTGCTGCGGATCGCCGTCGAGGCGCACGTTGCCTGCCTTCGATTTGAGCCGACTGGCGAACTCGATGAGGACGCCGTCCGCCAGCTTGTAAACCGTGTATTGGCGCTCCTCCTGGGCGAAGACGTCGTCCTTCTGCCCGTGCCAGTTCAGCAGCACCCGATGCTCGGCGATGTCGACGCCGGCCAGTTGATGCAGCGTTTTGACGTGCGAGGTGTGCTCGCCCTTGTTGCAGTGCCAGGTGTCGGCGGTTTGCTTGTCGCCGTAACTGATGCGGTTGAACGCGAACATGAGGCCGCGATGGTGCGGGTAAAGAAGCTTGCTGGTCGCGGCGTCCTCGTTGTTGTGTCCGCCGTTGGTGACGAAGCGTTTGCCTTCGAAATCCCAGAGATGGTGAAAGACCTTGAAGGAAAGATCGCGGGTTGCCTTGTCGGCATCGTAAGGGCGATTCATGTAACGCATCACGGGTTGATCGCCGGCGAGAAGGTCGATGTGCGCGCCCGCCTTTTCGACCCAACGCAATTTTTTGCTGAAAAGAACAGGATTGCCGGTTACTCCATCCGGGTTAGGGATCGTCGGTCGAGCAACGATATCGATCTTGCCGTGAATCTTGGGAAGTACGAAGAGCAGATCGCGACGCACGCTGCGATTCTCGGCGGGGAGGGACGCGGTGACGAAGTTGGGCATCGTGAGCAGCGCCGGGACCGGGGGCGTGCTGGACGTCGTGAAGATCTGCCAATCGGCGACGTCGGCGCTTGCGGGCGGGACTTGCAGCGGCACGCGCACGGGGACGCCCACGAGTTCGCGCTCGCCCGAATGCAGCGTGATGCGAAACTCTTGAGCGTGAGCCAAGGAAACGAGGGCGAGCCAGGCGAACAGCGCTTTGCGAATCATGAAGTTTCTCCGCGACGTAACAAGGAGGTGCGAGAAGTGCATCGTACGCCGAAGGCCCGCGGCTGCCAACGAAAATTTCCGAGCCGCGACTCGGTAACGCGCGCGTCGCTTGCACCTTGGAGGCGTGCTCGACTAAGATAGAGGAGAGTCTCTTCGCCCCGACAATTAGGTGCCGCGATGCACGATCCGTTCACATGGTCATTTCCGATGGGCCGACTCGGCGGCATTGCCGTGCGTATCCATTTTTTATTGCCGCTGCTATTTTTGGGCCTGATCCTGCGGACCGCGTCGGCCGAGCGCGGCATCACGGGCGCCTGGATCGATTGTCTGCTCTACATGGTGCTGTTGTTTGTGACGATCCTCTTGCACGAGTTGGGGCACTGTTACGCCTGCCGATTCGTGGGGGGCGAAGCAAGCCAGGTCTTGCTGTGGCCCTTGGGGGGCCTGGCGCGGGCCGACTTGTTGCCGTATCATCCGCGCGCGTACTTCTGGTTCGCGGCCGGCGGTCCGATCGTCAACGTGCTGATCTGTCTCGTCGCCGCCGCCGGTCTGGCGCTGCTGGGCGATCAACCCTTGCAGCCGCGCTGGAATCCGCTCGACTACGTCTTTCGCATCAACAGCGCCGGCGAAATCAACCTCTTCGTCTGGGGGGCCGGGGACAAAATCGAAACCGCCAGCTTCCTCCTCAAGGCGCTCGCCTTTTGGTTTCACGGCAGCTGGATTCTGCTCCTGTTTAACGTGCTGTGCATCGGCTTCCCGTTCGACGGCGGGCAAATGTTCCGCGCCTTGCTGTGGCCCTATCTCGGCTTTCGCCAGGCGACTGAGTACGCCATCTTCTCCGGCTTCTTCGTGATGATGATCCTGCTCCTCTTCGCGTTCATCTCCACCGAGTTGGGCGTCTTTCTGCTCCTGCTCGCGTACTTCACCTACGCCTCGTGCAAGGCGGAATGGATCGCGCTGGAGACGGGGGGCGAGGATTCGCTCTTCGGGTACGATTTCTCGCAGGGCTATACGAGCCTGGAGAAAGATCAGCCGCCCCCCACGAAGAAGAAGTCGCCCGGGTTCTTCCAGCGCTGGCTGCAGCAGCGCGCCGATCGCAAACGGCAGAAGGAGACGCAGCAGCAGGAGGCGGATGAAAAGCGGATGGACGAATTGCTCGAGAAAATCCAGCGGCAGGGCAAGGGGTCGCTGACGGCCGAGGAGCAGCGGTTCCTGAAGCGTGTGTCGGATCGGTATCGCAATCGGCCGTGAGT
>JBBQPM010000264.1:0-7815 GCA_038217425.1 Gemmatales bacterium
CGTGGCGGCGAGATCAAAGCTGCGCCAGGCGATCGGCTCGTCGGGATTGATCTGCGTGAAGTAGCCGCCGGTCGCCTCGGCCGCGGCGCGCATGAAGGCGCGATTCCAGCGCCGGCCCACGCCGACGCCGACGTACTGCGCCCCCGCGGGGAGCTTCTTCACCAACGTCGGAATCTGCGGCGAGCCCAGTGCCGCAACGCCGCTCCCCAGATGCACGAGCATAGTCTCGCGGCCCTGGGTCACGTGGGGCCTGTATGCGTCCAGGGCGGCGCCGAGGTCCAGGGCGCCGATCAGGTGCGCCTTCTCCAGAAACGCGATGCCCGAAGCCAGGTTCTCCGGCGTCAGTGACATGGGCTTGTCATTATGGAAGCGCACGCGCGTGCCAGCCGTCGCGATCAGGAACGTGTCGCCCGGCTCCGCCTGCTGCAGCAAGTGCCGCACGATCTCGACCTGGGTCCGCGCCAGGAGCGGATCGCGGTCGCCGGAGGACTCGAAGAGAATGAGCCAATTGCGATCGGGACGTACGGCGGGGGCATCGAGCTTGGGTTGATAACGCATCATGAAATACTCGGCGCCGTCGAGTTTCGTCTGCGCGAAGCGCGGCTCATCGGGGAGCACAGGTTGCTCGAGCAGCAGCACGAGGTCGCGATCGGTGCGTGCGTTCTTCCCTTCCGCCCAGAGACACAGGCCCGCCTCGTTCGTCTCTTGAAACTTATGCGACGGACTTTGCCAGCGCACCTTTTGGCCGTTCGCGACGTTGACGGCGCAACTCCAGTGCTCGACCTGCTGCAGCGAATGCCCCGCGGGGAAGCGGTACTGCGTTTGGCCGTAGAGGGTCGGCAGCTTTTGCGTGTAGCTGAGAATGAGCCGTTTCTCCATGCGCGGCTCGAGCGGAAAGATGCGCATCTTGAAGGTGCTGCCGTCGAGCCATTCGAGTAGCGCCGGGTCGCGGTTGGCGTTGCGGATCGTTTCATACACGTTGCGGCCATGATCGCGATCGACCATGCCGGCCTCCATGCGCTCCCCTTCGACGTACATCACGAAGTGCGACAGCGACGCATCGGGCGGCAGCGGAAAGTAGAAGATGGCCTCGCGCTGCGACGATTCGTGATTGAAGTACGTCTGATCGATGGTGGTGCGGGCGAAGCCGTCTTCGATGTGGACGTCCAGATGCAACTTCCGCAAGGAGATCTTCGCTTCCTGCCCGTTCGCGTCGCGAGCTTGCAGCGATCCGCCGGCGTAGGAACTCGCCGGCACGAGCGGCGACCCCGCGTGCAGCTCCTGCGTCCAATCGAGCAGATGCGACGCGCGCGGCAGCGGCTGCTTGTCGTTCTTCGCGTTCACGCTCCAACCGGCGCTCAGCGTCTGCTCTGGATTGAGCAGCGCGGAGCCGCGCGTGACTGCGACGGCGCTCCCCGTGCCCTCAACGCGCACTCGCACATGGCCCCCCTTGATAAGCACGTCGCGCCCGGGCGCCTTGATCCGCAGGCCGCGGTTCGTCTCGGCGTAAACCTCGCCCTTGCTCAGGCTGATCGCCCCCGGTTCGCTTGCGAGAACGTGGCTGCCGGCGTTGACAAAGAGGAGCGTGCCGTTCTCGAGCCGAACTCGCTGCTTCTGCGTCGGCCCGGTGGCAAGTTCCTGGCCGACCTTGAGTAGCAGCGGCTCCGTACGCTTCGGAGCCGGCTTGCTGGTGAGGCGCTCGGCGCCCTCGGCGAACAGGGCGAACAAGAGCACGCAGGACAAAGTCAATGGGCGCATGAGGAATCCTCCCGTCATGTGAATATTGGAATGCCAGGTGATCCTAGTATTAGACGACGTTCACACACGCGTGTCACGCGCAATTCTGACTGGCGATTCTCCTCTGCGGAAATGTTGGCAGGGGCGATATCCGTCCTGGTTCAACGAGATGTAGGCCATTCCATGACGCGACGATGACGTTTTTCGATGGGTCCTAATTGCCGGCATCGTCGCCGGTGTATTCGTGGCCTTGTACCACCGTTGGAGAGCAGCGATCTCGGCAAACTGAAACGCCCCTAAACCTCGCCTTCGATCTCCCAGAAGCTCCGTTTTATTGGCGTGCAGCGAGCTCGTAGGGGGCGCTGCCAGCACCTCGAGAACTCCAGCCCGATCGTCGCGGTTCGACCGCAAGCGGCAGCGTCGCAGCGGCAAGAATTGGTCGAAAAATCTTGCGAAGCATGAAAATGTTTGCGTAGGGAGAGGAATTCTGGTAAAATTAAGAAACCCCTATTGGCCGATAGGGCTAAATGAGACGAGTGAAATGCCCCCTAAGCGAAGCCCAGGACGACCGCCCATCCGCCATCTCACGCCGACGCAGCGAAATACGTTGCGTGAGATCAAGGATTTTGTCGTCAAATGTCAATATCCTCCCACCCTACAAGACCTCTCCTCTCTTCTCAAAATTTCAACCGCCAGCGTTCACGAACAACTCGACCAACTCATTCGCAAGGGCTACCTTGAGCGCGAGGCCGGCAAAGCACGGGGCTTGCGGATCGTCCGCGAGTTCGAGGAAATCCCCTCCGATTTGGCATCAATCCCGTTGCTGGGCGTCGTTGCCGCTGGCAGTCCGCTGCTAGCGGAAGAAAACGTCTTGGGAGAAGTCCTTGTCGAAGCCGCTCTGCTAAAGTCCGGCCGTTGTTTTGCTCTGCGCGTCAATGGCGACAGTATGGTCGGCGCAGGGATCATCGACGGAGGCATTGTCATCGTCCGGCAAATGCCGATGGCCGAGAACGGCGACATCGTCGTCGCCTTGGTAGACGGCGAAGCGACAGTCAAGCGGCTCAGCTTTCTTGACGGCGTCGTTGAGCTAAGACCGGAGAACCGACGTTTTCGCCCGATCGCGATCGGTCCTGAAATCGATTTTCGCATCGTCGGTAAAGTCGTCGGCATCCGCCGTTCCCAAGTATCGCTTCGAGACAGGAGTTTCGGTCAGGCGCCAGATTGATCCCTAGACGACGAAAGGCAGGAAATCGATGCATCAGGCTTCGCATCAGAATTTCTTGGAGCAAGAGCCCGCCGAGTTCGGTCCCAGAAAATCCCATTATCTGATTGCGCTGCCGTCAACTGAGTTCAGCGCTGGCCAGTTCACCATCGACTACGTTTTCTCGGACGTCGATTCGGCATCAAGCTCCGCAAGCCCACAGACGATCGTTTCGAACAAATCTGCGGCATCCGTGCCGATGGCAGAGTCTGACTCAGCCCGAGAAGGCTGTACCTTCTTTCTTGTTTCCGACGTTCGGGCGGCCTGGTGTTCGCTCGCCGGATCGATAGACGTCCAAGAGGGTCATTCGTCTCGGACGGCTTCTGACGAAGTTGGTCAGGTTCGTCCCCTCGATCCGTCAGCGTGGACGGCGACGCCCGAAGCCGATCGACTGGTGCGCATCACTGCCGTCTCGTTCTTGCGGAAGCGAGCCTTCATGGCACAAGACCTTGAGGATTTTTGCCAGGACTTGAGATTACATCTGCTCCAGCGGATCTCCAAATTCAACCCGACGCGCGGCTCCTTGGCGGCATTCTCGCAAATTGTCTTACGCCGAGGTGCTCAGACGTTGATTCGGGATCGTCGCATCCGGAAACGCAATCCCGCCGTAAGCACCGCACTAGATACTCCGCTACGTTCGCTCGGTGGTGAAGACCAGCTTTTGACTCCTGTGAACCACCATCGACGCCGGCAATGCTATCCTCGCAGTCCCGAAGAAGTGACACAGCTTGCTTGGGACGTTGCCGAAGCCGCCAAGAAATTCACGCCGCGACAACGACGACTGGCTGATTTTTTGAAGAGCGGACTTTCGCTCACCGAGGCGGCGCAGGAGGAATCCATGCCTAGACAGACTTCGCAAGACGAACTGGCGAGAATGCGATCCAAATTCACCAAGGACGGGCTTCGTACTTACGCCGGTCTCGATCCCAGGATCAACTCAAAGAAAGGTAGGAAAAAGGCTTGAGCACCTCATCATCGACTTCAAACCAGGCCGAAGTCCTTAAGTGCCTAACTGCACTTGCTTTATCTCAAAAGCAGTTGGGGAAATCGATTGCCGCTACCGTTGAGGCGTTAAAGGCTTATTCGGAACTACATTGCGATTCGCCTATCCAGGAAATTGTCCTCCTGCAAATAGCCGCTGACGCTCATGGAGCGCGCGCCAAACAGGCAGGCCCCCGTACTGCAAACCCCGAAAAATCTGCGTCTGAGACCGCACGTTCGGACGAAAACCATCACGTTCAAACAAACGAGCCATCCATCAGTAACCTCAATTCCCCTGTCGAAGCCGGTGCTCAGCAAAGTGTTAACCATGAGAACCAGGAGAGCCAAGAAGAACCAAGAGAAAAAACGAAAGCCAACGAGAGCCAGCGAGAGTCACCGAGCGGGGGGCCTCCCTCTAAAGCTGAACATGAAGAAGGCTCACAGGACGCGAATGTTTTTGAATCCTTGGTCGAGGGAACCGCTGACCGGGCGAGACAAGATCGCCAAGACGAATCAGCGACAACCGCGGAACATCGGCAAGAAATGAAGAGCGTACCATCGCCAACGTTTGACGCAAAAGAATTCTGGAGAAAGGCTTTGACCCTTGCAGTCCCTGGGTTCCTCTGTGAACTTGTCAATCATCGAATGGTGCTGACCAATCCGGACTGGAAGTGGCAGACCCCCCTTTTCTTTTTCGTTCGAGCGGTGAAAACTCATCCCAACCTTCGCGGACTGGAAGTGGCCGAGGTGTTCGAACAAGTCGATCGGGTCGTTCAGACTTGGGGCCGGGCGAAAGGCAAAAACGTATGCGGATGGCAACATTTCTTTTTTATTTCGAAGGAGGATGCCAGTGCCGAGTTTTTGGGCTCCTGGGACAAAATTCGCTATCTGCCAGGCGAAAGCTCGCTAGACCAAGCGCTGCAGCAGGCACAAGAAACACCGTTACGACTTCCCAAGGAGATCATTGGCAAACGAAGCGAGCGGTATCCTGCCTTCGTGTCCCTGGCCGGTTGGCTCCAGGTTGTAGTCGGCGACGGGAATATTCTGCTTCCCGTGGACAAGCTTGCAGATCTACTTCAGGTTGAGCCCATGACGATTTCACGCTATCGGGGCTGGGCAGTACAAGATAACTTCTTGAAGGAGGTCAAAGCTTACCACTTCAAGGGCAAGGGACAACGAGGTCGAGCGACGGAGTTTCGATTCAACGTTGCCCGTGTTCCCGTTCTCCACGAAAAGTCTCAGAAAGGAACAGACACGTCATTCCTGGCCGCCGCTACGCAGCTCAACTGACCGCAACTCAGAAAATCCTCGGCATGTAGTAATCCTTTCGGGTAGTTCTCTGGTGCGGCTCTGCTGACAGAGAATTATCAAACCCGGAGACCTCCATGAATCTTGAAATGCGTCCGCTGAATCAGATCAAGCCCTACTCCAACAACCCCCGGCTCAACGACAACGCCGTGGACGCCGTCGCGGCCTCCATCCGCGAGTTCGGCTTCCGCCAGCCGATCGTGGTGGATGAGGACGGCGTCATCATCGTCGGCCACACGCGGTTCAAAGCGGCGGAGCGCCTGGGATTGGCCGAAGTCCCGGTGCACGTCGCCGTGGGACTCACGCCCGCCCAGATCAAGGCCTACCGCGTGGCCGACAACCAGACGGCGCGGCTCTCCGAGTGGGACAGCGAAAAGCTGGTGGCCGAACTCATCGAACTGCAGAAACTCGACTTCAACCTGGACCTCACCGGCTTCACGCCCGAGGAACTCACCGGGATACTGGCCCCCTCGACGCCGGAGGGACTGGTCGATCCCGATGCGGTGCCCGAGCCGCCCGACGCGGCCATCACTCAGCCCGGAGATCTTTGGGTTCTTGGCTCGCATCGCTTGCTCTGCGGCGACTCGAGCAAACCCGCCGACGTCGATCGCCTTCTGGACGGTGCCGCGATTCATCTGGTCAACACCGATCCGCCCTACAACGTGAAGGTCGAGCCGCGCAGCAACAACGCCATCGCCGCCGGCCTCAGCTCGTTCGCACCGTCCACGCATCACCAGAAGCTCGACGTCGCACGCCATCCCGAGAAGGCGCAGCCGACCACCAAGAAAATGCGGGCCAAGGATCGCCCGCTGGCCAACGACTTCGTTACCGACGGCGAGTTCGATCGGCTTCTCGCCGCCTGGTTCGGCAACATGGCCCGCGTGCTGCTTCCTGGTCGCGGCTTCTATATCTGGGGCGGCTATGCGAATCTGGGAAACTATCCGCCCGTGCTGAAAGCGAACGGCCTCTACTTCTCGCAATCGATTGTGTGGGATAAGGAACACCCCGTTTTGACGCGTAAGGACTTCATGGGGTGCTTCGAGCTCGCGTTTTACGGCTGGAAGGAGGGCGCCGCCCACAAATACTTCGGGCCCAACAATGCCTTCGATCTCTGGCACGTCAAGAAGGTCAACCCGCAGAGCATGGTTCATCTGACCGAGAAGCCAGTCGAGCTTGCCAGGCGAGCGCTGGAGTATTCGTCCCTCCCCGGCGAGAACGTACTCGACCTGTTCGGCGGCTCCGGATCGACGTTGATGGCGGCGGAACAAACCGGACGCAAGGCCTTCCTCATGGAACTGGATATGCCGTACTGCGACGTCATTGTCCAGCGCTGGGAGACCTTCACCGGCAAGAAGGCCCAACGCATCCCCGCTAGCGGCACGACGCCGGGCCCGGTCGCGACGGCAGCGGCGAGTTGCGTGTGAGGCCCGCCAACGAGAGACGCCCCGCGTGGGGGCGTCCTGAGCGATGCGAGGCGAATCGAGGGACGATCAATGGTTGAGGGCGAAATGGCCGCGCTCGGCTTTCTGAAAACGGGACGCGGCACCCTTGGTTTTGATCTCGCGCGCCAGAGCCGCGTACAGAGTTGCTTGCGGCGTCAGACCGTTCGCCGACGTCCAGTAGTTCTTGGTGGTCATGGCTTCGATCATTTGCGTGCAGTTCATCGGCGCGCCTGCCTCGGCGAGCACCTTGGCGGCCGCATCCAGGGCGCTGAGCTTCTTGGTCTTGGGTTTGCTCGCGGACTTCTTGGCCGCCGTCGGCGTCTCCCCCGGGGCATGGACCGGCTCCGCTGCGATGGTGGGGACGACGACGGGTTCGGTAGATGTCGCCGCGGGCTTCTTGGCTTTGGTCTTCGGGGTCTTCTTGTCGGACATGGTCGTGCTCCTGATTCGAGGTTCGCGCTCGCGCCGCAAACCGATGCGGACGCTCCGAGCGCACCAGCACAGTTACCTCGCATCCGCGATGACATCCAGGCGATTCTCAGCGATTTTCAAGGATTGTGCAGGTTTTGGAACGAGATAGGAGCGTGGGGCGACCGGAGGTGAACCATGACCGAGAACCGACGTAAGAAGCAGAAACTCGACGACGCGATGCTGATGGCCCTGACCTGCGGCGCTACCATTGAGGAAGCCGCGGCGAAAGCGGGGTTGAGCCGCCGAACCGCCACGCGGCGCATGCACGATCCCGCGTTCCAGGACCGACTGCGCGACTTGCGCATCGAGATGGCCAAACGAGCCTCGTCGATGCTCACCGCCGCCGGCATGTCTTCCGTGCGAACCCTGCTGCACCTGCAAGAGAACGTCTATCCCCCCGCCGTTCGCTTGGGCGCCGCTCGGGCCGCGCTGGAGATCGGCCTACGCATTCGCGAAACCGTCGAGATGGAAGAGCGACTGGCGAATCTGGAACGCACCCTGAAAACCGAAACGCCGCCGCCGCACAGGTACGGCATCCACGCGTCGGCAACGCCATGCTGAAAAGCCAAAAGAATCGAATTCGCAGACTCGAAGAGCAGGTGCATGAAGAGGCAC
>JBBQPM010000265.1:0-7745 GCA_038217425.1 Gemmatales bacterium
TTGGCAACGCAACCGTCGTAAGACCACGGAACTCAAGCACACAGCCGAGGTCGTCACGTATCACCAGGAACGAAACCGCGCCGCTCGAAAGTCGCGCCAAAAGTCGCCGATGCAGTTGCTAATTTAGCGCTGTAGAATTAAAGCGGTGCACGATCTCGGCTCCGTCCGGTAGTTCGGCAACGTCGTAGCCTTGCTACGGATGCGTTTTCAGTGGGAGAATTTGGCTGTTGAGCCGTGGAGCGGACGGCGCGTCGGATGAGAAATTCGGCAAATTTCTGCGGATCGGGCGGGCTACTTTCCTTGAACGATGCACAAGCCGTAAACGAGAAATCCGGGCGTACGAAACTCGACGAAATCGTCTTTCATCTTGAACTCGAGCGCCTGCTCCTGGTCATCGTCGGGCGAACCGAAGCGAATGGAACTCGCCTGGAACCCATTCGGCACGCGCACGCGGACCAGCACCGGCTCAGCGGCGATCGGGGCCTCCCGCTCAGAGACCGATTTTCCAGGCGCCTTTTCGCGATGGTTGTAGTTCACAAGGTGCACAACGAGGCGATTTTCCTTGGCCTGGCGAAAAACATGGCATTCGACTGTCCACGGAGCTTCGCAAGAGGAGAGATCTCCAGCCGCGCTCAGGAGGTTCTTGATGAACCCCTCGCGATTGGTGCGAGCGTTCGCGACAAGGATTGAAGCCTTGAAAGCGGACATGGGTTTCGGCCAGGAACCGGCGATTCCGGGGCGGATCAAGTCTTCGGCGGCGACGGCCAAATGGATGACTTTGCCGCCGCTTTGTCGGTAGCGATCAACCGCATCGAGTTCTACTTGATACAGATACTCGGGTGCGGCAATAATGATCGCGCGATAACTCTCCAGCTTCTTTTGCGAAATCAGGTCGTCGGGAATTAGATCGAACTGAAAGTGCCCTCGCACCAGCGAACGCCCCGCGGCCTCGACGTATTCGACGGCAGAGGCATTGCCCGCATCCACGGCTCGCCGCGGAAAGATCAGGCCGATCTCCGCGTGGCTCTCTGCATTATGGATGACGGCTTCATACTTCCGCAGGAATGAAAAATACTTCAGTACAACGTTGCGATCCTCTTCGTGTTGCCAGGGGGTGGCCAGCGCGTTCGTCGCATATCCCAGGCTCGCCGCTTCCGCCATCATTACTCGCGGCCGATAAAAATCGTACTTGTTCACCACGTACGCTTTGCCCGCCGCTTGCTCGCGGATCAGTTTGCCGCACAACACCGTATCGCCTGCGTATTCCTTTTCGAGGATCGTATTCTGCGTCGTTCCCCAGTTGCAGTACCAGATCAGATCCTCGCCGCGGCCCCAGCGCTCCGCCGGCAAACTCCAGCGTTCGTCGGCAGCGACATGGGCGAAGGTGGTGCGCGTCGAAGGCGGCAGATGTCCTTTGTCCAAATGCAATTCGTCGAAGAAGCCCATATGGTTCCACTGTGCCGCGAACGCATCTTTCTTCAAACCACGGGCATGGCGGATGTAAACTTCCTCGAAATTGTCGTGAACCAGTTGTTTGGCGTAACGCAGCTTTTCGAGCCCCAACTCGCTCGGCACGGAATCGATCAGACGATACTCCCCGATCAGGCATGGGATCTTGCTGACGTCGGCCACGCCGAAACGCAACTTGAGAGTCGGCGCGTCGTGGCGTTTCTTGAGCCAACCTTGAAATCCGGTCTGGCAATCGCTGCACGCGCAATGGCCGAAAAAGTTGCGATTGGTCATGAAGCCATCGACGCCGATAGCCAGTGCGGCGGCGACCATGCGTTTTTGCACCTCGCGCCAGGCCGGCTTGCTCAAACAGCCGCGCAGCGCCTTGGTGTTGACCCGGCACCCGCACAATGCGTTGGCATCCGCCTGGGGCCCCGCCGACGGGTCGTCCAGATCCGGAGCTTCGAGCAGTTCAAAGGCAGTAGCGGTCCGTCGACTCCCAAGCCGCTTGGCGTCCCAATGATTCTCGTAATAGCCGATGAAGCCCGTCTTCTCACGCAGGTCGGCGGGGCGGTCGCTGACGACGTTCAGTTCCATTTGACCAATGACGCGAATGCCGCTCCTGTGCAAGCGTGCGATCGCTTGGCGCCAGCGATCCAGGATCTCATCGGGCGATTGCTTCTTCTTGCCCGGAGGCGGGACGGCAAGCGAGTAGAGACGCTGATCGAATGCTCCCATGATGAGAATGTCGGGCCGAACCTCTTCGACGAACTTCAGATACTCTTCCGTGGGGGGGGCCGGCGTCATGTTGCCATGCAGCATGGTGCGCACTGGCCTGATCTGAGCAGGCGCGGACGAGGCCAAAATGCAAAGCATTATCGCGGCGCGAAGCGGCAGCATGTCATTCTTCCTTTACGACCAAAACCTGTCCGGGAGCGATCCTGTCGCGCACCACGGTTCGGCCGGTAATGGGAAACGTCACCTCGACGCGATAGGAGCCGACCGGCTGCGGCCCGAGCCCAACATGCGCCTCGAGCGGCGAGCATCGGCAGTAGCCCGCGCCGGAATGAATCTGCCGATAGCCCACGAGCCGACGGGGACCCGAGGTGCTCTTGAAGACCTTCACTTTCGCTCCGATACCGTCGCGACTGCTCTGGGCGCCCACCGCTCGGATGCGAAGCCAGTTCTTGTCGTTGGTCTCGTTGCGATAGAGCACGGGTTGCGAATAGAAATTGATCAGCAGCAGATCGAGATCGCCGTCGCCGTCGAAATCGACCGCGGGAACGCAGACGCAGTTCGCTTCATGACGTACGCCCCAGGCCGTGCTCACGTCCTTCCAACCCGTCGCCGTGCGTTTCCAAAGTGGATTGCCGCCCTTGGTCGTGGCCCAGCGGTTGCCGCTTTCGGCATCGACGCCCACATAGATTTCAGAGAAGCCGTCGTGATCGAAATCTTCGATAACGACGTCATGCCCCAGCGTCTTTGACAGGAGCACCGGGTCCGCTTTCGGCACGAACTTCCCGTTGCCGTCGTTGACATAGAGAAGATTGGATTCGACCGTATGCTTCATCTTCAGAAGTTGCTCCTCGGTCGAGTTGGCGCCGGAAAGCCAGGAGTCGGTCGAAACGTAGAGATCGAGCCTGCACTCGTTGAAAACGTCGGCAAGGACGCAGCCGACGGAGGAAGCTTTGCGCTCGAGTCCAGCCACGGCCGTTACGTCCTTGAACGTACCGTTGCCGAGATTCTTGAAAAGCGTGCTGACTTGCGAACGGTAGTTGGTGACGAACAGTTCGTCGAGTCCATCGTCGTCGACGTCGCCGAAAACGCAGCCCAGGCTATGACGATCGGCGATTTCCACGCCCGACTGCTTGGCGATGTCGGTGAATGTGCCGTCACGCTTGTTACGAAAGAGGAGATTGGCGCCGTCGGGCCGGGTTACGTAAAGGTCAGGCCAACCGTCTCGATCGACGTCGGACCAGGCGCATGAGCGAGCGGCGCCTTTGACGAGAACGCCTGCTTTTTCGCTGACGTCCAGGAACGATCCGTCTCCCTTGCCCTGAAACAGTCGGCTCGCGCCGCCGCGCAGCGAGGTGACGTAGAGATCGAGATGGCCGTCGCGATTGAAGTCGGCGATGGCCGCACCCGTGCCGGCCCCTTCGAACCCTTCCAGGCCAGAACCCTTCGTTCGATCTTCGAACTTCATTTTGCCGAGGTTCTTGAAATAGTAAACGTGCGGCTTGCCGAACGTCAGGATGACGACGTCGGGAAGGCCGTCGCGGTCGAAATCCTCGACGGCAACCGCGTGGGGATTGGTGCCGCCGACCCCCGTTTTGTCGGCGATTTTGAGACCGGAGCCGGCGCTGACGTCGGTAAACCGCGGCGGATTGCGATTGTCGAGGAGCGGAATCGTCTTCCCATCGCCAAACAGCAGCACATGGCCGCCCGACTTGACGTTTCGTCCCACGAGATCGATCAGTTCGACCTCGTAGCCGTACGGCGTCCCCTTCGCAGACTTCACGCGGCCATGAAACATGAGCGAAGGATTGTCGCGGTGCTTGTCGATAATCGCTTGCGATTTTTGGTCGAAAGGAGCCGCTTGGGATCGCGCGAAGCCGTAGATGTCATACGGGGCGGGTTTGTCCGCGTAGCGTGAGTAAATGGCTTTGTCCGCGTTCTCGCCCCACTGATGGAACCAGTTATTGACGAACGCTTCTTGCCAAACTTTCGCGTCGTTCTCGACGAACACGATCAGAGCCGTGGCCAGATGGGGTTCGTCGAGCTTGAAATCGTAAAAGTCGGCCGGAATGCGGTCGATCGCCTTGACGCCGACCACCTTGACGCGCGGCTTCGCGGTCCAATCAACCTTGACGTCGGAGAACGTCGTTCCCATGCGAAAGATATAGGCAGGCGTCGGCTCGCGTGAGATGATTCGCCAGGTCTTACCCGTGGCGTCTTCCTTGAGCAGGAACGTGAAATCCTCTCGCCAGTAATACGACCGCCAATTGCGGCTGAACCAGTAATCCGAGACTTGCCCTACCAACTCAACCGCTTCCCAATTCCGCTTGGGCGCGCCTCCGGCCAGGGCCATTTGCGGAACCCATAAAAGCAAAACGCTCACGGCCACGCGCATGATTTGATCTCCGTCAAACGGAAGACATTTCAACAGAGGATACCACCGAGCCAAGGCCATGTCGATAGACAGGGGCGATACGATGCACCGAGCAGACGAACACATCCCCGCCTTGCCCCTTGTTCCAGGAGGAATGGCGCATGCGCGACTTCCAGGTAGAGGCGGAACGACGTGTCCATAACTACCTCGTCGGCTCGGATCGCAAGGCAAAAGGGATGCGGTTCTGAGATTGTTCGCAAAAAGAAGTCAAGTCGCCTCCTGCGCGGTCAGAATTACCGAGGTGAGAAGCCCGAGTTCAATTTCGATCTCAACTCGGCCCGGCGACGTTGCATCCAATTCTCTTGCATTTGCCGAAAACGCCGATCAGAATGAACATCTCCGCCTCGTTCTGGGGACTCAAGATGAATGAAAAATGCCCAAACGTGCTGATCAAGGTCGCTGCCCTGACCAGTTCCATTGTGCTCGTGACTGCATTCATTGTCTATCGCGCTGAAGCGATTGCCTGGCTCGTCAATTTGGCCGAACCTACAGCGCCGATCGCGAATCACGAATCGACTCTTGGAATGGCGGACCCAGTCCGCAGTCCCACTGAGAACCAAAGCCAGTATGCTGCGCCCCATGACGCTGCGCCGCCAAATCCCACTTTTATCGGAAGTTCGAAGTCGTATGTCATCGTCTCAGAAGTGCCCAAAAAAGCGGGAGCCTCTCCTTCGGCAACCTCGCAGCCGGCAAGTTCACCTCGATAAAGCCGTTTTTTCCGAGACGCTCATGACTGGATACATGGCGATTGCGACCGCTGGATTCAGCATTCTCTTTCTCGCTTTGGTCTTTCGACCTCTCGAAGTTGCCTTTCCCGCCAAATCAGGTCAGCGATTCTTTCGTCCCGCGTGGTTCACGGATCTCGTCTTCTTTCTCGGTCAATACCTCCTTTGGAGCACATTTGTAGTTTGGGTTCTGTTCCAATTCAATTTGTGGCTCGGCGATATCGTGCCGCGAAGCTTCCGCGAAGCCGTCGCGTCTCAGCCCTGGTGGCTACAGGTGATTGAGGTCGTTGCACTGAGCGATTTTCTGATCTATTGGGGCCATCGTCTCCAGCACCGCGTCGGCATCCTTTGGCGATTCCATTCCGTGCACCACAGCGCCGAGCATCTCGACTGGCTCGCAGCGCACCGCGAGCATCCCGTCGATACCGTCTACACAATGGGCCTTATCAATCTCCCGGCCATGATCCTTGGCTTCCCGCTCGAATCCATAGCCGGGCTCATCGCATTCCGCGGCCTATGGGCTATCTACATTCATTCCAATGTGAGATTGCCTACTGGCCCGCTGCGCGTGCTACTGGGCGCTCCGGAACTCCATCACTGGCACCACGACCGCGATCGCGACGCCGGCAACTACGCCAACATTTCGCCCCTCATGGACGTCTTGTTCGGTACTTATCGCTGTCCCGATCGCGAACCCGATTCTTTCGGACTCAAGGAACTGGCGGCAAACTCGTACTTGACCTTCATGATCCAACCCTTCTTGCCGCGGAACGCTACAAAACGAACCAGTGCGAACGTCGATGCTGACGATGGCCCGTAAACGGAAGGTTCCGAGAACAACACGGACATGAAGTAGAGTCGCATCGCTTCTTTGGACGAATGTTTGCGAGGAATTCTCATGAATCGCTGTTTCGTCGGAATGGTGTTGGGGTTCTTGATGACCAGCGGCTTCATCGCCGCTGCAGAGCCGGAATGGAAGGTCGGTCTGGCGCAAGAAAAGATCACGCCGCCGCATCCGCTCTTCATGGAGGGGTATTCCTCGCGGGACATGCCCTTTGAGAAAGTCGAGAGCGAACTCTACGTCAAGGCGATGGTCCTCGAAGATCGCGAGGGGCGCCGAGCCGTGATGATCACGAGCGATCTGATCGGTTTCTCGGCCGCCGTCGCCGAGCCGATTTGCGAGCGGATTCGCTTGAAACTTGGCCTGAAACGAGAGCAAATCCTGCTCAATTCCTCGCACATTCATACGGGGCCGATGCTGAGCCTGCAACCGACCCCCCTTCGCGCCGGCATGACGGAGGCCGACATGCAGCGCACCATCGCCTACACGCGCTCGCTTCAGAATACGATCGTCGAGTTGGCGGAGAAGGCGGCGAGCAAGCTGGAGCCGGCCGACCTCCGCTGGGGACACGGGGTCGTCCATTTCGTGATGAATCGCCGAGAATGGACGTCGACCGGAGTCAAACTCGGCGCCAACCCGCGCGGCCTGGCCGATCGCACCGTCCCCATCCACCGCATCGACGGCGCTGACGGCAAACCGCGGGCGATTCTGTTTGGCGCCGCCGTCCACAATACCACCTTGCGGCCCCAACATAATCGCATCTGCGGGGACTACGCCGGCTACGCCCAGGCTTACGTCGAGCAGCAATACAAGGGCGTGCAGGCGATGTTCATGCTCGGCTGCGCCGGCGACGCCGACCCTTACCCGCATGGCAGCTACGACCTGGCCCGCGAACATGGCGCGTCGCTGGGGAAGGAAGTCTGTCGCGTTCTCGAAGCCAAGCTGCAGCCCGTGCGCGGCCCGCTTCGAGTCGCTCTAGCCCAGGTCGATTTGCCGCTCCAGGAATTTCCGCCTCGGGAACAACTCGTAAAGCGCGCTGCAGTGAAAAAGGGGCTCGACGCCTGGACCGCACAGCGAATGCTGGAAATTCTCGACCGCGGCGACAAACCGCCGCGACACTATCGCTGCCCGCAAGCCGTCTGGCAATTCGGTCAGGATCTGACACTCGTGGCCCTCTCCGGCGAAGTCGTCGTCGATTATGTGCCGCTCCTGGAAACCGCCCTGGGGCCCAACCGCCTGTGGATCGCCGCGTATTGCAACGATGTCTTCGGCTACTTGCCGTCAGCCAACGTCCTGCGCATCGGCGGTTACGAAACGCGCGGCCTCTACTCCGGCGGCATCGGCATCTTCGACGCGAAGGCGCAAGACGTCCTCCTCGAAGCGATACGGAAACTCGCCGCGGACGTGGGCCGAGAAGTTAAAGCGGACGGCAAACCGGGGAGCTAAGAGCGTTCGGAAGAAATGACGGAATACCGGTAGGGAGACTCCGAATTAGGCGAGCGGCCGACGTGAGTCGGCCGGTACGTGTGCTTGAGCGGTTGCGATCGGATCTTCGAATGGG
>JBBQPM010000266.1:0-7732 GCA_038217425.1 Gemmatales bacterium
GCGACGGCGGCGGTTGGACCGGCGTCATCAAGGATCTCGTCACCCGTTTTGAAGCAGGCATCGCGTAGCGTTTCTTCGTCATTCTTTGGAGTATTGACATGCGTCTTTTGGCTTTGGTTCTCATCGTGGTCGGCGCCCTGATTCTGGGCTATCAAGGTTTCACCTACGTCTCGCGCGACAAAATCGTCGACGCAGGCCCCGTGCAAATCAGTGCGGACACGGAAAAGACCGTCTGGATTCCGTCCGTGATCGGCGGCGTCGCCGTCCTCGCCGGCGTCGTGCTGCTGCTCGCGCCGGGCCGCAGGAATGACTAACGTTTCGACGAAAACGCCGTGCGGAACGTCCCGCACGGTCGCTTCCCGTTTCGTTTTTTTGGAGGATGAGTATGAGAGCTGCGTATCTGCTAGCGGCGACGCTCGCTTTGGCCGCCGGACCCTCGGTAAATGCCCAGCACGAGCATGCCGAGCACTTGAAGAAATGCGCCAAGACTTGCGCCGATTGTCAATTGGTCTGCGATGCATGCTTCCAGCACTGCCTGCATCTGACGGCCGAGGGGAAAAAAGAACACGCCCAGTCGGCGCAGTTCTGCGTCGATTGCGCCGATTGCTGCAAGACGTGTGCGGCCCTGTGCGCGCGTCATAGTCCGCTGGCAAAGCACATGCTGGAATGTTGCGCGAAGTGTTGCGACGACTGCGCCGCATCGTGCGAGAAACATCCCGGAGACAAGCACATGGCCGACTGCGCCAAGGTCTGTCGGGATTGCGCGAAAGAATGCCGAATGATGCTCAAACACCTCGGCAGCTAACCATGCAAGGCGTCGGCTCGCTACGAAGCGGGCCGACGCGCGCGTTCGATGAGCGAATCCTTGACCTGCGGCGGCACGAAGGAATCGAGGTTGCCGCCGAAGGCGGCGATTTGGCGGATGAGGTTGCCGCTCACGTGCGAATACGTTTCCTTGGCCATCAAGAACATCGTCTCGATTTCCGGGTCGAGCGCGAGATTGGTGAGCGACATGGTGAATTCATACTCCATGTCGCTGGTGGTCCGCAGCCCGCGCAGCATGAGACGGGAACCCAGGCGCCGAACGAAGTGCACCGCGAGGCCGTGAAACGGCTCGACGCGGACGTTGGGGAATTCGGAAACGACCATCTCGAGGAGACGGACGCGTTCCTCCTGGGAAAACATGGGCGATTTTTCGGGGTTATCGCCGACGCCGACGACGAACTGATCGAAAAGTCGGCAGCCGCGCCGGATCAGATCGAGGTGTCCCAGATGGACGGGGTCGAAGACGCCGGTGTAGATCGCCAGGCGATTCGGCATGTCGAAACTCCGTTTACTGGTCGAAGGTGAGCGATTTGACGTCGATCACGTCTTTGCCCTTCTCTTTTTTCATGACGCCGACGATGCTGCCGTTCTTCGGGCTGCCGCAGATGCCGTCGTGATGTTCGTCATGGCTCTTGACGGAGAAGACGGTGATGACGTCCTTGCCGTCCTTTTTGGTGACGATAACGGTGAGGCAGTCGTCGGTTTTCTTGAGTTCGCATTTGGCACAGGTGATTTTACCCTTGAGGGTGACTTCGCCCTTCTCCTGGGCCGAGGCGCTTGCCAGGAAAACCAGGCCCAAGGCGAGAGCCGCGAAACCGCATAGACTGAGAAATGCACGCATGATGATCTCCTTCATGGGAAGCGGAATGGAATACTCGCCTCATTATATTCGGCACAATCGTTAAAAAGCTACAGTCCGCTCGGCGCGGGAATCGGCTAGAATGCGAAAAGCCCCGGAAGGAGACTGCGCATGTCATGGGAACGCTGGCAAAAAGAGAACGCCGCCGCCCAACTTCGGCCGCAACCGCCGACCACCGTGAGCGGCGTCCCCATCGACGCCCTTTACGCCAAAGCCCCGGACGCCGACATCGGTCTCCCCGGGCAATATCCGTTCGTCCGCGGCGTGCATGCCAGCATGTACCGCAGCCGACTCTGGACCATGCGCCAGTTCGCCGGCTTCGGCACCGCACGACAAACCAACGAACGCTTTCGCTTCCTTCTGGGCAAAGGTCAAACAGGACTCAGCACCGCCTTCGATCTCCCCACGCTCATGGGCCTGGATAGCGACGACCCGCGCTCCCTCGGCGAAGTCGGCAGGCTCGGCGTCGCCGTCGATACCCTCGACGACATGGCCGCCCTGTTTCACGACATTAATCTCGCCGACGTCTCCGTGTCGATGACCATCAACGCTCCCGCGCTCATCGTCATGGCCTTCTTCCTCGCCAATGCCGAGGATCAGGGCGTCCCATGGGCCAAGCTGCGCGGCACCATTCAGAATGACATCCTCAAAGAATTCCACGCTCAGAACGAGATCGTCTTTCCTCCCGTGCCTTCCGTCCGACTCGTGTGCGACGTCATCGACTTCTGCGCCGAGCACGTGCCGCAGTGGAACACCGTGTCGATCAGCGGTTACCACATTCGCGAAGCCGGCTCGACGGCCGTGCAGGAACTCGCGTTCACGCTGGCCGACGGCTTCCATTATCTGGACCAGTGTTTAGCGCGCGGACTCAGCGTCGATGCCGTGGCGCCGCGGCTCAGCTTTTTCTTCAACGCCCACAACGACGTCTTTGAGGAAATCGCCAAGTACCGCGCCGCCCGGCTTGTCTGGGCGCGGACCCTTCGCGAACGTTACGGCGCCAGGAACGAACTCTCCTGGAAGCTCCGCTTCCACGCCCAGACCGCGGGCTGTTCCCTGCAGGACAAACAGCCCGAGGTCAATCTCATGCGCGTCGCCTACCAGGCGCTGGCCGCGGTGCTGGGGGGCTGTCAGTCGCTGCACACCAACAGCATGGACGAGACGCTGGCGCTGCCGTCGGAACATGCGGCCACGCTCGCGCTGCGGACCCAGCAAGTCCTGGCGTACGAGACCGGCGTCACCAACACCGTCGATCCGCTGGGGGGCAGCTACTTCGTCGAGACGCTCACGCAGCAGATGGCGCAGCAGGCGGAAGCGATCTTCGCCGAGATCGAGCGGCGCGGCGGCATGATCGCGGCGCTGGAGTCGGGTTACTTTCGCCGAGAGATCGCCGACGCCGCGTTCGCGTATCAGCAAGACGTCGATGCGAAGCGAAAATTGCTCGTGGGCGTCAACGCCTTTCAGCAACGCGAGGATCCGCCGATCGATTTGTTGCTCGTGGATGAAAAAGCGGAACAAGAGCAGCTGGAGAGTTTGCAGCAGCGGAAGCGAGACCGCGATCCGTCGGCAGTGGCGCAGGCGCTGGCGAACGTTCGAGAAGTGGCGGCGACGTCGGCGAACCTGATGCCGTCGGTGCTGATCGCCGCTCGTGCGCGCTGCAGCGTCGGCGAGATCATGGCCGCCCTCGCGGAGACGTTCGGCAAACATCAAGGGGGACTTTGGTAAGTGTAAAAGCCCAAGGGTGAGGTACTCCGAACCCTTGGGATCCAGCGGCCCGCGTGTTTCATCCCAGGGGTTCGGAGTACCTCACCCGCTGGGCTTACGCTCAACTTCAATCCGCGTTGATCGCTGAGACGAACGCGTCGTACTCCTTTTGCAGCGTCGCCAAGGTTTCGGTGAGTTGCCGTTCCTGCTTCTGCAGGTTCTCGATCTCCGTTTCCTGGTTGACGAACTTCTCAAGAAACTTCTTGTAGTGATCGGAACTCATCGGAATGATCTGCAGGTTGTTTCGCAACCGACCTTGATCGTCGCTCTTGGCCTTGAGCTGCTTGGCGACGTCGTTTAGCTCCTTCTGCGTTTCCAGGAGCTTGGCGTTCCGCAGCAGGATCTGGTTGAGCGCGGTTTTGACTTCCTCGCTCGGCACGTTGTGCGTCAAATACTCGCGGATCTTGCTCTCGGTGAGACTCTTGGCAAGAATCCCCGGGCCCTGGAAGACGCGTTCCTCGATCACTTCCTTGGTTGCGGTCTTGTCCTTGTCGACCTTCACCTCAAAGCGGAAGACGTCCGGCCCCTTTTGCGGCTCGCCTTCGGTGATGCGAACCCAACCCGGACGCACGATGTGGTCGACCGTGAAGGTGCGGGCGATATCGGAATGGTTCTGGATGTAGTACGCCTTGGATTCGCGCGTCTTGAGCGTCGGCAGCACGAGACCCTTCTTGATTTTGAGAGCCAACAGCTTCTCTTCGCTGGCGTGCAAGATCGACTTGATCTGGATGCCGGTGCCCGTGACGTACGCGGGCTGACCCGAATGGAAGGCGAGATTGTCGACGCGCGCCTGTTCCTCGACGACGTCGAACGTCGCGACTTTACCGGCGGGCACTTTCACTTCGAATCGGTACATGCTGCGAGTTTTCTCGCTCGCCTTCTTGGGCTCGACCAGCGTCCAGTCCGTGCGGATCGGATGTTCCAGGATCACGAGGCGATCGTGCGTGGAGCGGTTCTTGACGGTGTAGGTTCGGGTCTGGCGCGATTTGTAGTTGGCGGTGAGGTTGGGTTCGCCAATCTTGAAATGCATCTCCGGGCTCGGCGTCGTCTTGACGTCGGACTTGACCTCCGTCCCCTGGTCGAGGGCGTAGCTGAGCAGGCGCTCTTCATTGGGCTGCAGATCGAGCACGCGCGTGTCGCCGGCGTAGGTGTTGGCGTCGTACACCGTGATCGGGCCCTGCGTGAGCGGCTGACCCGACGTGTTCTTGAGCCGAAGACCCAGGAGCGGGAACTTGGCGTGCGTCGACTCGTTGTAGATGCTGATCTTCGTGCTGTCGATCATCTTGTCGATGATGGGGAGCATCGCCGACTTTTGCCGGGGGAGGGAAATCTTCTGATCGATGACGTACTGGTAGTAATCGCCGACCTCCTCGGCCGAGGCGACGGACTGGATGCCCTCTTTGAAGTTCATGGCGATGGTTTTGCCTTTTTCCTTGGCTTCGCTGATGAGGGCGACTTGTTGTTGCCGGCGAAATTGCAGTTCTTCGAAGGTGAGCTTGTTGGCTCCGTCGTTCTTGCCGAGATTTTGGCCGATCTGTTGCTGCTGCTGCATGTTGCCCTGAAGATTGTTGTTGTGGTACCCGCCCGGACCTTGTTTACCGGGAACTCCGGGGGGCGGCGGAGCCGCCAGCATATTTTGCGCCAGGCGGTCCGCCTCCGCAGGCGTCATCGCGCCCCCATAAACGGGGGGTCGCAGCGACGCGAACGTCTCGGGCTCCACCGTCGGACGGGGGATATACAAAGGTTCGTAGAGATTCATCTTGAACGAGATCGGACGACCCGACACCAAGACCATGCGGACGTCGTTCCAGTCGTCGTCGCTGGTGTTCTCGACCAGCGCCCAACCTTGCAAGAACGCCTTGCCGTTGGCATCGACGCGTAGCCGATAGGTCGTCTTCCAGATCGGCTTCTCGACGACGTAACCGACTCGGACGGCCCGTTTGCCCTGGCCGGTGAAGCCGAGGCTGACGGTCTTTTTCTGCGTGTCGTGCGAGGTGGACAGCACTTTCAGCGCCCGCTGGAATTCATTATCCAGGACGGGATTGAGGAACTTGACGCCCAGGACTTTCTCGAGTGGGATCGACTGTAGGCCTTGATCACTGGAGAGATTGAGGAACTCGGTTTCGAAGACTTGCTCTTTGCCGCCGGGTTTGCGTTTGATCTCGAGGCCGACGATGATGCCGGTGATTTTGGTTTGCTTGTCTTTGTCCAGAACGTTGAGTTCGACCTTTTCGCCGCGCGCCTGGTTGAGGATCTGGAAGAAGGAGGGGTTGTTATTGAGATCGAGGGCGAAGGAGCGAAGGATTTTATCGATGGGGTCGTGCGAATCATAGTTGACGGTGCTGATTTGCCCGTTGCCGAGATCCTGGAGGACGAGGCTCTTGAGGAGGTCGTTGATATCGGAGGTGGGAAAGGTGAGATCGATGCGAGCGTCGCCGTTGACTTCGCCCTCGCGCTGGAGGTAGCCGACGCCGGAGTTAAAGAGGACGACCTGCTTGATGGGGAGGGGATCGACGGGATTGGGTTTGCCGCCGGGCTGCGCAGCCACGACTTCGCCCTTGACGACTTGCTGTGCCTGGGCAACCCACCAGACGCCGAGACTGGCGACGCCGAACAGGGCCATGACGATCCACAAACGATACGGCTTCATGAGCTTTTCTCCGGGGAAACGAGGCCGATCGCTCGGCGCGGTATTGCTGGTTGATGCCATTATGACGAATGGCGAAGGCTTTTGGGTTGAATTCGGCCGGAAATCGGGTGTAATTGGAGCAGGAGATCCATCATGAACCGCAGACAATTCGTGGGGAGCGCGGCCCTGGGCGCCGTTCCGCTGACTTTGATTCCCGACGCGACGGCAGCGGAGCCGGCCAACGACCCGGCGGTCCTCAGCCAGGCGCTGCTCGATTTCGCCAAGAACCGCTTCGGCGCGGAATTGACCGAGGCGCAGGTGAAGTTGCTGCACGGGCGTATTCAACGCAACCTGGCGACGGCGCAGGCGCTGCGAACCCCGGCGCTGACCAATGCCGATGAGCCGGATTTCGTTTTTGGGTCGGAATAACGGGCGAGAACCGGCCTGCGGGGCGTCGGCAGCGGTTTCATTTTACCACGACGGCTGTCCGAAAATCGCACAGTGGCCAGGCATTTCAGATCTCAGGGAAGCGTATCGTCAGCGTGGGCGAGTTCACAAATTCTTAATCCTCAACAGGTTACGGATCGAGTTTCGACCGAGGCCCGGCCGGAGGGGGCGTTTGGCATCGTTTTCGCAATGTTAAGATTCCCGGGTATCCTTTGTTCTGCGTAAGGGGTAACTTATGAATCCTTCCGCACCCGAGCCTCGGACCAAGCACCAGACGCAACGCGTGCCCCTGAGGCGTCCTTCGGTTCTCGCCCCCTCCCGCAGCGATCTCTGGTTTGCTCGCTGTCCGAGTGCCGACTGTCTGGTTTTCTACTTTCATCAACAGCCCTTGTATCTTCTCTCCGGCTCCAATCTCGATCAAGTGACCTTCAACCGCATGTTGTTCGACATGCGGTGCCGATGTCCGCATCAACGGTGAGAGATGTTCAGCCGTCAATTCTTGCGAGGAATCCATGGGCTTGGCGTTTCCTCAGCTTGAGCGTGTTGTTCGCTTGGGGCCGTAGTTGACTCTGCCCGCGGCCGGACAGTCGACATTCGTCGTGCAACGCTCGGATTTACATTCCGTCGCCGATCGGGAGCGAAATCGGTGTTTCGATGTCAACACTCAAAGGCTAATTGGTCTTAGCGGTGCAGGATTGGCAGGTAGTTGTTCGGAATCTGCAGCACGATGAGAGCCATCGCGGTGCTGTATTCGGGACAGTATTGCCGATTGTTCCATGAACCGTCCGCCATACGGTCTGACGTCGTCAGCAGCAAGTGTCGCACGGCGCGGTACCAGGGGACAAAGCGTTCGGGACCGGCGATCCACATCGCCTGAGCGGCGTAGTAGTGGCCGTAGTAGAAGTGCATCATCACGTCGTTTTGCCCGAAGCGCGCTTGCGCGTTGTTGCCCGGTTGATACTGGGCGAGATAATCGAGCCCTCGGCGAATGGCGTCGTCCTCGTAGAGTCCGGCGCTGTAAAGGGCGACGATGCCGGCGGCGGTGCGGGCGAAGCCGGGGCCCATGGAGCCGTTGGGACGGTAGCAGAATCCGCCGGTGTGCGGATCCTGGCAGCTTTTGACGTAGGCGATGCAGCGGTCGGCGGTGGACTTGGGGACGTAGACGCCGGCGTTCCGGGCGGCACGCAGCGCCATGATTTGGCAAATGGTGG
>JBBQPM010000267.1:0-7720 GCA_038217425.1 Gemmatales bacterium
CCGTCGCAATTGCAGAGGATGCCGCAAATGGCAATGACGATGATATCGCCGAGGAGGTGTTTCCGATTGCGCGTGTGCCGCGGATCGGAGAGTGACTGAAAGTAAGAGCCGACGGATTCGACATCGACAAGCTTCGCCATGAGGCCGTCCTTGAGTATGACGAGGACGGTCGAGCCGGCCCCAACCGACGCCGCGCGCGACGATCCTTCTCATGACAAGGATACTACCTGCACGCCCAGGGCGCAAGCTCCCTATATTACCCAATTATGCGCGCGGGCCGTGCCTCGCACGCCGACCGACGCAAGGCGATGCAGCGTTCGTGCATCGAATCGGAATTATCGCGAAGTACGCCGCAGGGCCGGAATTCGCGAAAAATCATCAAGGTACTCCGCCGCCTCATGAACCTGGCGGCGTAACTATGAAGTTCTCAGAAAGTGACCTTACTCTGCGAAATCAACAAAGGAGAGAATAAAAGGCAGCGTGGGCAACATCCTTGACCGCGAAGTGCGGGGGAGACAGGAAGAGCGTCTGGCGTGAGCTGGATTTCGTTTCAGGAAAATAAATTTTCTGCTTCCGCCTCATCCTCGACCAAGACATGCAGATACACGCTCGTCACCGCCACGTTCGAATGTCCTGCCGCCGAACGTACCTCGGCCAACGTGCGACCTCCCGCGACGTCTGATGAAGTAATCGCACTTTTTCAGACCGCCGAGAAAAAGGAATTTCGAGTGAATGCCAAGATACGACGACAACTGAGGCAACGCCTTCAGCGCGGACGGCGAACGCGGCCTAGCCTAGATTGGCATCTTGAACTGAACCGGGAACTGCTTCGGGCCGTTTTTGCGAGAATCTATCCCATGATCGCGGCGATCGGCGTGCCGCCGCTGACGATGGGAACGTCTTGGCCGCTCGGCGTCGGATAGCGCTTGTTGGGGTCGATGCCGAGGAGCGAGTAGATGGTGGTGGCGAAGTCGGCGGGGGAGTGGCTGTTGTCCGTAACGAAGGCGCCGATGCGGTCGGTGGCGCCGTAAATGAGGCCGGCGGGGACGCCGCCCCCCGCCAGCATGATGCTCATCGCCTGCGCCCAGTGATCGCGCCCCGCCTTGTCGTTGATGCGCGGAGTACGGCCGAACTCGCCGAACATCATAACGAGCGTATCGTCGAGCATGCCGCGCGTCGCCAAATCTTCGATCAGGGCCGAGACTCCCTGGTCCACGACGGGAAGATTGGTGCGGAGCCGGCTGAAATTGTCCTGATGCGTGTCCCAACCGAACGGCTCGTTTACGGTCACGAAACGGACCCCCGCCTCGATCAGCCGACGTGCCATCAGGAAGCGCTGGCCGATCTTCGTCCGGCCATAACGATCGCGCAGACGCCCCGGTTCCTGATCGATCTGAAACGCGGCGTTCATGCGCGGCGACAGGATGATCTGGTGGGCGTCCTGATAGTTTTGATCGATGCTGGTGAGCAGGTCGGGGCGATCGATGAGCCGTTCGAATGAACGATCCGATTCACGTAGCAGGGACTGCCGGCGATCGAAGCGTTCGCGGTCGATGCCGGGAGGAAGGGTCATGGCCCGGACCTGGAAGCTGCTGTCGTTGGGATCGCTTTGCAGGGCGAAGGATTGATACGCCGAGCCGAGAAACCCGGCGCCCGGGCCTTCACTCGGTTCGGTTGGGACGGCGACCGTGCTGGGCAGGCCGAGGATGGAGGGCATCTCTTTTTTGACGACGGCCGACCAGCTTGGGTATTTCATCGATTGGCTGGGGGGATTGCCGCTGCCGAGCATGAACATGCTGGCGGGATTGTGGTCTGGAATATAGTGATTCACCCCGCGGACGACGCACAGGCGGTGGATTTGCCGGGAAAGATGCGGCATCAGTTCGCAGACTTTGTAGCCCGGGAGGTTGGTGGCGATCGGATTGAACTCGCCGCGGACGCCATCGGGAGCGTCGGGCTTCATGTCCCACATATCCTGGTGAGGCGGACCGCCTTGTTGCCAGATGAAGATGACGTTCTTTGCCTTGGGCAGACGGGCGGCGGCCGCGCGTGCTTCGCGCTCGGCACGCAGGAGCGCCGGCAAGGTCAGCGACGAGAGGCCGACCATGCCGAGCCCTAGCAGATCGCGACGATTGAAACCGTGACATCCCATTTTCTTGTTCATGACAACCTCGTTCGTGATGGCAATCTTAATGATGAACCAGGAACTCGCGCCGATTCAGAAACGACCAGAAGAGGTCCTCGAAGCCCTCATCGCGCGAATGAGCAACCTTGAGGTGGCTCAAACCGAGTACCTTCTCGTCGTTGGTCGGGAACCGGCTCAGCGTATTCAAGTACAGCTCTTCGAGCACCTTGGCATCATCGGCTTTCGAAGCGAGCAGCTTGGTGAGCCGGCCCGTTTTTTCGGTGATCTTCGCGATCAATGCGCCGTCGTTGTAGAAATAAAGCGCCTGGCTGAGGTTCGGCGTCTCGGCTCGCTCGCAGTCGCAGCTTTGCGTTCGCTGCGGCTTATCGAAGATCTTGAGAAGATAGCTGTCCGCCCCGCCTGGCCGGCTCAGCGGAAATTCGATCGAACGCTGGAACGGACGATTCGGATCGCCATTGTAGACCGGCGACAGATTCACCGCCGTCCCGGTCGCTTGAGCCACGGCGTCGACCACCTGCTCGGCGCTCATGCGCCGCAGTAGGCGGTGCGAGTAATTCCGTTCATCCTTCGAGTTCGTCTCGTTCGTCTCCCAGCCGCGCTGGTAGGTCACTGTATTCAGAATGCGGCGATGGAGACGGCGCAGGTCGTATTTGTGTTCGACAAAATCGCGGACGAGTTCGTCGAGCACTTCCGGATGGGAGGGAGGATTGCCGGCGGCCAATGAGTCCACCGGATCAATCAGTCCCTTGCCGAAGTAATAACTCCAGACGCGATTGACGATGGAGCGAGCGAAGTAAGGATTGTCGGGACCGACCATCCACTTCCAGACTTCCAGACGCGGATCGTCGCCGGGCTTGAAGTCGAGCTTTCGGCCGCCGAGAACGCCCGGCGCGATCGATTTCCCTTCGATCATTTCCGTGAAATGCGAGAGCGGCTCCTCCGTAACGTGCAGGCCCACCCAGTTCACTTTTTTCTTCTTGAGGATCGGATCGACGCCGCGGTTGACGTAAGCGAACGACAGCGTGAAGCCGAAGAAGTCCTCCTGCGTCCAGCGGTCGTGCGGGTGCTTGTGGCACTCGGCACATTCGAGACGAACGCCCAGAAACGCGGTGGCGACGTGCAGGGCGATCGGTTGCGGATCGATCTTCCCCTTGGCGGGCCCAGCCTGAACGCGGAACTTATTGTTGTCGAAGAAGATGTCGAGCGAATTCCGCAGCGCATAACCCGTCTCCCACGGCTTCTCCGCCGACTCCTCACGCGGGGCGTCGTCGGCCGACTTCTTCTCCGTCTTCTTGGTGACCGCTTTCGATTCCTTGATCTTTCGTTCCTCGGCGATCCGCTTGATTTCGGCGTTCAGATCTTCGAGGCTGCGCCCATCGGCAGCCGTCCCCGTCAACACGCCCAGGACGATCTTGTCCCACGGCCAGTTTGCGGCGAGCTTGTTGCGATACCAGTCATGCGTCTTGCACACCGCCTGGTCGTAAAGGACGCGATTGTCCGCCCCCGTGATGTCGCAAAGCTTCGTGGCACAGACGGCGGAATGCAATGGATGCGCCAGCAGCGCGTCGATCGCCTTCGCTCGCTTGTCGGGCGACTTGTCAGCGAGAAACTTGTGAATCTCGTCCGCGGTCGGTAGCTGGCCGATGACATCGACGTGGATTCGCCGAAGGAACGTGAGGTCGTCGGCGACGGGCGTCGGCACGATGTTGAGCGTCCGTTGCTTCTTGGCGATGGCGCGATCGATCGAATCGCTCAGCTTCTCGTCTGTGAACTTCAGGTTCTTCGGGCTCGCCTGCGGCACCAGGGCATAGGTGAAACCGATCTGTCCCGCGTAGTGTGCGAGAATATGCGTATCGCCGCTGCGGCGACCGAGGACCTTGCCTTTTTCATCCGCCTCGGCGATCGTCGAATCGAAGACGTCGAATCGGGCGAAGCGCGTCACTTCCAGTTCCTTCCCCGATTCGAGCTTGGCGAAGACTTTGAGCGCGGTCGGGTTCGCCTCGTGAGCGATGAACTGCGTCGGCTCGACGCGGACCGACGTCACTTTCTCCTGGGCGCCGGACTTGTAAGGCGCTCCGGCCGCGATCCAGTCGCGGAGGAGCTTGTATTCCTCGCTCCCCTTGACGAGACGCATGCTCCCGCCGTGCGACACCGAGCCTGTCGGCTTCAGGAGGAAGAGACTGTTTTCGGCGAAGATGGGATCGAGCCGCCGGCCGAACGCGCCGCGCACTTCTTGATAGTCCGCCTCGGGATTCGCACCGAACAGCGACAGCCGAAACCCTCCCTTGCCGGCGAACGAGCCATGGCAGAGGCCTGAGCTACAGCCGAGCTTATAAAGGGTCGGCACCACCTCGCGATCAAAGAGCGGCGTTTCCGCATTCGATGCGGCGACCGACAGGGCGAACGAAAGGATTCCCAAAAACCAGGCATTGGTTCTCATGAGCTTCCCAGGCATTGTGTTTTTCAAGAGCAGAGCCAGGCGAGAGCGGAACCGCGAAACGGACTCCGGGTTTCGCAAATTGAGTCGTCTTCTGTCATCGACTATCTTACTCACAAACCGGCCCGATGCAAAGTCAAAACAGCAAACGCGGTGTTTCTCGTCGGCACCAAATCTGGGCTTCGCTTGCCGCCACGGCTTTTTGCCTGTCGATCGGCTTCTTGGGCAGGCCGACTTGGTCACCTGGAGTACGCGCTTCCTGGCTGCGGAACTCGTCGGCAATCAACAGGTGGTCGTCGCCAAGATAATGCGCCGAGGCGTGCGTGGCCGCGAACATCTCGTGATCCGCAACGCCAACTACGGCAGCTACTCGGCATCGAAAAAGGGAAGGAAAGAAGGAACGTTTGTTTGCGCTAACGGCATGCCACAAGCGCCGGACTTCTGAAGTTGCTTTTGGCACTGAAAAATAGGTGCCTCATAAGTGCCTCCATGTTGCACAATTCGGTATAATATGGTTGCCATACGGTGCAACACAACCAGTGAGCGCAAGCGATTGGCAATCAAGGGTCTTGTGGCGTAAGTCGTGTCTAAATCATTTCTTGCAACCGGCCGGAGTACTACACTCAAAATCCGGTTTACGCAAGTAAGTGTGGGTTCAAGTCCCACCTTCGGCACTCAGCAAATAATCAAGAATTCTGCACATCAGCACTGTTGACGGGTATAATGGCCAAGACGCGGTGCTGACAATTTGCTGACAACACTTCCCCCGCACGGCATTCGCGTTGCCCCACCCAAAGGTGCAACGATGGCATCCCTCCAAGAGCGAAACGGCGTTTTTAACTGCATTTTTCGATACCACGGCAAGCGCCAGTGGCTCAACCTTGGAAAAGTTTCCAAGGAAGAAGCCGAGGCGGTTTCCGCCAAGGTGGACTACCTCCTGCTTCGGCTGAAGCAGAATCTCCTTGAGCTCCCCGCCGGTTGCGACATCATCACCTTCCTCCAGCACGATGGCAAGCCGCCCTCACCCGAGAAGGCGAAGCAGGCTGAACAGCAGGTGCTGACACTTGCTGACATCCGAAATCGCTACTTCGAGGTTCACGGCAACGGCACATTGGAGCAGACAACGCTGGACGGCATGCGGCAGCACTTCAAGCATTGGGTAGATACACTCGGCAGCAACTTCCTGATGCACACGCTTGGCCTGGCCGACCTTCAGAGGCATGTTGACCGGCGAGCCCGCATGAAAGGGATGCGGGGACTTCTCAGCCCAGGCACCATCAAGAAAGAGGTCATCACCCTCCGCACGGCATGGAACTGGGCAGTCCAGTTCGGCCTGATCGCTGGCAAGTTCCCTAACCGGGGGCTTCGATATGCGAAGATGGATCAGAAGCCGCCCTTCATGACGTTCGCCGAAATCGAGCGAAAACTCCCTGGCCTGAACAAAAAGCAGGAGGCGGAACTCTGGGACGCCCTGTTCCTGACCGTGCCCGAAACCATCGACCTGCTGGAGTACGTGAAGGAGCACGGGACGCTCCCATGGATTTACCCCATGTTCTGCTTTGCGTCGTTCACCGGCGCCAGGCGGAGCGAGATGATCCGGGCGAGAATCACCGACGTGGACTTCGCTGGCGGCATCATCACCATAAACGAGAAGAAGAGAGTACGAGGCGAGCGGACCAGCCGCCGCATTCCGATGAGCAGCTTCCTTCGGCAGGTCCTGACGGACTGGCTGGCGGTCCACCCCGGCGGCGACAATCTGTTCTGCCAATCTTCGGAAGTCGAGCGAAGCAAAACCCGGAGCAAGACCACCGGGCACAAGAGCGGGAAGCGACGCCCGACGACGGTGATGGGACGGCTTGCTACCGTAACGACGAGGGGAAAGGCGATTGTTGGCCCGCTGACCCGCAACGAGGCCCACAACCACCTGAAAGTTACGCTGGCCGGACACGAGAAGTGGAGAAGGCTGAAAGGCTGGCACGCCCTCCGGCATTCGTTCATTAGCGCCTGTGCGACTCGGGGAGTGGATCAGCGGATGGTTCAGGCATGGGCGGGGCACATGACGCCCGAAATGACCCGCCGCTACACCCACCTCTATCCGTCGCAGCAGCAGGCCGCGATGGACAACGTGTTCAGTTGAAACTCCGGAAGGGAAGCAGGCCTTCCTTCTCGTAACGCAACACCTCGGCGTGCGCGATAACCCACAGCGGATGCTTCCCACGGCCGGACTGCTTCTTCTCTGCTTTGATTCGGCCCAATCGGCACCATTCTCGAACGGTATAAGGCTCTCTGTTGACCATCGCCGCAAACTCTTCCACGGAATAATGGTCCTTCACCGTTTGCCGTTCGACAAGGACGAGCAAAAGGGCTTCAAGCCGGTCGAGCCGGGTATCAAGTTCATCGCTCATGGAATGAGACTCCGCTTCGCTGCTTTTGCCCACTGTTTCAACGTCCGTTTCTTTCAGAAGGCTCAGTATCAGCATGTTCAAGAATGGTCACGAGAACGTCCGGGTCCCCACTGTTCACATTCGACGTTCGTAATCATGTTCAGGTTGAGCGAATGCCGTCAAGAGAACACGCTCGTCAACGATCGACTCGTACAACGTCAAGCCTAGCCTTTTCGAGCTCGCTTCAGGAGTTTGCGCCAGCGTGCGTATGACCGCTGCCACATGCCGCAAAGTTCCTTGCGACTGGGCAGCTCCTCGAAGGCGTATTTCTTGGCCAGTGAGAATACCCGTTCCAACACGTCCTTCCGATTCTCCGACCGGTAACACGGCGCAACCGCGGTGAGCCAGCGTGGCGCCATGCAAGCGACCCGAACCGAGGAGTGAGGTTTGGTATGAGCAAGTCGAAAATGTTCCTCGAGCTTGCGCCAGGCGCGGTCCGAGATTGCGAACGTCATCTCTTCCGTGACCCGGCGAACCGTGAGTCCCAGCCATTCTGCCTCGGCGCCTGCAATCAAATCGCGAACCGCCGAAGTCGGCCGCTCCTTGATGGGCATTCCGACGGGTCGCAGCAGGCGATGCAAACTCTCCCGTGCCTGGATCGCTTCTTCCGGGCTGCGGCAGAGCAAAAGCAGATCGTCGGCGTACCGAATCAACGGGATGTCTGGATACATCCTCTTCCACGGCCGATCCA
The DNA here is from genome assembly GCA_038217425.1 of Gemmatales bacterium. Classification (GTDB taxonomy): domain Bacteria; phylum Planctomycetota; class Planctomycetia; order Gemmatales; family Gemmataceae; genus JAIEPT01. Next base: position 7,719 of record JBBQPM010000267.1, read on the forward strand.
GA
>JBBQPM010000268.1:0-7705 GCA_038217425.1 Gemmatales bacterium
TGCGGTCTGCGCTTGCAATCGAAGATGGTACCGAGGTCGTCCTTCCCTTAGAATCGACGCAAGCTAAACACAGACGGAGAATGCCATGCAAGCCACCATTCTGGTCGTGGACGATACCCCGAGCAACATTTCCGTCCTGATGGAAATCCTGCGAGGCGAATATCGGGTACTGGCAGCCATCAACGGCGAGCAGGCACTGAAGATCGCACGTGGAGATCCGCCGCCGGACTTAATTCTGCTGGACGTGATGATGCCGGAGATTAGCGGCTACGAGGTGTGCCAGCGTCTGAAGGCCGAAAGCAGCACGCGCAAGATTCCCGTCATCTTCGTGACCGCCATGAATCAAGTCGAGGATGAGGCGCAAGGTTTTGCCTTGGGAGCGGTCGACTACATCACCAAACCGGTCAGCCCGCCGATCGTGAAGGCACGCGTGAAAACGCAGTTGGCGCTCTACGACCAGAATCGAGAATTGGAGCGGATGGTGCGCGAGCGCACGGCGGAGTTGCACCATACCCGCCTTGAGATTATTAAACGCCTCGGCCGCGCCGGCGAATTCCGCGACAACGAGACTGGCATGCACGTCATCCGCGTGGCCCACTATTGCCGCCTGCTCGGCGAGGCGGTGCGCATGAACGAGGAGGACTTGGATCTCTTGTTCAATGCCGCGCCCATGCACGATATCGGCAAGATCGGAGTCCGCGACCACGTGCTGCTCAAGCCCGGGAAGTTGGATGACGACGAAATCAAGGTCATGCGCCAGCATGTGCCGTTCGGCGCCGAGATCATTGGCGAGCATGCCGACGGCCTACTCTCGATGGCGCGGCTCATCGCCTTGACCCATCACGAGAAGTGGGACGGTACGGGTTATCACCGGGGCCTCAAGGGCGAGCAGATCCCACTGGTGGGACGCATCACGTCGATCACCGACGTGTTCGACGCGCTGACGTCGGTACGTCCATATAAAAAGCCCTGGCCCGTCGAGGACGCCATCGCATTGATAAGGCGTGAAGCGGGCACGAGTTTCGATCCGGAACTAGTCCAAAAGTTTGTCGCCATTCTGCCGCAGATCCTGGCGGTGCGCGAAAAGTACTCTGACTCGCCCCAAGTTGGACATTGACATATGAACCTGGCCAAACGCCTGGCATTGTTGTTGGCTGTGCCGCTCGTGGCCCTCGTGGCGCTCGGGGGGTTTCTGCATCTCCAATTGAAAGCCATCGAGGATCGCGGCACCTACGTCGCGGAACTTCAATTGCCCAGCGTCGGGGCGATCGGCAATATCACGCGAAAGCACGCGGAGATACGCGTCAATCTGCGCGACTACCTGCTGGCGCGGGGCGAGAAGGAACGAGCCAAGGCGCTCGCCGCGTTCGAGGCGGCTGAAAAAGATTTGAATCGACTGCTCGATCAATACGACGAGAAGTACATATCCGATGAGCGGGATCGCCAGCTGCTGGGCGATTTTCGCAATTTGACGGAGCAGTGGATCACGGAAGCGAACGAGTTGAAAGTCTTCCTGGCGAAAGAGCAACGCCAGGAAGCGATGGAACAACTCTTCAACAAGATGCCTCTCTTGGGCGAACGAGGCCACAAAGTCGCGACCGATTGGGCCGAGCACAACGAACGGCTGGCAAGCGCGGCCAGCCGCGCAACGGTCAGCGCGACGAGGGACGCAGGTGCGAAATGGTGGATCGGTAATGCGTTGGCCATGTTAATTGCCGTGGCGCTGGGTTACTGGACCTTGCGGCGGATCGTGCTGCCGCTGCGGGCCGTGGAAACTTCGGTGAAGGCAATCGCGGCCGGCGATTACGCGCAGGAAGTGCCGTTCACTCATGCGACCGACGAGATCGGCAGCCTCGCGCGTTCCGTGCAGGTCTTAAAGCAGAACGCGGAAGCGACGGCGGAGCATCGCTGGGTAAGCGCGAGTTCCGCCACTCTCGTGAGCGGTTTGTCCGGAGCGACGACGCTCGCCGAGTTCGGTCGTCGTCTGTTGGCGGAACTTGTGCCCATCGTCGGCGGGGGGGTGGCGGGCTTTTACGTCTTTGATGAGGACGCGGCGCGACTCCGGCGCTATGCCGGCTATGGCCTGGTAGAGGGGAAAGTGGCGGACACCTTCGGCGTGGGCGAGGGCCTGGCGGGCCAGAGCGCCCGAGATCGCCGTATGATCATTCTCAGCGAACTGCCGCCTGAATACCTGCGCATCGAGTCCGGCCTCGGCGGGGCTTCGCCGCAGCAATCGGTCGCGGTGCCGATTCTCGCCAAGGAATCCTTGCTCGGCGTGCTTGAGATCGCCACGTTTCGTCCCTTCGCGCCGCGCAAGCAAAAGTTATTCGCCGAAGTGATGCCGATCGTCGCCATGAATTTGGAAATCTTGCAGCGGAACCTGAACACCCAGGACCTGTTGGCCAAGACGCAAGAACAGGCGCGACGGCTTGAGAGTCAAAGTGTGGAGTTGCTCGCACAGCAGAAGGAGTTGAGGGCGAGCCAGGGGCGTCTGCGCGAAATCGAGCAATTTTACCGCAGCGTACTGGAACGCGCGCCGGATGCCTTCCTGGTCGTGGCTGCGGACGGCGCCATCGACTTGGCGAACGAGCAATGCGAAAAACTGTTCGGTTACTCGCGCGCCGAACTCGTCGGCCAGTCCGTGGATATCCTGGTACCGGACGAGATTCGTCCGCAGCACCCGGCGCTGCGCGCGTCGTTTCACGGCGCGCCGACCACGCGCGCCATGGGCGCCATGCGAGAATTGCATGGGCGGCGTAAGGACGGCTCGCTGTTTCCCGTGGACATCGCGCTGAGCCCAGTGCCGGGACGCGACGGCACCGGCATTCAGGTGGCAGTCTCCGTGCGCGACGTCACCGACCGGAAACTGGCGGAGGTCGAGTTGAAGGCGGCCAAGAAGAAGGCCGAGGAAGCCACTCGCTTGAAGTCGATGTTCCTGGCGAACATGAGCCACGAGATTCGCACGCCCATGAACGCCATCATCGGCCTGTCCCACCTTGCCCTCAAGACGGAACTAAACGCCAAGCAGCGCGACTACGTCAGCAAGGTTCACAACGCCGGCACCTCGCTCTTGGCAATCATCAACGACATCCTTGACTTCTCCAAGATCGAGGCCGGCAGGCTCGACGTTGAAACCACTGACTTCCGCCTCGACGACGTCATCAGCTCGATGACCACGGTCACCGGCCAGAAAGCGACCGACAAGGGGCTCGAGTATCTGGCCCACGTAGCGCCGGGCATCCCGCAGTTCCTCATCGGCGATCCGCACCGGTTGGGGCAAATCCTGACCAACCTCGTCAGCAACGCCGTCAAGTTCACCGAACGCGGCGAAGTCGTCGTCAGCGCCGCACTTCTTCAGCGAACGGGTGAAAAGTGCCAGCTTAAGTTCATGGTCCGTGACACCGGCATCGGCATGAGTAAGGAGCAGGCGGCGAAGCTCTTCCAGCCATTTACGCAGGCCGACATGTCGACGACGCGCAAGTACGGCGGCACTGGGTTGGGGCTCACGGTCTCACGCCGGCTGGTCGAACTCATGGGCGGGCAAATCTGGCTCGACAGCGAACCGGGCGTCGGCACCACCTTTACCTTCACCGTCTGGCTTGGCGTCGGCCAGCAGAAGGGCGCCGGCAGGATCGTGCCCGAGAAGTTGACCACGATGCGGGCCCTGATCGTGGACGACAATGCCGGCGCACGCGAGATCATCGATGACCTGCTCAAAGGCGTCGTCGCTCACGCGGACGCCGTCGCTTCCGGCGCAGAGGCCATCGCGGCCGTTCAGCAAGCCGATGGCGCCGCGCCGTACGACGTCGTCTTGATGGACTGGCGCATGCCCGGCATGGATGGCCTGGAAGTGGCTCGCACCATCAAGGCCGATGCGTCACTCAAACATCACCCAGCAATCGTCATGGTCACGGCATTCGGGCGGGACGAGGTTCGCGAGGAGGCGGAACGGCTGCACCTCGAAGGGTTCCTGGTCAAGCCCGTGACCCGTTCGATGCTTGTGGATTCGCTCGTGAGCGTGTTCGCAGATTCGCGCGATCAGGCGGCCGTAGTTGCGACCGCCACAGCCGAAGGGGTTAGCCTTGCGGGCCTACAAATCCTGCTCGTCGAGGACAACGACATCAACCAGCAGATCGCCGTCGAACTCCTTGAAGGCGTCGGGGCGAAGATAGACGTGGTCGCAAACGGACGGCTGGCCGTTGACAAGTTATTCGGCGGGCCGATGCCGCCCCCCTTTGACCTAGTGCTTATGGACTTGCAGATGCCGGTGATGGACGGACATCAAGCAACCGCGAAGATTCGCGCCGACCAACGTTTCGCGGATTTGCCGATTTTCGCCATGACGGCACATGCCACCCTGGAAGAACGCGACTTCTGCCTGGCCAACGGCATGAACGGCCACATCGCCAAACCCATCGATCCGGCGTTTCTATTCGACACTCTCAGCAAAGTCACACGACGGGTCCCAGCCGCTCCCGACGCGACGCGACCGGCCGCCGTGCCAGTTGACGGGCCACCGATTGACGGACTCGATCGCGCGGACGGGCTGCGCCGTGTCGGCGGCAATGCCAAGCTCTACACGAAGCTGCTCCGCGAGTTCGCAAGCCAGCAGGCCGAGGCGGTCGAGCGGATTCGTGCCGCGCTGGCGGCAAACGATAATGAAAGCGCCACGCGCCTGGCACACACCCTGAGGGGGGTGGCGGGCAGCCTCGGCGCCGGCTCCGTGCAAAGGGCCGCCGCCGAGATCGAGAAGCTGTTCCGCGACGGCTCACCGGCAGACGGAATCCACGCGGCGCTCGGCCAACTTGCCGCAGTTCTCGATCCGTTATTGGACCATATTCGCTCCAACCTCGCCATCAGCGCCGAATTGCCGCCTCTTGCACCTGTCGTCCCTCCAGCGCAAACGCATGCCGTTGCCGCGCAGCTCGCAAAGCTATTCGCCACTTTCGACACCAACGCGGTGACGTTTACCGAACAAAACGAGGCCATTCTCCGTTCCGCATTCGACGCCAAATCGTGGGAGCGATTCCGCCGCCTCACCGAAGAGTTTGCGTTTGCCGAAGCTCAAACTCTCCTCGACCAGGCACGGGCCGACTTACCCAAACCTTGACTGCTAAGGAATCTGCAAAAACTCGCGAGTTGCTCGGTCGCCAAAGCATGGGCTAGACCGAAAAAACCGAAGGTAAAGCTGCGCAGGAATTTTGTGACGTTCATCACGGAAGATTATATACGCTCGTGGAGCCTTTCTTTGAACGGGGCATCGACTACTTTGCCGGACAAGTCTCCATTTTTGAGCAAGCAAGGCTCTACCGAGCAGATAGATCCCCAGCCTCTGCCTCATCCTCGACTACTACATGCAAATAAACGCTCGTCACGGCCACGTTCAAATGCCCGGCAGCCAACCGCACTTCCGCCAGCGCCCGCCCGCGAGCGCATGGCTGATGAACGTGTGCCGACCATGGTGGATCGTGAGCGTACGAAGCCTCGCCACTCAAGAATTATGCGTTTGATGAAGAGGTCCTCCGTGCCATGGTGGGGTTCGATGGCGAGGCCGCAGGACCTTTGTGCGTTGCCTTCTCTCCCAATAGCAAATGGCTCGCAGCCGGCGGCCTGGAACGCCAAGGCGATTCTCTCGCTGGAGTCGTGCAGGTCTGGGATACGGCCACGGGCAAACACCAATTCACGCTGAGAGGAAACAAGTTGCCGGTCGGAATGATCGCATTCTCCCCGACAGCCGCATGTTAGCCACAGCGGAGTTTGAGTCGAGAGCGCGCATCACCGTCTGGGAGCTGGCTTCGCGGCAGAAGCGTGCCAGTATACGCCTGCAATCGTCGGCCCCCGTGCGCGCACTGGTTCTTTCGCCGAACGGTAAGACGATCGCCTGGGCCGCCGGAACCCAGACGAATGGGTCTTCTGAGCTGGCTCTGTGGCCTCTTCTTGAGGGCGACGAAACGGTCCTCCTCAAGGGACATCGTGGCGGCGTCGGAGCGGTGGTGTTTGCGCCGGATGGCAAAACATTAGCCTCGACTGGTTTTGACGGAACCGTCAAAATTTGGGATGCGACCAGCCACGAAGAGCGTATGAGCTTGCCCGCATTTGGCGCCAGGGGGACGGGTGCTGCCATTGATTTTCGACCAACTCCGTTTGCACCCCGGTTTGCACCAACTCACGACAAACGGGTGCAAATGGCGTCAACTCCTGTCAAAATGGACGAACCTACGGGGGCGAGGGACTTGAAAGCAGGGTTCGACACAAAGTCAAACGGGGTCAAAGCAAAAGGCCCGCTGACAACGGTTGTCAGCGGGCCTCGAAAGTCGGGGCGAGAGGATTCGAACCTCCGACCTCTTGAACCCCATTCAAGCGCGCTAGCCAAACTGCGCCACGCCCCGAACTTCTCGCGAGCGGATGCCGAGGCACCCTGGGATTAACTCGCTTCACGCGTACCTTACAGGAAAATCGCGGGCTCGGCAAGATCCGATGGAATTTCCGGTCGGCCCCGTTAAAATAGCCCCGGAGCGCCGTCCATGTTCTACTCCTTAATTTCATGTCACAGGCACGCTCATGTCGCTCCTGCGCTCCTGCCAATCGTTCGTCGCCAAGTACGGATCCGCGGCCGTCGCCGTCGCCAAGGGCGTGCTGGAAATCGTGGCGCCCGGCAGCGGAACGCTCGTCAAGATGGCGGGAAAAGCCCTCGACGCCGCCGGCAAAGCTGCCGAGAAAATGGCCGAATCCGAGTGGAAAAACGAACTCCGCGGCATACTGGGCGTCAGCGATGCGGAGCTGAATCGCATCGGCGAAATGATCGATTTGCTCGCCGGGCCCCTCGCGAATTTGTGCGAACAGGCCTACGTGTTCAAGGACCAACTCGACGAAATGCCCGACGTTCTCGCCCGCGTGCTGGCCAAGGATCCGTCGCTGTCCGAGGCCTTGCACGGCATCGAAGGCATCAAGTCGCAATGCGACGGGTTCGCCGACGATCTTCGGCACATCGCTCATAATCAGGCCGAGGCGTTGCCGCTGTACGGTCGGATGCACCGCGTGTGCGATTACTTCGACGAACTCCACGCCGCCGGCGTGAAACCGAGGGATTTCGCTCACTACGTGATTCAGCATCACGAGATCCTGGCGAAAATCCGCCGTGGCGAGACGGCGCATTTGGACGACGCGCTCATGGACGTCCGTCGCGGCGTCCCGCGGTCGGCGAGCGTGGCGATCCTCGAAGCCGCGGTCGCCGTGCGCGAGTTCGATTATCGAGGCGCCGATCGAGCGCTGGGCCGAGCGGCTCGCCTCAAGCTCGAGGATTGGCAACTCATGGAAATCTCGCGCCAGGTCACGAAGCTGGCGACGGGAACCGATGAAGTGAAGGTCACCACGGGCGGTACGGCCAAGAAACGCCGACTGCAGCCGGGCGACGTCCTGGACGGCTGGACGCTGGTCGCATGTCTGGGCGCCGGCGGTTGGGGGCAGGTCTTCCAGGCGACCCGCGGCGGCGAAACCAAGGCCGTCAAGATCATGCACCCCGACCTCGCCGCCGATGAAGGTTTCGTCACCCGCTTCAAGCAGGAGATCGGCAACCTCTTCCGCCTGCCCCGGCATCCCAACCTCGTCCGCATCCACACCGACGGTTTCGGCAAGTGCGAGATGCATAAAACCTGGTACCTGGCCATGGAGTACGTCGAAGGCCCGACGCTCGAGGCGTACCTGG
>JBBQPM010000269.1:0-7693 GCA_038217425.1 Gemmatales bacterium
GATGTACCCCGTGAACTTCACTTCGCGCAGCGCCCGTAGCACGCCGGGGACGTCGAGCACGCCCTTGCCGTAGACGACGTCAGTGCGTTTGTCGTTGTCGTGGTCCTTCAGGTGCAGGCCGTAGTTGCGCACCCCCATGTGGCGAATCTGTTGCGCGATGTCGATCTTCTCGTTGAAGGGGGCCTGAGCGCAACGGATGATGTGCCCCGTATCGATGCAGGTGCCGATCTTCTCGCTATGGGCGCGGACCGCGGGGAGAATGACCTCGGCCTTGTGCCAGCGATGCATCGTCTTGCCGGTCGGCCCGTGCGGATGAATCGCGATCTTGATGTCGAACTCCGCGACCAGCTTATCGAGGCTTTCGAAGCTGTTCGGGTCGGGATCGGCGCTCAAGTAGCGGACGCCGAGCTTGCGGGCGAACTCGAAGATGGCGCGGTTGTTGTCGTGATTGTTCGTGAAGCGCTCGACGCCGAAAGCGATGGGGGCCACGCGGTACTTTTCCATGAGCGTCTTGACGGCGCGGATCTGGTCGTCGGTGCTGGTGGTCGGCACGTGGCCGCGATACAGTTCGGCGTAGCGCAGCCCGAGATCCTGCGTGCGCTGCAGCATCTGTTCGAGGTTGAATTGGCGGAAAGTGTAGCTCTGAATACCGACGGTGAAGTTTCCGAACGGATTCGCGGGGGGAGCCTGAGCGAAGGCCGGCCCCGCGGCGAGAACCGCGGCGGAGGTCTGCAGGAATCGACGGCGCGACAGCGACATGAGAGTCTCCTTGATCGGATGTGCGAGGATGGTCTTCAAACCGATACGATACCACGGTGGCCCAGAAACGCCAGCAGGATTTTGCGCGAAGGAGACGTCGTGGAACTCAAGTCGCATCGCATCGTCGGCCACACGCCGGGCCCGCATCTGCTAATCACCGGCGGCGTGCACGGCGACGAGTTTGAACCCATGGCCGCCCTCCGTCAGCTGATGACTCGGATCGATCCGGAAACTCTGTGCGGCGCCGTCACGCTGATCCCGGTCGTCAACGAGCCCGCGTTCCGGCGCGGCAGCCGCGTGGCCGAGGACGGCCTGGACCTCGCGCGCACCTGTCCCGGCCGTGTCGACGGTTCGATCACCGAGCAGATCGCCCATGCACTCTCGGCCCACATTCGCTCGGCCGACTACTACATCGATCTGCACACCGGCGGCACGCGTCTGCGCGTGTTGCCGCTCGTCGGTTACGTGCTGCACTCCAGTAGCGAAGTTCTTGCTGCCCAGAAGAACATGGCCCGAGCCTTTGGATTGCCCCTCATCTGGGGGACGGACCCGACGCTGAACGGCCGATCGCTGTCGGTGGCGCGCGACGCCAACATTCCCGCGATTTACGCCGAGTACCACGGCGGCGGCGCTTGCGATCCCGCCGGCGTCGATGCGTATTCCGTCGGCTGTCTGCGGGTGCTCGCCCATCTGGACATGACGAGGAATGCGACGTTTCCCCCCGTGGCCCAACCGCTCGTCGTCGAGGACGACCGCCCGGGTTCCGGCCATATGCAGGTGAATCATCCGACGCCCTGCGAAGGCTTCTTCGAGCCCACTGTCGCGCTGGGCGAGCATGTCCAGGCCGGCCAAGTGCTGGGCTGGGTCTTCGATCCGCTCGGCCTTGAAGGCGTTGCGATTCGGGCGGCGTACGCCGGGTTGGTGATCGTCCTGCACACGTTCGCCCGCGTCGATCAAGGCGTCAGCGTCGCGGTGGTGCTCGACTGTCAGCCATGATAGAATTCGTGGAAGACGTACCATGGAAGTTGGACGATGTTCGTCAGCAGCGCTTGGGTCTCACAGGCATGACATGACCGAAAACAGAACAGAGATTCGCCGCCTGCCGATGTGGGGCTCGCTGATCCTTTTCGTCGTCCCGACCCTGCTAATGTGGTTGGCGACTCGACTGGGGATTCCTGCGATCAAGCCTCATCTCGCCGGTCCCGACATTCTTTCGTGGTTCATTGCGGGCGGCGTCGTATTTCTGTTCCTGTTCTTGGCCGCCTTCATGGCATTTTGGATTGAGAAAGGCCGGGTCACGCTGGAGGGGTTTGCAAATCGCTTTCGGTTTCGGCGTACCAATGCACTAGACGTGGCGTGGTCGCTTGGAGTGCTTGTTGTTTGCGGCTCATTGTCTGCCGGAATCGCCGGCCTTTGGAAGGTTGCCTCGCAAGCCTGGCGAGCATTGCCTGAACCTCAAGCATCTCCTCCGTTTATCCACATGGAGCCGGTGACGTACGATACTTTGTGGATTCTGCTGGCGTGGTTGCCGCTATACTTCTTCAACATCGCAGGCGAGGAGTTGTGGTGGCGGGGCTACCTGCTTCCCCGCCAAGAGCAGACGCATGGTTCGGCGGCGTGTCTTGTTCATGGACTCGGATTGGCCGTTTTTCATCTCCCGCTCGGTGTTGATCTGACCCTCATCCTCCTGCCGTTTCTCTTCGCGCTACCGTATGTCGTGCAGCGACAAAAGAATCTATGGACAGGATTCATCGTCCACGGCGTCCTGAACGGGGGCGGATTCCTGGCGGTGGCCTTTGGGATGGTGTAAGGCGGCTTGGCTGGCCACATTCCCAACCGGCCGCAAGAAAGGCATCGAAGCGAAGAATCGCGTCCGCGGGTCAGGCAAATGAAGTTTGGCAGGACGCTCGCCCCTCCGTGCGGTTCACGGGACGGGATCGACCGAAAAAGAGCAAAGCGCGGCCGTGGAATGAAGAATCGCACGAACGATCATTGCTGCAAAACCTCGATGCCGCTGAGGATCGGCGCGTTTTGATCGGTCAGCGTTCCCATCCTGGGAATGAAACGAAGGTCGATTTGCCGATCGGCCTCGATGTTCCGTAATTCCACGACCAAGGCACGAAAACGCCCACCTGCTTTTTGAACGACGTCGAAGTCTTTGAGGACCATTCGGCCTTGCATCAAGACGTCGAAGACGCGCTCGCCGGGACCAATGTCCTCGAGTTCCGCGAAGTGGAGGCGAACGGCGAATCGGCGTGGGGTCGGTTTCTCAATCGAGTGAATCTCGACGCCGTTCTCGACGAGACGGAGCAGGTTGGCATCCTTGGCCCCGCCCCAGCGGGTTTTCCGCAGGCATTCGACGGACAGAGTCTCACGCTGAAGCCCGGCGTCCTCCAAGGTCTTCCACGGGAGAACGATCTCCGCTCGGAACGCCTCGGCCGATCGCGACGTTTTCGCTTGCCAAATACCGTTCCAGGCGGAGTCCTCGGGCGGGATCGGCATGCGTTTTTCCTTGAGCGAACCGTCTTTGCCCAGATCGAGGAGTGCATCGTACGTCCCGCCCCCCGCCGTCACGGCAAGGGTGACCACGCGGGTCCCTTTCGGATTGAAGAAGGACAGGCGCAGGTGGTCGTCCCGCTCGAAAGCGCCGTCCTTTCCTTTCACCGAAGCTTTCCACGGGAGCTTTTTTCCGAGCCGATCAACGTGCGCCTTTTGCTCGAAGGCGACATACACGTTGTCGCCATCTTGGCGGAAGTAGACATTCGCGTTGCGTTCGGTCAAGGGGAGTGCGCCAAAACCGTCCCAGCAGGCGTCGTTCAATTCGCCGTCCAGAGTCGGCGCTTTGCCGGGCGACAGCGACAGCAGCACCTTGGATGGCTGGTGATGCACGAGATCCAATTTGAGTTGCGACAGTCCTTTGATGCCCGAGCCGTAAATCCAGGACCGATCCGTATTCAGAATCGACTGACGATCGGTATTGATGCGATAGGGACCAAATCCGGGCGCTGAGTCGAAGGAATACGGAACTTGCCAGGCCGTCTTCTTGGCGACGCCCAGAGCCGGGCGCGGAAAACCAAGCCAGAGGGCGCCGTCCTTATCGCGACGATCGCCTGGAGCGCCGAGGTTGAGCGCCGATTTTCGCACAAGCCCGGCCGCGAGTTGTTTGTCGTCGAAAAGAGCCCAATCTTCATGGCGTTGAGACGCCGCCGGAGCCATGGCGAGCGACGTCGCGAAACTGTACGAGCACAGACAATCGGAGGTGCTTTCGCTGTAAAGGAGCAGACCAAACGCCGGGATGAGAGTTTGGCCGCACCCGGAGCGGATGCCGGAGATGTTGCGCATGCCGGAATCTTCGAGCCGATCGATCATGCCGATGGTGCCCGAGCGGAAGAAATCCATCGCCGCCGAACAACTGGCGCCGCTGCAGCCATACGATCGGCTATAGTCGCGGGAGACGTCCGCGCCGGTGAGCGGATGTTTGCGTTTTTCCGCCTCGAAGCCAAGGACGCGCTGCAGCATGGTGAGCTTGCCCTTGGTATTTTCCTTGCCGATTCCCTCTTTGAAGTCGGCGGAATAGTCCCCGTCGGGCCGAGATCGCGTCATGGGGGGCAGCCGGCCCGGCTTCGAGGCGACCTCGGGCAATTCGTTCAGTGAGCCGAAGGGGACCGAAAACTTGGCCGCAGCGCTCGAAAGGTGCACGACGGCTTCGGCTTCGTTTGGCCAGGCTCGCTTTCCACTGCCCGCAGCCATCGGCTTGCCCCAAAGCAACAGGCGGAAATCGTCGGTCCACAGCTTCACATCGGCGGCGATCGCAAAATCGGTCAATTCTTGGCCGAGCCATCGTTCGAACGGTTCGCGAGGGATCGTCAGCACGACCGTCCGGACTCCTTCCTTGCTCGCGTCGAGCGTCTTGATGGTTACTGCGGGATGCGGGTGCGTTTGATGCGGAATGTACGCCCCTTTCCACGGATCGACGATCAACTCGAAGGCGCCTTTCGCCGGTGCGTTCAAGCGTTGGCCAGCCGAGCGAAAATCGAACGCCAATTCCCAGCGATCGTCCCGCGTCGGTGCGTTCGATTGCGTGGTGAGCGAAATCTGGATTCCGTCCGGGTCCTCGACGATTCGGAGGGTTCCCGTCTCGCCTTTCTTGCCAGAGGCGGTAAGCTCCAGCGGCTTTTGCAACGAATGAACCGACGGCTCGGCCTTCTTGCCGAATGCCTTGACGAGCTTACCTGTCTGGGCGTCGAATTGCCAAGTTACGCTGCCATCTTGCACATAGAGATGCTGGTCGTCGGCACTGACCGCTTGTTGACCGGTGCACACGCCGACGCTCAGGCGCCGCCGCCAAAGTTCGGCGCCGTTGTAGGCGTCCAGAGCGGTGAGATGGGATTCGCCGAAGATGAAAAGTCGTCCGTGAGCGGGGATCGGCGTACGTGGCTTGGCGTGCCGCGAGACGAGAAGCTGTCCGCTCGGTTCGCCGAACCACTGGAACTCCAATGGCCAACGGACCCGTTCGTCGGCCTGGACCTTGCTGTTCCAGTCGAACGAGCCCGGCAAAGGCCCGCGCAACACAAACATTCCCTCGGCTTTCTTGACTTCTTCAAGCGGAATGCCCGCTTCGCGAGCGATGGCCGCGCCGTCGGCTCCGTCGTGAAAGAGCATGCGTCCGCCGCAAGGGCGAAGCACCCGATACAACTCCGATGACGCCAGGGCGTCAATCTTGCCCGAGACGATCACCAGATTCGCGAAATGCGAAATCATCGGTAACGTCTTCGAATCGGTAGAGAGCACGGCGATTCGCGAGCCATAGTGCGTTGAATCTACCAAAAGTCGACGACGTTCCTTTTCAACAATCTCTCTTCCTGGTAGCAGGCAAAGTACGTGCATTTGCGTCGACTCGGCAAGACGCTGAGCCGATCGAGCATCGCTTGCGCTCACGACCACTGCGAAGCCTTTTCCTCCGAGAGCAGACGCGTGGTCTTGGATTGAAGCATCTACAGGGGCCGCATTTTTCGATGGTGATGCCGGCTTCAAAACCACTTTCGGACCGTCCCCAAGCGCGAAAATTCGCCCTTGCTCGGTACTGGCAATTACCCGTCCGCCTGCGACGGCAAGGCCGCGAATTTGCCCGGGTACAGGAACCTCGCTCAGCGTGGCGCCCGTTTCCGGATTAAGGGCGACCAGCTTGTCCTGACTGCCGATCAGCAAGGCATTGCCGGTCAAGGCCTCGCTATAAACGCGAGGACAAGAAACGCTCCAGAGTCGCTTCACGGTTTTCTCGCCGGTGATCTCGAACGCGTCCGCCTTGCCGTTACCCAACGCGTAGAATCGTTTCCCCTGAAAAATGACTCGTTGTCGACTGAAGATACCATGGCCAACTTGACTGCGCCAGCGTGGCAACTTGAGTTCGTCGGTAAACTCCATGACGGCCTTGTCCCACGGCCACTCCTCTTTGCCGGATCGCAAAGCCAGGGCGGCAATGCTGTCGGCGCGGTGCGGCACACTTTCGCCGAGCCGAACCGGCTGATCGGGTTGCCAGGCGATGGCGGAAACGAAGATGTGATCGCCGGCCAGCGTCGCCCAGGTCCCTCCGCGATTGGGGGAGTTGGCCCAGAAATGCAGCAACTTCCCCGTCTTCGCATCAAAGGCGGCAGGAGCGCAACGTCCTGTGGGAACGACCAGCGTTTGCTTGCCGAAAAGCAAATAACCCTGCGGAGCAGGTCCGCCGAAAGAGACCGACGGAGCATGCGGATATTCGACGTAGTCGTAACAGCTCGTGTCGTTGCACCAGATCGGCCTACCCGTGGCCGCATCGAGCGCGTGCAAATAGACGCCTTCGCTGGGCCACATTCCCGCGGTCACGTACAGCACGCCATCGTGAACCAGCACGCCGCTTCGGCAGGGCCAACGCGAAGTCATTCGGCCATTGGCGAGCAACTGCCGGTCGTTGAGCGCCGCTCGGTAACGCCAGATCTCTTTGCCAGTTCGCGCTTCCACGCAATAGGCGTGTCCGTCATCGGAGGCAAAATAGCACTTCTCGCCCAAGATCTGCGGCGCGAATCGAACGGGCCCGCCTGTTATGAACGACCAGACGAGTTCCCCGGTGTCGGCCTTTAAGGCACGCACGGCGTCGTCCGCAGAAGAGGCGAAGCAGACCAGGCCGGCCGCCGCGATGGGCTGATAGCAATAATCAAAATCGAGCATGTTGAGCGCACGCCCCGGCTCAGACCACGCGGGGCGCGGCGACTGACCGCTGTCATACGACCAGAGGATCTTCAGCGGTAGCGGCGTCGTTGCCGACGTCACGCTGGAGCGTGCCACGTCACCCTTGTACGCCGACCAATCGGCGGAGGCATTCTTCACGGGCGACAGGGGGGCCTCGATCGGCCCATTCGACTTGGGAGTATCCGCAGCCGGCTTCGGTTTCGAAGCGTCGACGGGCAGTTTGGGAGACTCAGCCAGATGCACCGGATCGGTTGCCTCGTAGAGTTGTTGGCCAGCCGGGCGACAAATTGCCCCGTACGCACTCGACCAATAATATCGGCCGATGAGTTCAGGAAACGAATAGCCCGAGTGAGGCGAACCATAGGTAAGATGCTTGCCGAGCGATTCCCAGCGATAGTGACATGTAGCGTTGATCTCCGCGCCGGGGCATTCAAAGAAAGGGATGTTCTTCTTGTACCAACTCCAGTCGCGGCCATTCCAGAAGCTCTGAGATTCCACAAGTTTCTGCGAATCGAGAACCTGCCCAAAGGCGCCGCCGACGGGGAGCAGCAGCCCCCAAAGGCTGAAGACCCATACCGCGACGAAACCGGTGGATGACGGCAGAGACGGCGTCAAGAGCGTATCCTTTCGACTTCCAGCAATTTAAGTGAGTAGCTGGCAAACTTCTGACGTACGTTATACGAGGTTGGCGTTGGCTTGCCGGCATAAT
>JBBQPM010000270.1:0-7685 GCA_038217425.1 Gemmatales bacterium
TGGTCGGGAAAGGTACAACGAACGGGCACAGGACCTGGCATAGCGGCCTCCTTTCCTTGCCGGGGTTTTTTCGGGATTCATCTCCTTATACCAAAAGTCTATCCTAACCCGGACGTTATTTGTGAAACGGACCACTTAGCCGAGCGTTCGGCGGCCTATCCAGAGAGCACGCCGTTTTCCGAAGAAAGGCCTGCCGGCACGACGGACCTTGGTGGAGGGGCGGGCATGAGTCGTGACACACGGAGGGGGCAAGGAGAGTTGCCCAAGCAACTGCAAGGCCGCTGGACGGCACCCCTCGCCACACGGGCCCGCCAGGTGTTGTCATCGGCGCCCGACTCGGAGGCGCTGCGCGACGCCTTCGGCGAGCACGTCATCGACGGGGTGACTTACATCGACTGCCGCGGGCTCAAGGTCGCGGGCGGAGCGATCATGAACCTGCAGGCCGAGGCCATCGACTTCTCGCACGGCCACTTCGAGTACTCCCTGGCGCAGGCCCGCTTGAAGAACTGCCGGTTCGTCGGCGTCCGGTACGCGGAGATGAACTTCACGGGGGAGTACATCGGCTGCGACTTCACCGGCGCGAACTTTCGCCGCACGAGCATGACCGCCAGGTTCCGCATGGAGGGCTGCGACTTCACACAGGCCGACTGCTCCGGGTGCGAGTGGTCGCTGGCCACCCTGCACGGCTGCCGCTTCGTCGAGACGAAGTTCAAGGCCGCCGAGCTGACGCTCTGCAAGTTCGTGAACTGCACCTTCTCGAACCCGGATGTCACGGGCGCCTACGTCGCCGGCTGCTCGTTCCTTGAGCCGCACCAGAACATGCGCTGGTTCGATGCGGTCAAGAAGGTCGAGATGACGCACGTGGTCCGCGCGGACGCGCCCTGGGTGGATTGGCACGGCGCGAACATTTCCGACGTGCGGATCAAATAGGAGTGGAGGATTTCCTGGCCGCCGACCATAGGAACACTCGTTACGATACTGGCCATGCCTTATCTCCTTTCACGTCCATCTTACCCTACGGCCACCACGAATCAATTCCACTCCCGCACCCCCCGACTTCGCCGTTTCGCTACAATGCCCGCGAACCCACTTCCGCCCACGGAGCGACCGACGTCATGGCCGAGCGACCTTTCGTGCATCTCCATTGCCATACGCACTATAGCCTGCTCGACGGAGCGAGCCGAATTCCGGAGCTCGTGCAGCACGTCAAATCCAACGGCATGAACGCGGTCGCGATCACCGATCACGGCAACCTCTTCGGCGCCGTCGAGTTCTACCGCGAATGCACGGCCGCGGGCGTCAATCCCATCGTCGGTTACGAAGCTTACGTCGCCCCGGCCCATCGCACCGAACGCGAAGCCAAACGCCGCGGCGAGGCGGGGTATCATCTCACGCTGCTCGCCAAGAACGCGGTCGGCTTCAAGAATCTCATCAAGATGGCGTCGCTCGCCTACACCGAGGGCTACCATTACATCCCGCGCATCGATAAGGAACTCCTCGCAGGCCATGCCGAGGGGGTCATCTGCCTCTCCGGCTGCGCGTCGAGCGAGTTCAGCGAACACATCCTCAAGGACGATCTGCCGGCCGCGAAGCAGCTGGCGATTTGGTTCCAGAAGACGTTCGGCAAAAACTTCTTCGTCGAGATTCAGAACAACGGGCTCGACATCCAGAAGCAGTGTGCCGTGGGGGCGATCGAGATTGCCAATCAGCTCGGCCTGCCGCTCGTGGCGACGTGCGATGCCCATTATCTGAAGCAGGGGGATGCGGTCGCACATGACATCTTGCTCTGCATCAACACCGGTCGGCTGCAAAAAGACGAAAACCGGATGCGGTACGGCAACGATCAGTTCTTCGTGAAGTCGCCGGAGGAGATGTACAAGGTCTTCGCCGGGCACGATGAAGCGATCAAGCGGACGCAGGAGATTGCGGACAGCTGCGATCTCAAGCTCGATTTCAAGAAGCGATTTTTCCCGGTCTTCACGCCCCCCAAGGGGAAGTCGGCCGACGAGTATCTGCGCGAGCTGTGCGAGATCGGTCTGGAGGAACGCTACGGCAAGAACGCGCCCCCCGAGGCGCAAGCCCGCTACGACGCCGCCAGGGCGCGCCTGGAGCACGAGTTCGGCACCATTTGCAAAATGGGCTTCTCGGGATATTTTCTGATCGTGTGGGATTTCGTCCGCTTCGCGATCAGCGAGAATATCATGGCCGGCGCCCGCGGTTCGGCGTGCGGCGCCGTCGTCAGCTACCTCCTCAAGCTGAGCCACGTCTGCCCGCTCGAGTACGACTTGCTCTTCGAACGCTTCCTCGACCCCAACCGCAGCGAGGCGCCCGATATCGACATCGACTTCTGCCAGGACAATCGCGAGAAGGTCCTCGAGTACGTCCGGCTCAAGTACGGCGCCGACTCCGTCGCCCAGATCGCCACCTTCGGCACGATGGCGGCAAAGGCGGCGATCAAGGACGTCGGCCGAGTTCTGGACGTCAAGCTCGATCAGGTCATCAAGTTAACGTCGATGATTCCCAAGGTGCTCAACATCTCGCTCGAGGATTCTCTCAAGCAAAGTCCCGAGCTGAAACACGAGTACGAAACTAACCCGGTCACCACCCAGCTCATCGACCTGGCGATGAAGCTCGAAGGGACCAACCGCAACGTCGGCACGCACGCGGCGGGGGTCGTCATCGCCGACGGGCCGATCACCGATTACGTCCCCGTGCAGCGCATCAACCGCGACAAGTCCGCCAAGAACGCCGACTATCTCATCACCACGCAGTGGGTGATGGGCGATCTCGAAAAAGTCGGCATGCTCAAGATGGACTTCCTCGGGCTGCGGACACTCACCGTCGTCGATAAGACGCTGCAGCTGCTGCGCAAGACCAAGCTCGGCACGCAGAATATCGAGAGCCTGAGGACCGCCGACCCGCGGGCGTATCAGCTCCTCAAATTCGGCCTTGAAAGCATCCCGATCAACGATCGCCGAACGTACGAGCTGCTGCAGCGCGGCGACGCGCGCGGCGTCTTTCAGCTCGAATCCGACGGCATCCGCGAACTCCTCAAGCGCATGAAGCCCGACAACATCCGCGACCTCATCGCCACCAACGCCCTCTACCGCCCCGGCCCGCTCGGCGGCGGCATGGTCGACGCCTACGTCAACCGCAAGCATGGCCGGGAGAAGCCCGTCTACGAACACGAGACGATGGCCGAGATCTTGTCGGAAACCCACGGCGTCATCGTCTACCAAGAACAGTGTATGCGCGTCCTCAATCGCCTGGGGGGCATCGAGCTCGCCTCCGCGTACGCCTGCATCAAGGCCATCAGCAAGAAGAAGCAAGAGATCATCGACGCTCGTTTCGTCGAGTTCGTCCGCGGCGCTCAAGAACGGGGTCTCTCCAAGGAGACGGGGGAGCGGATCTTCAATCTGATCGTGCAGTTCGCCGGTTACGGTTTCAACAAGTCGCACTCGGCCGCGTACGCCCTGCTCGGCTATCAGACGGCGTATCTCAAGACGCACTTCACCGCCGAGTTCATGGCCTGCTTGCTTTCGAGCGAGATCGACGACAGCAACAAGCGTGACATCATGGTCGAGCACATCGACGATGCCCGTCGGTTGGGGGCCGAGGTGCAGCCGCCGGACGTTCTCGAGGGGGAAGCCGACTTTACGGTCAAGGACGGTAAGATCTTGTTCGGCCTGACGGCGATCAAGGGCCTGGGGCGCGGGGCGGCGGGGGACATCGTCCGCGTCCGCACCGAGAAGGGGCCCTTCAAGGATTTCTTCGACTTCTGCGAACGCATCGACCACCGCATGGTCCCCAAGTCGGCGATCGAAAAGATGATCAAGGCCGGCGCGTTCGACAAGCTCATGAAAGGCAAAAGGGCCTGCTTGCTCGAAGCATTGCCGCGGGCGATGGACGCGGCCAATCTCGTGCAGGAGGACCGCAAGCATGGCCAGGGGAGCCTGTTCGACGTCTTCGACGCCGCCGCGGTGGAAGCGACGCCGGTCGCCAGTCTCAAGGAAATCCCGGACTGGAGCCCCGCCGATCGCCTGAAGTACGAGAAGGAAGCCCTCGATTTTTACGTCACCAGCCATCCGCTCGCCCAGTTCGAGGAGACGCTCAAACGGTTCACGAATCACTCGGTCGCGATGCTCAAGGCGATGGAGCACCAGGCCGACGTCTTCATGGGGGGCATGTTCACGCAGATCCGTTTCATGAACACGAAGAAAGCCCGCAACGGCAACTCGCGCTACGTCCGCTGCAAGCTCGAGGACTTCACCGGCAACGTCGAATGCGTGATGTGGCCCGACGATTACGACATGTTCAAGCACCTCTTCACCGACGACAACGTCGTCTTCATCGCGGGCATGCTGGAGAAGGACCGCGAAGAGCCGATCGTGCAGATCCAGAAGGTGCTGACGCTCGAACAGGGCCAACGCGACCGGACGGGTGGGCTCGTGCTGATGATGGATCTCGACGAGGAGCCGACCAAGCTCGAGGCGATCGCCAATGTGCTGAAGCGGACGCCGGGGAACTGTCCGGTGTTCCTGCACGTGCGCGACGGGGCGAACAAATGGCTCAAGTTGCGCGTGGGGCAGGGTTGGAGCGTCAACCCGGCGACGGTGCCCAAAGGCGACCTCGAGATGATCCTGGGGCGGGGGCGCGTCGAGTTCTCGCGCATCGCGACACGGTGAGCCATGGACTTTGCACGTGAACTGGCGCAGTGGGGCCCGGGGGCAGAGTACGCGGCGCCGACGCTGCGGCAGGCGCAGGAGTACTGTCGACGGCTAGCCACTTCGCACTACGAGAATTTTTCGGTCGCCACGCTGCTGTTGCCGCGCCGGCTGGTGCCGCACTTTCACAACGTCTACGCCTACTGCCGCTGGGCCGACGATCTCGGCGACGAAGCCGGCGGCGGCGAGCGTGCCCTTCGGCTGTTGCAATGGTGGCGTGAGGAGCTCGTGCGTTGTTACGACAGCGCGCCGCGGCATCCGGTGATGATCGCCCTCACGCAGACGATCCGCACGTTCAACATTCCGCCGACTCCATTTCTCGATCTGCTGCTCGCCTTCGAGCAGGACCAGCGCTTGCCGCGATACGAGACCTACGAGCAACTTCTGGGATACTGCAAGAACTCCGCGAATCCGGTTGGACGGCTCGTGCTCTATCTGTGCGAATGCTACGATGAGCGGCGGGCGAGGTTGTCGGATCACGTTTGCACCGGGCTGCAACTCGCGAATTTCTGGCAAGACGTGAACCGTGATCTCGATATTGGTCGGGTCTATCTCCCCGCGGAAGATCGGCGACGTTTCGGTTACGACGACGCCGATCTCGAAGGCAGGCGCTTCACGCCCGCGTTTGCCGAGCTGATGCGATTCGAGGTCGAGCGGGCCCAGGCGTTATTTGTGCAGGGCGAGCCGCTCATTCCGCTGATGCCGGAGAACGTACGGGCCGACATCGAACTTTTCGTGCGCGGCGGGCAGGCCCTCCTGCGCAAGATCGTGGAGCAGAGCTACAATGTGTGGGAACGTCGGCCGACGCTCACCAAACTCGAAAAACTCGCACTCGTCGGCCGAGTGCTGGGACGCAAACTGTGGCTGGCGCTGCCCTTTTAATCCCGAGCGTGGCCGAATCGTACGCCGAGTGCGAAGCGATCGCGCGCCAGCACGCGGGGAACTTTTATCCCGCGTTCCGCATCCTGCCGCACGACCAGCGATTGGCGATCTGCGCCCTCTACGCCTTCATGCGCATCGCTGACGATCTCAGCGACGAGCCGGGCCCGATTCCGACGAAGAGGCAGCAGCTCGCGCAATGGCGTCAGGGGCTGCGTCAATGCGTGGCGGGGACGTTCTCGCATCGCATTCATCCCGCGCTCGCCGACGCGGTCCTGCGATACCGCATCCCGCTCGAGTATCTCGAGGCCCTGATCGACGGCGTCGAGATGGACCTGGAATCCGCGGAATATCGTATGTTCGACGACTTAAAGATTTATTGCTACCGCGTCGCCTCCGTCGTCGGCCTGTGTTGCATCCATATCTGGGGTTTCTCGAAACCCGAAGCCAAGGCGTACGCCGAGACGGCGGGACTCGCGTTTCAGCTGACGAACATTCTGCGCGATCTGGGCGAGGACGCCGGCCGCGGCCGCGTTTACTTGCCCAGGGAGGAACTCGAGCGCTTCGGGTACGACGCGGATCGATTGCAGCGCGGCGTGATCGACGAAGCGTTTCGCGCCCTCATGCGCTTTCAGATCGGCCGGGCTCGCGACCTTTACGAACAGGCCTGGCCGCTGTTGCCGCTGCTCGACCCGCCGGGGCGTGCGGTGTTTTTCATGATGGCGAGCACGTACCGACAACTGCTGTCGGCGATCGAGCGGCAAGATTTCGACGTCTTTTCGCAACGGGCCCGCGTGAGCCGTTGGCGGAAGGCGTGGTTCGCG
Organism: Gemmatales bacterium; assembly: GCA_038217425.1. Classification (GTDB taxonomy): domain Bacteria; phylum Planctomycetota; class Planctomycetia; order Gemmatales; family Gemmataceae; genus JAIEPT01. Next base: position 6,428 of record JBBQPM010000270.1, read on the forward strand.
CTGCGGGCGTTGCCGTATCGTTTGGGTTGGAAATAGACGAGGAAGAACGACATGACCTGGCTCACAGATCTTTTCGCATGGCTCGTGAAATATGTCGGCGCCATCGGCCTGGCCGTCACCTGGATCGGCATCGGCCTGGTTTATTGGCGACGCCGACACGCCTGGACGTCCAAGCAATTTCAGGATCAGATCAACTTCTCGCTCAACTACGTCCTGGGCGGAGAACTCGTCATGCGCACGCTCCTGGAGACCAAGACCGCGAACGTTTGGCTCAACGACTTCGGCATCAAGAAACTGCTGGTCGCCGCCCAGAAGACGACGCTCGACCAACCGTTCATCGAACTCGCCGACCAGCAGGATATGGACTTCGTCAATCGAGCGGTCAAAAATGCGCTCTCCGAGCGTTTCGGCAGCACTTTCGTCGCCCAGTCGCTGGGCAAACCGGTCACGACGGGAACGTTCCTCTTCGGCATCACGTACGAACGTTACGAAGACATGCGTACGCTCAAGTTTCGCGTGTTGATCGTCGAGGAGAAAGCCCTGCTCGCGATGTTCGACGGTTCGGCCAATGTTCGCGTCGCCAACAACATCATGCAGGCGCGGTTCGGCACGTTAAGGGCGCTGCATCAGCGTCACCTGCAGGGACAGAACGCGGGCAAGAAGATCGTGGATCGGGTGCAGTTGGGGATCTGTTAGTCGTGAAGTTAGCCCAAGTTACGCTGTTCGACTTTTTTTCTAACGATTTTCGCCCCTGCGGCGTTCGCTTTCTCTGGTAATTTCCACGTCCGCCTCCGCCACTCGGCGTGTAGTGAAGACCTACCCGCTTGAAATCACTCCCGACTTTTTGCGATTCTAGGCGCCTCCCCGCCAAAGTCGCAAGGAGTCGGCGATGTTTCTCAGACGTTGCGAACGACGCAAGAACGGCAAGGTCCACACCTACTGGGCCCTCGTCGAATCCTACCGCACCGCCCAGGGTTCCCGGCAACGCGTCGTCGCTTACCTCGGCGAACTCAAGGCCAGCCAGAAGAACGGGTGGGCGCATCTGGGCAAACGGTTACGCGGGCAACAAAAGCCTCAGCCTTCCCTTTTCGATCTTCCTGACGGCGACGGACTCGACGAGGAAGTACTCGTTCAATTAAAGGGCATCCGACTCGAACGACTCCGCGATTTCGGCGACGTTTGGCTCGCCTGGGGACTGTGGCGGCTGCTCGAGATTGACACCCTATTGTCACAACTCTTGCCTGTAGGCCGCGAAGAC
>JBBQPM010000271.1:0-7631 GCA_038217425.1 Gemmatales bacterium
CGCCGTTCGGACCTTCGGTGCCGATCTTCCTCAATGCGTTCCAGGACGGTCGCGGCAAACCCGGCAGCGGCCCGCTCGACGGCAACGGCCGGCGCAGCATCTACCTCGCGGTCAAACGAAACTTCCTGTCGTCGTTGCTGCTCGCGTTCGATCAGCCGATCCCGTTCTCCTCGGTCGGCAAACGGAGCGTCTCCAACGTCCCGGCCCAGGCGCTCATCCTGCTCAACGATCCGTTCGTGCAGCAGGAAGCCGGGCGCTGGGCGAAGAACGTGTTGGCGCAGAAGGGGACGCCCGCAGAGCGCGTGGAGCGCATGTACCGGGCCGCGTTCAACCGGGCGCCGAGTGCGGACGAGCGCGAGGCATGTTTGGCGTTCGTGGGGCAAGGCGAGTCGGAACGGTGGACGGGCCTGGCGCACGTTTTGTTCAATTCGAAGGAGTTCATTTTCTTGCCGTAACGAAATTGTCCCGCGAAAGCCCAGGGATGGCTATCCCTGGGAAACGCCACAACGCGTTATTCATGGACGAACGGGAAAAAATGTCGTTTCCTGGCGCTTCCCCAGGGATAGCCATCCCTGGGCTTTCGCCGCGAATTACCGATCCGCGACCCAGCGGTCGAGCGTCTGCATCAGTTGCTTGACGCGATTCGCTTCCTTGGCGGCCAAGTCGTTCTTCTCGTGCGGATCTTGCACCAACTGGAACAACTCCGTCGTCCGGTCCTTCACGTCGAAGATGAGCTTCCAATCTCCTTCGCGGACCCAGCGATACGTCACGTCGAGATCGGGTCGGCCCAGGCGCGTGGCGCTGTGGACGTAGATCTCGCCGAAGATCGCGGAACGGTCCAGACGCCCCTTGCCGGCGGCCACGTTCAAAAGGTTCAGGCCCTTGAGCTCCTTGGGCAGCGCCACGCCCGCGGCGGTGAAGATCGTCGGCGCCAGGTCGATGGTGAGCGCGAGGTCTGGATAGCGCCCCGCGCGGGTGTGGTTCGGCCAGCGCAAAAGGATCGGCGTCCGGATGCCGCCGTCGTATGGGCTGCGCTTGCCGCGGTCGCCGCCAAACGGCGTGTTGTTGTTCTCCGCTACCAGCGGCTGAATCCAACCGTTGTCGATGCAGAAGACGACCAGCGTGTTCTCCGTCTGTTTCGCCTTGTCCAGGTGATCGAGCAACTGCCCCACGGTTTCGTCGAACCACTCGACCATCGCGTAATACTTGGCCAGGTTCAGATCGCGGCCCGCCACCGCGTACTTCTTCAGCAACCGCTCCGGCGGCGTGTGCGGCTTGTGCGGCATCATCGGCGCGTACCACACGAAAAACGGATTCTTGCCGCTGCCGTCGATGAAATCGTAAATCGGCTGCATCGTGTCCCGGCCGATCTGCACCTTCCCCGCCCGCGCGATGTGCCGATCCTTGTCGGTCGTCTCGCCATGCGTGAACCCGGCGTTTGCAAACGCTCCCTCCCAGAACTTCCCGGTTTGCAGGCTTCGATACCCCGCTCGGCCCAGCACGCGCGGGATGGCCGGGGCGTTGCGGATGAACGGATGCATCTCCGTCCGATCCACCCCCATCGGCGGATCGTTGCAGCAGATGCGGTGCTGATGCGGATACATGCCGGTGAGCAGCGTCGCCAGGCTCGCCCGGCACAGCGACGTCGGCACGTAGCCCTGCGTAAAGACGGCGCTCTCGCGCGCCAGCCGATCGATGCGAGGCGTCTCGATGACCTCGTGATTCATGAAGCCGAAGTCGGTCCAGCGCTGGTCGTCACCGACGATCATGACGACGTTGGGTTTCGGGGCGTCGGCGGCGTGGCTGACGCTCATGGTAGCGAGCCCGGCGCCGGTCGCGTGCAGGAATTGTCTGCGATTCATGCTATGGTCTCCTTTTGTCCGAGCCGGAAGCGTCAGCGACGATTCCGCGAAGATCGTCGCTAACGCTTCCGGCTCGGAAATTCGTCACACCGGCCGTTGGCCCCACGGCATCGGCATCGTCGGCGGCGTGCGGTGGCGATCCTTCCGCACGTCGCGCGGCCGATCTTTCCACCACGTCACGTAACGGGCCAACTGCTTCACCGCCTCCTCGTACGCTTGCTTCCCTTTCTCGGGCGTGGCCAACTCCGCTTCGCCCAGCACGCCGGTGTCGGAATAGCTGCTCGTCCAGCCCACGACCGTCGCGGGGCCGGCGGCGAAAAGGTCGACCCAGTTGAACGGGCTGTCCTCGTTATTGAACGAGATGTCGCCGCTCTTGATCTGGTCCATGCGGACGTTGTCGCCGTCGAGGTACATGTACAGCGACGTCTCGAGTTCGCAGGCGTGCGCACAGCCGCCGGGGAATTTGCTCTGCCGCCACCTGGGCAGGAACGTCTTGTCGACCGTGAGCAGGTTCCACCACGCGATCACCGTGCACTCGGCGTCGGTCTCGAGATTCGTGCGCCGGCTCACGAGATCGAGGTTCGGCATGTTGGAGCCGTGGCCGTTCAGCAGGATGATCTTCTTGAAGCCGTGATAGGCGAGCGACTTGGTGATGTCGAGCACGTGGTGCATGAAGTGTTCGAAATCGTTGTTGATCGTCCCGGGGAAATCCATGACGTGGCCGGTGTAGCCGTAGGCAACGATGGGCAGGACGAGCAGCTTATCGGGAATCGCAAGCCCGGTTCCCTTGGCGATGCCGCCGGGGCAGACGAGGTCGACGTCAAGCGGCAGATGAGGGCCGTGCTGTTCGACGGCGCCGCAGGGGAGGATGCAGACCTTGCCGAGATCGACGGCGTCGTTGATGTCGGGCCAGGTGAGCTTTTCGTAGCGGTACTCGGTCTTGGCTCGGCTCATGCGGAATCTCCGTTGTGCGAGAATCGAAGAAAATTAGCCACAGAGGTCACAGAGAGCACAGAGGAATCAAATGCAGCAAAGACCGCCCTGCCCTCTTCTTTTTCTCTGTGCTCTCTGTGCCCTCTGTGGCTTGTTTGCTTTCTCCATCACCAGCGGCGGAGCATTTCGCGGGCGGCGTTCATGCCGGCGGTGCCCATCACGCCGCCGCCGGGATGCGCCGCGGCGCCGCACAGGTACAGGCCCTTCACCGGCGTCTGATAGTCCGCCCAGCCGGCGACCGGACGCATCACGAACAAATTGTGCAGCGCCATCGTCCCCTGGAAAATGTTCCCGCCGGTCAGGTTGAACGTCCGCTCCAGGTCGAGCGGCGTCACGATCTGCCGGGCGAGCACCGAGCGTTTGAAGTTCGGCGCGTAGTCGTTCACGATGTCGAAACAGCGGTCCGCGAACGCGTCCTTGATGCCGTCCCAATGCCCCTCCTTTAGCTTGTAGGGAGCATACTGCACGAACATCGACATAAGATGCTGACCCGGAGGCGCGACCGTCGGGTCGACCGAGGAGGGCAGGGTGCATTCGATGATGGGATTCTTGGACGGCACGCCGTACTTGGCGTCGTCGTAGCCGCGTTCGATGTAATCTTGACTCGGGCAGAGATGGATGGTGCCGCGGTGTTGCGGGCCGATCTTGTCGCCGGGGAGCGCGGTGAAGTTCGGGACTTCGGAGAGGGCGACGTTGATCTTGAGCGAGGCGCTGTCGTAGCTGACGCGGTGGATGGCGGCGAGGAAGTCGTCGGGGAGCCATTTCTTGTCGAGCATTTCGACGAAGGTCAGGCGCGGATCGACGTTGCTGGCGACGAGCGGGGCGTTGTACTCGGTGCCGTCCTTGAGGGCGACGCCAAAGACTTTACCGTCCTTGACGAGGATCTTGGCGACCTCGGCGTCGGTCTTGATTTCGACGCCCATCGATTGGCAGGACTTGGCGAGCGATTGCGAGATGCCGCCCATGCCGCCTTTGACGTAGGACCAGACGCCTCGCTTGCCGTTGGTTTCGCCCATGACGTGATGAAAGAGGACGTAAGCGGTGCCGGGCATGCTAGGGGCGGCGAAGGCGCCGATGATGGCGTCGGTGGCGAGCGTCGCCTTGATCTCGTCGGATTCGAACCAGCGATCGAGCAAGGGCCGGGCGGCGCCGGTGAGGACTTCCATCGCCTCGCCCAAACCCGTGCCGAGCTTCTGGAACGAACGCGCGAGCTGGAACATCCTCCAGCCTCCCGAAATGCCGGGATTGAGGATGTTGGGCGGCGTCATCGTCAGGGTCGGTTCGACGACGGACGCGACGCGCTCCAGCATCTTCTCGTACTTGGGATACGCCTCGGCGTCCTTGGTGCTGAACTTGGCGATCTCGCGCACGTTCATGTTCGCGTCGGGTCCGAGGAAGAAATGTCGGCCGTCCGGCAGCGGCGTGAACGACGACGGATTCCGCTCGATCACCTCGAAGCCGAACTCCTTCATCTTGAGGTCGCGGATGATCTCCGGGCGGAACAGGCTGTTGACGTACGCGGCGGTGGAGACTTTGAAGCCGGGGAAGGTGTTTTCCTCGGTGACGCAGCAGCCGCCCACGAGGTATCGGCGTTCCAGGACCAGGACTTTGCGTTTGGCCTTGGCGAGGTATCCGGCAGCGACGAGTCCGTTGTGTCCGCCGCCGATTATGATCGCATCGTAAGTCGCGGGCATGAAAGATCTCACGAGAAAAAGTTAGTAGAAGAGTTTGAACCACAGAGTCACAGAGGAAGACACAGAGAAGGGTAGCTTCATGTAGGAGATAGATGCTTTCTGCTGCTCATTCTTCCTCTTCTCTGTGTTCTCTGTGACTCTGTGGTTAGTCTTTCTTCTGTTACGGGACGGACTTCACGAAGACTTGCCCGCGATCGACGATCTCGAATCCCATGTTGTGCAGGAACGGAATCGCGAGCGGATTGTTCTCGGAGACGTGAATCTCCGCGAGATCGACGAACTGTTCCTGCATCTTGCGCAGCACGCCGAAAAGCAGGAATTTGCCGACGCCTTTTCGGCGATAGTCGGCATGCACTTCGAAATCGACGACGCCGACGGCAGCCCGGCCCCAGCGGGCACGGTAGGCGTCCATCTCCCAGACCAGCGTGCGGGCGACGATCTGCTTGCGGCGATCGTCTTCGAGCCAGAACTCCAGGGGATCGAGACCGCCGAGGGTGCATTCTTGCCAGTAGCCGAGCTTGGTGGGGGGCCCAACGTGGACGGTGTAGTTGTTGCGCAGTTGTGCGAATCGACGATCGATGCACTTGTATTGGCTGCCGGGCTCGAAGTTTTTCTGGAAGACGTTGATCCGCTCCTGAACATGATAGCCATGGGCCAGGAGAAACGGCTCGGCAAGGGGATCGCTGACGAGCCAACCGGGACTATCACAGCCGCCGTAGACGCCGAGGCCGAAGGGATTGGCGGGCGCGCGGGCGCCGCCGAAGATCGTCTTGGCGCCCCGTTCCAGGAGGAAGGTTTCGCCGCGCTGCAGGAGTTCGCGGCCGACTTTCTGTCGGCGATAATCGGGATGGACGCCGAGGAGGCAGATGGCGCCCAGGTCGCGATGATCGGTCCGGCAGGCCATGCCGGCGTGAAGGAAGCCGACGAGACGTTCGTCGTCGAAGGCGAGGAAGAAGCCGGCGGGATCGAAGAACGGCTTGGCGAAGACGAAACGTTCCAGCGGCGCGCTGCTTCGCAAAAAGACGGCGCCCCGCCCCGTGAAGACCTGATTCCACAGATCTATCACGGCAGGCGGGTCGGCGTTGCGAAACGTACGAAAATGAACCACAATTCCCCACCCCGGCGAAGGCGCTGGTCCGGTTCTCCCCTTCAAATTATAGAAGGTGCGGCGCCGTGCCGAAAGCCCAGGGATGGCGATCCCTGGGGACTTGAATTTCCAGGGATCGCCATCCCTGGGCTTTCAGTTACCCGCCGACGAACGGAAACAGCCGACGCCGCGCCGCCGCGTCCAGCGGACTGCCGTACTCGCACCCCTCGAAAACGTCCGCGTACTCGACCGCTTGCCCGCGCTCTGGGCCGTACAACTCGACCAGCAGACTGCGAAACCGATCCGCCTGCCGCCGCAAACGTTCCAAAATCGGGCCGCGCAGCCAGGCGCGGCGCTCCGCGGACGTCTTGGGCACCTCGTGCAACTTCCGCTGATTGAACGGCAGCCATTCGTAGAACTGCGACTCGTGGCAGTGCAGCATGTCGAGCACTTGCTCCACCGCCGGCCCCACGTCGACCGCCACCGTCGGGTCGAGCGGGTACGGCTTCTGAAACTCGTCGGGCAGGTACGCAATCACCGGATTCTCCTCCAGATGCGGCACCGCCGGCACGACCGCGGGGACCGTGACCATATACGCGGCGTCCTGCACGAGCTGGCTCGTGTAGCGATGATCGGGATGGTAGTCGTTGGGGCGATGCGTGAGGATCAGATCGGGCCGATAGGTGCGGATCAAACGGATGAGGTGCTGGCGGTTCTCGAGGGTGGGGAGAAGTTCGCCGTCGTGGGTGTCGAAGGTTTCGTAGCGGGCGCCGATGACGTTGCCGGCGCTGGCGGCTTCGAGGCGCCGGCGTGCCGTGAGCGCGGGCCCGGCCTGGACGTGATGCCCGGCGTCGCCGTTGGTCAGGCTGACGAGATACACGTCATGGCCATGTTGGCGGTAGAGGGCGGCGGTTCCGCCGGCAGAATAGTCGGCGTCGTCCGGATGGGCGCCGATCACGAGCAGTCGCAGAGACATGAGAGGTTCCTCAGGGAATGGGGGACGGGTTATTTTCTACCCCGCGCCAGCCGAAAGCCCAGGGATGGCTATCCCTGGGGAAGCGCCCCAATCGCGATTTCCCTGCTTCAAGGAAAAACGTTCCGATCCCTGGCGCTTCCCCAGCGACGGCGATCCCTGGGCTTTCGGGGAGGTCTGTGATAAATTGAACGTATGAGCAAGATCCCCTGCCCGAACCCAATGTGCAGTTATCAGTTTTCCGCGGCGGCGGTCCAGTCGGCCGGCGGCGCCCTCGCCTGCCCCGCCTGCAAACAGACGTTCCACTTCGGCGCGGCGCCAGCGCCGAGCAAGCCCGCTGCGCCGCCAAAACCCTCGGCTCCCGCCAAACCCGAACCGGCGAAATCCTGGCTCAGCGCGGGCGAGGCGGCGAAACCCAAGGCGCCGGTGAAGCCGACCCCGCCGGTCAAACCCAAACCGAGCAAGCCGAAGGTCGACCTCGCAGACATGCCGACGGTGATGGGCGTGGTTCCGCCGCTGGCGCTGCCGATTTCCCGGCCGACGCCGCCCCCCAGGCCGCCTGCCGTCAAACCGGCGCCAGGTCCCCACGCACCAGACGACGACTTCCTGGGCCAGCGCATCGCCTACACCGGGCCGCTCATCAAAACCAACGAGAGCATGCGTTTCTTCTGGAGCTGGCAGCGTTTCCTGGTCCTGGGCCTGGCCCTGGGCGTCCTGGTCGGCGCCGGGTTCATTCTCGTGCCGATGCTGCTGCAGATGAGGGATACGCCGCCGACCGATCCGGGGTTGCAAGGCTCGAATTACCTGGGCCGAATCGCGACCAAGGGCAAGGCCGAAGACGTCGCGCAGATTCTGCTCGAAGAGCACTGGAAATCCGACCCCGATCTCAAGCGCGAGTTCGGCGCCTCGCTGGCGTTCTTGAGCGAGAAGGCAGGCGCCTGGGTCGTTGTCTGTTGCAAGGACTACTCCCCGGAGCTGCCGTCGGAAGCGGAACGATATCAGGAAACGCGCGCCTTGTTGGA
>JBBQPM010000272.1:0-7627 GCA_038217425.1 Gemmatales bacterium
GGGCCGCGGACAGACGATCCATTTCGGCTTCGGCAGCGACTCGAATTTGACCCGCTTGCCGCAGCCCTCGCGCGGGCACGACGCGCGGATGAAACCATCGGGACCACGCTGGCCAGCTACTCTCATCGCGATTCGCTCCCACGGATTCGAGGGGGGAAATGATCAAGGAATAAGTTTCATCCAGAATGCGACCGTCCGCTCAGGAACCAAGAACATTTCCGGAAGCATCGAAACCCGACTCCTCGACGACCCCGAAGAAATCGTTGTAGTTCGAGCCTTTCACCGCTCCCGGACGTTGGCGTCCCCGAGTCCTCCATGGTCCTCGTCGATCGCCTCCAACCGCTCAAGGAATTGGCGTACAATCTGGTCCACCTGCGTACCTCGTCCGTCTGCTGCCGAGCTGGTGAATTGCCACACTTGTGCCGCACGCCATTAGAATCGGCAGTCACGCAACGGTCAAGCGGCTTCTTTGCGATGTGAGGAAAAAGTCGGACTTCGGATTTCGTCCACGGAGCGTTGATCCACCTTTTGGGCCATAAGGCGTTTCGGCCATAACTTTGTTGTTCCGCTCCGACCAACCCGACGACCGTCGCTGCTTGTTTCCCTTTTAATCCTGGGAGCCGTTCCGTACATGAGCTGCCGCCTTTTCTTCGGAATACGCTTCCTTTACCTCTCGGTTGGCGAGTACCACCAGCGCCCAGATCCCCACGGGCACGCCGGCAATGCAGCAAACCGTGATGCCTGGCACCAGCGCGACGATGCTGCTCACAATCGCCAGGCGATACCAGCGGCGCTGGGCCATCTGAACGCCTCCCAGAGTCAACACGACCCCAGGCACACCGGTAATCAGTCCCAAGCTTGTCCCGAGCAGCCAGCCCTTTCAACATGAAAAACGGTCAAAAACACGGCATTTTTCAGCAAAAGGATGGATTGCACGGAGGAAAGGCGGAGCAAACATGTCAAAATCCTCGGAAAAACGGCCATTTTTGCATGTTGAGAGGGCTGTCCCGAGCAGCCTACTCTCGGCAAGTTCCTCATCGGTCATGGGTCGCTTCTGGCGCTTCTGCTCTGGCGCGCCTCCCCCGTCTTTCGGAGGCGCAGTCGTCTCGCTCACAAGCAACGCCGCAGCGAACATCAATGCGGCGACCATAATATTCATGACGCCCAGGATCGCGAGCGCAATGCCCGGCGCGATGGGTCGGCGACCCGGAGAAGGCGGTGCGGGCGACGGCTCCTGTCTGATCGTGGCCAGCATCATCCGAAGAATGATCACCGCGAGATGCCCCTCGCCGAGGATGCCGGCGACGCTGTTCAGGGTCTTTTCGGCGTTGGCAAGTGAGCCGTCGTTTTCGGTGGCGGCCCCCTCAAGCGTGACGTGGTGTACCAAGACTTTCCCTGCCAATTGCAGGAGCTTCAACGCCGACCCTTTGAGGGCGTCGCCTTCTTGGGGCAGTGCATCCAGCTCCTTGAGCAAAGCTTCCAGACGCTGCCGAGTCGGCGTGTTTACCGCGGCGGTGGACGGCGCCTGGGGATGCCCCTTCCCCTTTCGCGCCTTTGGCTGGACTTCAGTAACGCTCGGAGCTGATGGGGGCGGCGCGGCAGGGACCGCGACTGTCTTGCCACAGCCGGGACACTTGGCTTTCTTTCCTACGCTCGTTTCGGAAACAGCGAGCTTTCGATCACAAGACGGGCAGCGAAAGTGAATCTTTCCCGGCTTCTGTTGGGAAACGCTCGGTATCGGGCTTGCAGGCGCTGAAACCGGCGGCCCGGGCGGATTCTCGACCACGAGGTGGAGGCCTTGCTCCGTCAGGGACCGAAGAATGACCGATCTGCCCTTCGCGTCTGCCGTGACGAACAAGCTTGGGTCGCTCGGCAGGAAGTCCACAGCGACCAAGTCGTCTCCAAAGCCGTTGAGCATCTTCCGGAGCGTCCCTGTCTTGACGTCCCAGACGCGGATCAGCCACTTGCCCACGGTCACGAGGGTGTCGCCATCGGGGGAGAACGCCAACCCGAAAGCCCCGTCCGGGTTCGCGAACATGACGCCTGGCTCCGACAGGTCGGTCCGGTACTCCACCATTTCACAGCGGAAGACCTGCCGCTCGGCCGGGCCCTCGACGTCCCACAGCCTGGCCGCCTGAGTGGTGCTGGCGGCCAGCAGGCGAGAATCGGGCGAGAAGGCGACGCTGATCACGTCTGAACGCGGACGACCCAGGCCACGCAGGTCCAACTCCGCAACCTTCCGGGCCGATGCGCTTTCGAGCAGAAAAACTACGCCGCCGTCGTTGGCGGAGGCGACCCGCTTCCCGTCCGGGGAGAACGCGACGCAGTTGACGCGGGAGGTCGCGGCAACGGACGCACGCTCCTTGAGCGGTTCGACGTCCCACAGCTTGAGCGCGTTGTCGTCGCCCCCCGCCGTGGCGAGGGTCCGCCCGTCCGGAGAGATCGCGACGCCGAGGACGGCTTTCGTGTGCGCCTGCATCACCGCCCGCTCCCGTTTCCCCGCGACGTCCCAGAGGCGGAGGGTCTTGTCGCCGCTCACGCTGGCCAGGGTGGCGCCGTCGGGGAAGAAGGCGACGCCGTTGACGTAGTCGGAGTGCCCGCGCAACTCGGCGATCTGCTGGCGTGTGTCCACGTCCCAGAGCCGGATCGTCTCGTCCTTCCCGCCCGACGCGATCGTCCTGCCGTCCGGGGAGAACCGAGCGCAGTGGACGCCAACCGTGTGGCCCTCGAACCGCCGCAGGGCCTCGCGGAGTTTGCGCCCTTTCTCCCGGCCCGTGGCGTCGAAGCCGCACTTCGGACAGTCCGGGGCCTCCACGTCGGGTGACATCGTCCAGCCGAAACGCGAACCGCACTTCGGACATGCAGTGTAGACTTCCATCGCATCGCTCGGTGGCAGGGAAAGGGTACGGGTCCGGGGGGAGTTGAGCCCTCTGCCGCGGTACGGTCACGCTCAGCAGCATCGGCCATTGAGGCGACAGCGACCCCCGAAAATCGCTTATCCGGCCGGGGTCTGCGCAGCGCCAGGATACTTCTTATGTCCCCGAGGTTGATAGGCCGGTCGGCTCAAGGGTACCACGAACGCAGCCGAGGCTGGGTCCAGCGTGGAAGTTTCAGCGGGCGACGTAGGCCCTCAACCACGATGCGAGCTCGACTCGGCCCATCATCCTCAAGGAGTTTGCCATGCACTTTTACAACGCCCCGCACTCATACTATGCCGGTGTTGATCTGCACGCAAGAAGCATGTTCGTCCTATTCCCGAGCCGAACGCGAGACGCGCGACCACTTACGGCGCCGAACCTACTTCGTGCGGCCCTGGCCCGCAAGCTGCTCGGGGCGCTGTGGCGATGCCTGGAGCAGGGCGAACTGCCGCCGGGCGCGAAGCTCGGCCCCTGGGAGGCCCAAGGTCAACGGGCAGGAGAAAAAGCCGGCGCCAGCCGCGGCGGAGGCTGCGTAGGGTAAAGTTGCGACATACGTATGTCGCAGAGTGACATACGTATGTCACTCCAGCATCGATCCCATGAAAGATTACGAGAGACGACGAGCCTTGCCCGCGTCGGGGACCGGTCCGGACGATCGGAACAACGCCGGGTCCGCCCAACGGACCGCCGGTTCGAAGGGTTGCACCGGGCCAGGCTTCGCCGAGGCGCTTGAGGCGCACTTGGATTTGGGTGCTCCCCCTCGCCTGGAGGACGGGACACGGATAGACGGTCGTCGCGTTTTCCTGCGGGGACTCCCGGCCGCATCAGCGAAGCCGCCAGTTCCAACGACGCGAGAGAACTCGCCGCGATCTCGAGGAGGCTTACGGCTCTCTGCGACCAAGCGCCCGACCTTTTTGCATCATGGCGTTCCTTTAAAGTGAGTCCAAGGGGTAAAAAAATAAGAATATACACTTACGAATTAAGCTAACGGTCGACTGCAATTGCGATCTTTCCTTGAACACCGTTATTGGGACTCTCCAGCCGGGCATGGGCGAGCGGAATATCGGCAAGCGAATAGACGGCGCCAACGTGTGGCTGCAGCTGACCGCGCTCGATCAATGCGCTCAACTCATCGAGCTTGCCACGATTTTGTCTTGTGAAAACGAAGTGATAACTCGCGTTCTTGCCCCAGGCCTGAATGACGTTTTGTGGCTGTGCACTGTCCACGATCGTGACAACGCGGCCAAGTTGCTTGAGCGTGTCGGGGCTGCGCGACAATGTGTTGCCGCCGATGGTGTCGAACACGACATCGACTCCGCGGCCACTTGTTTCCCGCATGACGGCGTCGACATAATCCTCCTTTTGGTAGTCGATGATCACATCGGCCCCAAGACTTCGTGCGAACTCAAAGTTTGCTTCGCGCACGGTCGTAAACACCCTGGCTCCCATGGCTTTTGCGAGCTGAATCGCCACATGACCGACTCCTCCCGCGCCGCCGTGTACCAGAATGCTTTCCCCTACTCTGAGCGCCGCACGTACGAACAGCGCTTCCCACGCCGTCCCGCCAACCAAGGTCAGGCTTGCCGCCTCAAGATGGCTCAACGAAGCAGGCTTCTTGCCGATAATGCTTTCGGCAGCAACGTGGTACTCGGCATAACTTCCTGGCCCGTCAAATATTTGCGGGGTGTACCAGACTTCGTCTCCTGGAGAGAAGGTCGTCACCCCCGGCCCGACTTCTTCGACAACGCCCGATACGTCGTGTCCGGTAATGGCCGGCAGTTGCACCAAGTCGGGATAATCGCCGCGTCGGACCTGGTAATCCAACGGATTGATGGAGGTTGCATGTACCCGGACCAGAACTTGGCCCGCGTGCGGCACGGGCTTGGGTACGTCACAAAGCTCGAACGATTCCGGGCCGCCAAAGGATTTAAGTACGATCGCTTTCATTGCGAAACTCATTTCTATGAATCGATGAACGATTCATCTGAGAAACCGGGGCCGGTAAGCGGCCCCGGTCAGGTGCAGACGCCTGGTTCGGCGTCTTCGCTACCTCAGCGAGCGTGGATCACTTCTTCGCCCGGCCGGCCTCGAACTTGTCCAGCTTGGTTTCGTGCCCGTCGCGTTGCACGCTTTGGGCCTTGTCGTAGCTCTCTATCAGCGCCCCGTAGGGCGGGAGGAGGCCCACCATGACCGCCGCGAAGTCCATCGCGTCGGGCCGGTTCCACGTCTGCATCAGTTCGCCCAGGACGGCGAACGTGTCGATCGGCATGGCCCCGGCCTGGGTGATGCGGGCGATGGTCAGGTCCGTCGCCATCTTCGACCAGTTGCCCGAGGCGTCAACGATGCAGAACACCTTGTATCCGGCGGCCACCGCACTCAACGCCGGGAACGCCATGCAGACGCTGGTGAGCGTGCCGGCGATGAGCAGCGTCTTGCGGCCGGTCTTCTCGATGGCCTCGACCCAGGGTGGGTTGTCCCAGGCGTTGACTTGGCCCGTCCGCGGGATGTAGACGGCCTCCGGGTTTTGCTGGTGAATTTCGGGAATGAGCGGGCCGTTCGGGCCGTCGGGGACCGAGGCCGTGGTGATGGTCGGAACCTTGGCGAGACGGGCCACCTTCGCCAAGGCGACGACGTTGGACCGCAGGACGGGGAGTTCGATGTCCTTGACCAGTTGGAACAGTCCGCTCTGGTGGTCGATGAGCAGCATCACCGCATCGTCCGGATCGATCATCCACTTGTTGACTTTGGTCATGATTTTCTCCTGTAGTGAAGAGTAATCGGTTCTGCACCGCGACGCCGCGATGTCTGCATAAAATAATAGATGACGGGATCAAGAGGGTATCGGCGGTTCTTGCCGACTTTTTGTCGGTTCTTGCTGACTTCAGGCGAATCGCTTGGGGGTGACGCCGACGAGCCGTTTGAAGTGCCGGATGAGTTGGCTTTGATCGCTGAAGCCGACGTCGATGGCGATCTGGGCAAGCGAGAGCCGCCCCGCGGCGATGAGTCGCTTGGCGCGCTCGACGCGCTGGTGGATGACGAACTGATGCGGCGGCAGGCCGGTCGTTTGCTTGAACAGCCGGGCGAAGTGGAATTCACTCAGGTGGGCGACATCGGCAAGGTCGGCCAGGGCGACGTTTTGGTCGAGGTGGGCGTGGATGTACTCTTCGACCGCTCGCAACGCATGTCGCGCCAGTCGGCCGCTCGACCCGCGAGTGACCCCGTTCGAACCCTGCCTGTTGGACATCTGTCGAATCAGTTGGACGACCAGCACGTTCGCCAGCGACTCCGCACACAGCCGCCCGCCTGGCCCGCCGGTGAGCAACTCGCGGCGAAGGGCGGTGAGGGTGTCGATTACCTCGGGGCTGGATCGGTCGTAGTAGCGAACTGGAAAATGAACGCGGGCCGGGTCGAGATCGAATGCTTCTTCAGCCACTTTGGCGACCAAGGCCAGGGACAACTGGTAGTGGGTCGAGGCGATCGTGTTGCGCCACCGCCATCGGCTCTCGACGCCGGGCGGCACGAGATTCACCGCGTGCGGCAAGCCGTTCCCGTTGTACGGGGCATCGTCGCAACGGTGATCGACGCGCTCCGGTGCGGTTTCCCCCGTGAGCATGAGCCACAGACATTCGAGAGGCGGGTGGACGAAGTCGCTCGCGGAATGCTGCGGGTCGTGTTCGACGCGCAGCCCACTCCAGCCGAGCGTCGCGCTCGTGTGCCCGAACGTATACGGAATGTGTCCCAGTCGATCATCGGGGGTCAGAGGCTTCGGTGTATGGATTGTCCGCGTCATTAAGCACCCATCCTGGCGAGCGCCTCCGCCGCCGTCTATGAGGTTGGTCGTCAAGACTCATTCAAACATCTTATGGTTTTCTTCACCCCAGCGCGTACCTTCCATGCTCGCTGACGAAACTCCTTTTCCGCACGTCCCTGCGTGCCTCCTCTGACTCCGCGGCCTACCGCTCGCGAACGAAGGCGCTGGGCATCCTCGAAGCGAAGCTGGAGCGGATCGTCTATCACCTGTGGCGCAAGCAGCAGCCGTTCGATGCGAAGCGATTCTTCCATTCGTGACATACGTATGTCGCAAGCCCGCCTTTTCCGAGCCGGAAGCGTGAGCGACGATTTTAATCCGCGAGACGACGAATCGTCGCTCACGCTTCCGGCTCGGAAATGCCAAGGAGAGACGATGCCCGATACTACCTAATTCCTCGGAGACGCTCGGCCCGGCCCGGGGAGCTGTTTGCCTAACTGGGGCGCCAAGGGCGACCGCATCTGCAGAGCCAAGAAGAAATGGGACGCGATCCCTGGATCGGCTCGGCTGCGGCACATGCCCGACCCCGTCGGCTTTGGATTGGCCCTCGGGTCGCGGACCGAGCGATTGCCGAACGTATTGCAGGAGACCGCGAGACGGCCTCCGACTTGAGCCGACTACTAACTGAGCCGATGCGGCTTCGGCTTCGATCGTGAAACGCGTCGCGGGGTCTCGATTCCCCGGACGCGGATCGAATCCGAGCGGTCACCCTGCGGGGATCGAGCTTGTCGATTTGCCTGGCCAAGTTGGGGCACGGAGAGGAATGGCATCAAGTTAAGCCGTAAGCCGTTGCCTTTTCTAGCTTTTGAGTTTGATTGCAGTTGAGGAAAATCCGGCCTCCTGTCAGAATACGGGTGCTTACTACCTCTTCCGACAGGAGGCCAAGGATGGCTCTGAGTAT
>JBBQPM010000273.1:0-7440 GCA_038217425.1 Gemmatales bacterium
CACAAAAGGTGTAGAAATGTGGCACAAAACGTAGTAAAATGAAGACGTTCGGGATGTTCCCGAAACCTGTTCGCCAGGTTGTAAGCCAATATTGCATAATGACTTACCAGTCGTCATCTCACCAAGAACTCGCGGCCTCCGAAGCCGAAGGTTACTGGTTCGAATCCAGTCGGGGATACTTTAAGGCCTTAATCGCCAGGCGCTTACGTCGCCAAAACATTCGGGTATATATTCGGGCAAAAATAGGGCGAACCCGAGGACTGTTGAGCGGTGGCTTGAACGTTCGCTAGACATGCAGGACACCCGCTCGGTGTTTCCCAGACGCCAGTCGTGATAAGATTTCCAGCGGGGTCACGAAGATAGATCGACTTGCCGGCCCTCGGCCACTCGAATTCTTTCACAATCGAAACAGACATCTCGGCCAAATGCCGCCGCCAGGAATCCAGCAGTTCGGCCCGAATACCCAATGCGACATGTCCCTGTCCCTTGGCCCCATGAGCAGGAAGAGTCCCTCCTTGAAGCGTCGTTTCCGGATTAAAGATCAGCAGGACGCTCCCTGATCCCGCATGAAAAAAGACGTGACGGCCTTCCTCCTTGGCGAGCTATGAAAGGCCCAGAACGCCAACGTAGAGCGCCTTTATTCTTTCGAGGTCCTCGCTTTAGATGGCGGGATCAGGTTTGGGACACTGGCTGCCCTGGAGCGCGCCTTGGTCGCGGCGACGCCGCAGATTCATCACTCCGATCAAGGCGTCCCGTACGCCGCCGCCTACCTTGTTGGGCGGACGCATTTTCCCCGGGTCGCTCTAAACCGATGGTTCAGGCATCAATTTGCTCAGCATCTTTTCCAGGTCTGCGAGGTCGACGGGCTTGACGAGGTGTCCGTCGCAGCCAGCTTCCTGCGAACGGGTCTTATCGTTCTCTTGCCCCCATCCGGTGAGCGCGATGATGACGACGTCGCGCCCCCACGCTTGCGCGCGAATTTGGCGGGTGGCGTCGAGCCCGTTCCGACGCGGCATGCCCACGTCCATCAAGATTACTTGCGGACGAAACGCTTCCGCGATGGCTACCGCGTCGACGCCGTCGTGCGCCGTGCGAATTTCGTTTCCCTTCAACTCGAGCATGAGCGCCATCGAGATGGCTGAGTCGACGTTGTCGTCGACGACCAGCACGCGTCGTTTGGGGCCGGCGGCTTTGGCTTCGCGATTTGTCGGCAGCGTCGTTGGCTGCAACGGAGCGACCTGCAAGGCGGGGAGCGTTACCGTAAACGTACTCCCCATGCCTGGCCCGGCGCTCGCGGCGCTGACGACCCCGTCGTGCATTTCGACGAATGCCTTGACCAGCGCCAGGCCGATGCCGAGGCCTCCGGTCGAGCGCTCGATGGTGCGGTCGACCTGTGAAAACATGTCGAAAATAGAGGAGAGGAACTTTGCGGGGATGCCGATGCCGTTGTCCTTGACCGAGATAATCGCGTAGTCCCCGGCTCGTTCTGCGGTCAGGACGATGCGTCCGCGGCGTTCGGTGTATTTGGCGCTGTTGGTGAGCAAATTGCTGAACACCTGAGCGAGCCGGGTCAGGTCGGCGTGCAGAACGATCCGCTCGCTCGGCAGGTTGACAACCAGTTCGTGTTCGAACGACTCGATGACCGGGCGTGCGGTTTCGACGGCGCTGCGGACGACGTCCACGAGCGGCGTGGGGGCGCGGCGGAGATCGATCTTGTTTTGACTGATGCGCGAGATGTCGAGCAAGTCGTCGATCAGGCGAATCATGTGCTCGAGCTGGCGCTCCATCATGGCGCGAGCTTGCTTCACGGATTCGGCGTCGGCGCTAGCCAGCTTCAGGATCTGCAGGCCGTTACGCATGGGCGCCAGTGGGTTGCGGAGTTCGTGCGCCAGCAGCGCGATGAAATCGTTCTTCTTGCGGTCGGAATCGCGCAGCGCCCGCTCCATTTGCCGGCGCTCGCTGACGTCGCGAAAAATCAGCACGGCGCCGACCGGCGGGGTCTCGGCGCCATCGCGAATCGGAGCGGCGCTGTCATCAATCGGGCGCTCGGTACCGTCCCGAGCGATGAGAAGCGTGTGATTGGCGAGACCGACGATCACCTTGTCGCGTAAAGCCCGCAGGGCGGGGTTCTCCACGGACAGGCGCGAATGCTCGTTGACGATGTGAAAAACTTCGGGAAGTAGCCGTCCTGTCGCCTCGGCGAACGGCCAGCCCGTCAGCACTTCGGCGACGCCATTCATGAAGGTGACGCGTCCGTCGGCATCGGTGCTGATTACGCCGTCTCCGATACTGGCAAGCGTGATGCGCAGCCAGTCGGACTGTTTGCGTAACGCTTCCTCGACGCGCTGCCGGGCCGCGAGGACGCTTCGAGCGTTTTGCAGCGCCACCGAGCGGAGTACATTTTCTTCATCGGGATCAGACGCCATTAGTTGCCTCCGAGAATCCGGGACGCAAGTTCCGTGCCGCGCACGCGCGCCTGGATCTTGGCGAAGGCAACGTCCCGGCTCGTCGAGGTATCGTCGCAAAAAGGAGCGAATCCGCAATCGTCGGTCGTGCCGAGTTGACTCAGCGGAATGTATTTCGCCGCCTCCAGAATACGATCGCGCACGATTTCCGGCGTTTCCACGCGGGGATCGATCGGCGATACGACTCCCACGAAAATACGCTGATCAGGCTTCATGGTTTGGCGAATCGTCTTGAGCACAGCCGACGGATTCTTCTCCCCCGCCAGCGCGATGTAAAAGTTGCCTGCCTTGAGTTCGAACAGGCTCGGCAAAAGCTCGGCGTAGGCGACGTCGGCGCTGTGCGTCGAATCACGGTCGCCCCCCGGGCACGTGTGCACGCCGATGCGCTGACGATCTTCTGACGAAAACCTCGACAGCGCCATATTGTTGAGATCGATGAAGCTGTTAAGTAATTCGCCGGTCGGGTCGATCTTGATCGCCAACCGCCCTTCTGTGAAGTCGACCTGCACTTTGTACGCGCCCAGCGCCAGGCATTCGCGAACCTCGGTCTCGTGCTCCTTCAGCAGATCGTCGAGAAACTGCTCGCGCGAGTATCCTGCGATCTCGTCGGGCGGGTACATCAGGCTCAGCGCCGACGGCGAAATAACCGCCTGCTTCACCGGCTTATGTGCGTACCTGAGCGCTTCCTTCAGGTAGACGTCCGCATGAAATTTGTAGCGAAATGGCCCCGCGGTGAGTCGCGGCATCCTCCTCACGTGCCCGGCGGCAAACGGGATCTTGAACCCGTCCGGCGCCGTGTTCGTCATCCCGTGCACGCAGTAGGTCCAAAAATTGTGATACTTCCGCTGCTCGCCGTCGGTGATCACCGGCGAACCGGTGGCCTCGAACCTCGCGATTGTGTCGCGGACCGCCTCGTCGTAGAGCGGCGCCAGCGCGGGGTCGGTCCCGTCGGTGTTGCTCACCGCCTCGATCAACGACAGCGGCCTGGGAATGCTACCGATGGGCTCGGTTGGGATATGCATGGGGCTTCCCTGTTGGCGGAACGGTTGACTTCGAGTTGAATTGCCGAGGGAGTCATTCTAACAAGTTCCCCGCCTCAGGACATCGGAGCGTTCTGAATGCCGCTTATGTGCAGTTTGCCGTAGGATACATCTTCTTGGGCACAAATACGCACTCCCGGTGCAGGCGACGTCTATTTCTCCAGTTTCTCGATCCAGCGCCGAATGACCTGAATGGCTTCGACGTCCGGATGGTTCGTCGCGAGCGGCGGCATCTGGATCTTGGGATTCCGCGACTTGATTCGTTGCACGAGCAAAGAATCCTGCGGGCGAGCGGGAACCACCCAGCGCTTGAGGTTCGGCGTCGATTTGGGCGGCACTGCGAAAGCTTTCTCGAATGGCGTGTGATAAGTCAGATCCGCTTTGCTGCCGCCCGACATTCCGAATCCGCCCGGGCTGTGACACACCGCGCAGTTGACGTCGAGGTAAGCTCGTACTCGTTTTTCAAGCGGGGCTTGCGGATCTTTCCAGTCGGGATACGCCTCCAACTCCGCAGCGCTCGCGGGAAGGGGGGCCGTGAACAATTTCAATCGCTTGAAGAGATCGATCTGATTCTCAGGCGTCTTGCCGTGGATCTCGACGCGATTGAGTTGCCGGGTGTTCCAGCCCAGAACGAAGCCGACGTTGTGCGTGTGGCACGCCTGGCAATCCGATCGGCTCGGAAAGATCCATTCCTGCTTCACGGGTCCTTCAGGCGTCTTGACGTCGAACTCGCGTTTGAACGGCCAGTCGGCCAGCAAGGTCGCCTCCGTCTGTTCGTCGTTCCACATGTACGTGTACCCCTCCCAACCGCGTGGGCTGTGCAGCCAGAGTCGGGTTTCCAGGCGTCGACGCTGGTCCGGATTCGCGGCGTCCGTCGGCAGGAAGAACGTCTTGACGAGGACGGCGCCGACGGGAAACTCCCATTTATCCTTTTCATGAAAGACGACGCTTTGATGGTGCGGCAAGGCGAGGAAGCGCTCCTTGACGGCGCCATCGGACCACAATTTGACGTTCACGTCGTACGGGATGAGTCCAGGCGCTGGCTCGTGATCTTTGACCGAAGCGAACAACCGAGTCTCAGTAAGGGTTCTCGGGAAAGCCTGCTTGGAATACTTCTCGGGCGTGCGAAAATGATAGATGCCGCCATCAAAAGTACTGAAGTAAAGTTCCCCCGCCTCGTCTTCGCCGAAGGAACTGATGAGCAGGCTGGTATGCGCGATCTTATGGTTCGCGGGCTTGGCACCGTTCAGACGCAGCGCCCAGATATTCCCGCTGACGAAGTCGGCGTACACGTAAGCGCCGACGAGTTGCGGGAGGCGTTTGCCGCGATAAACCAGGCCTCCGGTGATCGATTTGCCCTCGATGCGGGGATATTCAAAGACGGGATCGATGAACGTTTGGGTAGCATCGCGAGGCGATTTAGGGTCGCGCGGATGTTTGCCTTCGCGGAGGTTCCAGCCGTAGTTGCCGCCGCGGACGATGAGATTGATCTCTTCGACGAAATCCTGTCCGACGTCGGCGGCCCAGAGTTTCCCGGTGGAATCGAAGGTCATGCGCCAGGGATTGCGCAGGCCGTACGCCCAGATCTCGCCGCGGCCGTGCTTCAGGAACGGATTGTCCTCGGGGATCGCGTAATTCTTGCCGGCGTCTTTACGGTCGACGTCGATGCGGAGGATGGATCCCAGCAGCGTATCGAGATTCTGGGCGTTCTCGTGCGGATCATTGGCCAGACCGCCGTCGCCGACGCCGATGTAGAGGAAACCGTCGGGTCCGAAGTTGAGGCCTCCGCCGTTATGATTGCCGTACGGCCGACTGAAACTTAAAAGCTTTTCCTCGGAATTGGGATCGGCCTTGTTGGGGTTGTCCTTCGAGACGCGAAACCGTGAAATCACGGAACCGCGCGGCGTGACGGAATAGAACACGAAGAACTCGCCGTTCTCACGATACTTGGGATGAAAAGCGAATCCGAGCAGGCCCTCCTCATTATGTACCCGGCGCACGCCCGGGCGAAGATCGAGAAATACGAAAGTTTCCTTGACTGTCGGATCATTGGCCCAGGTTCGCACGACGCCGTCTTGCTCGAGCGCGAACATTCGATGGGAACCGTCAGACGGCGAATTCACGCAAAGCGGTCGATTGAGCTTCAGATGAGGAAAAGCCTTCTCGACGCCAAAGACCTCGTGTGCGTCGGGAAGGCCCATCAGGTGCGAGGTATCGAACGGCACGAAGTCGCTCAGTTCCTTCCAGGGAAACTCGCGCTTCTCCTGCGAATTCCCCACGGGCGCCAGGAGGACAAGCAGAAGTAAGGATTTTGCCGCGGAGGCTGAGGAAAAACGCATTGCGATGCTCCGGTCACGAGGATTTTTCAGAGGGAACGCGGGCGCCCTTCTTGCGCGCCTTGGAGAGCCCAATCGCGATGGCCTGCTTCTTGCTCTTGACGGTCTTGCCGGAACCGCCGCTCTTGAGCTTTCCTTCCTTGCGCTCTTGCATCGCCTTTTTCACTTCGGCTTGCGCCTTCATGTCGTATTTGGCAGCCATGGCGAAACTCCTCATTGTTTGGGTCAGTGCACGTCAGGAGTTGGCGTGCGCTAAACCAAGCACGCTAAACGCACTTTCGCAGCATACGGAGCACGGCGATTTCCTCGCCGGAAAGGTTCGCGGCGCGCTGTCGCGACGGCTTGACCGGGAAGCGCAGTCGCTGGAGCAGAGCACCGTCCACATAGCTATCTACGATGGCGGAATGGATGTAACACTTTCGGCACACCGAGACCGTATTTCCCAGCCGACGGGCGACGGCGGCGATCGCACGGTTGACGTTTCGCTTTAGCTCGGCCTGGGAATCCGAGATCGGCAGCTCGTAAAACGCACGGGCGGCCAGCAGCGTCGCGCCCCAGGTGCGAAAGTCCTTGGCCGTGTATTCCCCCTCGGCAGCACTGCGTAAGTACTCGTTGACTTCCGACGAGCCGACGGGACGACGTTTGCCGGCTTCGTCCAAATATTGAAATAGCTCCTGGCCGGGAATCTCCTGACAGCGTTTGACGATGGCCGCAATGCGCCGATCGCCGACCGTGACTTGATGGCAAATGCCGCTCTTGCCGCGGAACTCGAAAATGATTTCATCCTTGCGAATCCGCGCGTGCTTGTTTCGCAGCGTCGTCAGTCCGAACGAGTGATTGGTCCGGGCGTACTCTTCGTTGCCGATACGGATGAGCGTTGTTTCCAGGAGATGAACGACCGTCGCCAGCACTTTGTCGCGCGGCATGCCGGGAAGCTTCAGGTCCGAACGGACGCGCGCTCGAATCTTTGGAAGGGCTTTTACGAAGTGGATGAGCCGATTGAACTTTGTTTCATCGCGGACCGTGGTCCAACGTTCGTGATATCGGTATTGCTTACGGCCCCGCGCATCGCGGCCCGTCGCCTGGAGATGCCCGGTCGACAGCGGACAGATTCGCACATTCGTCCAGGCAGGCGGGATGGCCAGTTTGCGAATCCGCGAGAGGGTTTCGACGTTTCTGATTCGTTTGCCGTTGGGTCCGAAAAATTGAAAGCCACGGCCGATGCGGACGCGGCGAATCGCGGGCAAGTGGTCCGCCCAGTTGACCAGGCGGGCGCGGCGAATGCATGCGGAAAGGGCGCCGTTCGTGACGGTTTCGTTCATGGCAGGTGGTCCCGATGTATAAACGAGCCGCAGCCGGGCGGGTTAGCGCCCTCTGCGGCTTCAATCCTGAACGCCTAGCGATCGGAGCCCTTCTTGCCGCCGGGTTGCTGGATGGCGTGTTCTCCGGCGGTCTCATAATTGCCGAGGCGGCCCTTGGGGTCGCGCTCCGAAAGCGGGGCGCCGTGCGGCGCGTCCGCCGGGACCTGATCGAGCTTGTCGGTCGGCATGCCGGGCCGGTCTTGCGGTTGATTGCCGGGGGGAATCGGCGGATTGTGCT
>JBBQPM010000274.1:0-7353 GCA_038217425.1 Gemmatales bacterium
GCTCCTGGAGCACAGCATCCCGTGCGGTTACTCCAGGCGCTTACGCGACCTGGCTCGCCGATTATGCCGGGACGAGTGCCGGAAACCATTGGCGCGCCCCACGGCGAAGTAATCTCGTCACGAAAGCGGATGATACACCAGTACCGGCAACGTCGACCCGCGGATCACCCTGTCCGACACGCTGCCGTGGAAGAACCGGGTGAAGCCCGTACGTCCATGACTCCCCAGCGCGACGGCGTCGATCCCCGACTTCGCTTGGTGCAGCACGCCGGCGCTTGGTTCATCGTCCATGGCCACCAGCGTATGCACGGTCAGGCCACGCTGGCGCAGGGTGTAGGCCACCCCTTCGAGATATTTGAAGGCGTCCTCCTCGATCTTTTTCTCGAGCTTTTCGACGCGCTCCGCCATGTCGGCGGCGACGACTTCGAATGTCCCCATGCCGAGCGGCACGGGCATCGGCGCGACGGGACTGACGACGCGCAAAAGCGTGAAGTCGGCCTTCCACAGACCCGCCACCGGCAGAGCCGCGTCCAGCGCCCGTTCCGCGTACGGCGTTCCGTCCAGCGGTATCAGGAAATGCTGCAGATTGACGTCGGCCTGGAAATCGGGATCGTGATCGGCGGGATGCACCAGGAAGAGAGGCGCCGGCGACGCGCTGACCATCTCGTCGGTGTTGCTCCCCAGGAACCATCGGCCGAGCGCGCCGCGGGCGTGGGTTGTCATCACGTAGAGATCGACGCCGATCTCTTTGCCTTGTTGCCGCAGCACCTCGGGAACCAGGCCGCTGCCGAGGTGAACCTCGACGTCGATGTTGCTGGCTTCTTTGATGCGAGCCGCCACTTGCGTCAGATAGCGACGCTCCTGGGCGCCGAGATGCTCGTCGAGTGTGTCGTCGAGGAGTTGGATCTCCGCGTAGGTCGCTTCGAGGGGGCGATGGACCAACGAGAGATGCACACGGGCCTGGGCGCGGCGAGCCAGACTGAGCGCGAGCGGAATTGCGTGTTCGCCGAACGTCGAGCCATCCAGGGGAACGAGAATGTTGCGTAGCATAAAGACCTCCTTTGGGGGTGTCTTTATCTTACACGCCACGCGGTCGAAATTGAGACATTCGGGATTTTTCTACGAACTGGAAGCGGGAGCGACGGATTCTTTTCTTCCCGTCCGTCGCTAACGCGTCTCGGCGAGTTCGTCGACCTGAACCTAGTGATTGAATAAGAATTCTTTCGTATTCAGAATCGTCCACATCAGATCCTCGTATGCCTGGGCCGCGTTCGGTCGGCTCTCCAGATACTTCACCGCGATCTGCAGTTCCTCCGCGCTGGGCCCGCGCGAATAGGCAAGCCGGTATAATTCCCCTACCTTCTCCGCGTGCGGCCGCTTGTCTTTCACCCAGCCGGCGACTCGGCCCTTCGCGATCTTCGTCTGCACTTCGGGCGAATTGAGCAGGTGCAGCGACTGCGCCAGGTTCGAGTCCGACGAGCGCTCGCATTCGCAGGCGCTCGCGCTGTCGGGCCGGCCGAACAGGCTCAGGAAGTACGAATCGAACTGATTGTCCGGCAACTGCACCGCGCGGGCGCCGGCCGGCATTCCCTTGAAGGCCGTGCGGTTGCCCGTCACGTCGTCGATGGCGTCGAACAAGACTTCCGAGTGCAGCCGGCGAATCAAGAACCGCGAATAGTTCTGCTTGTCGCCGGCGTTATGCTCGTTCGGCTCGGCGCTCAGGCGATACACCTGCGACGTGCAGATGGCGCGGACCAGTGCTTTCAGATCGTACTTGCTGGCGACGAACGACTTGGCCAGGCCGTCGAGCAACTCGGGATTCGTCGCCGGGTTGGTGATGCGCAGGTCATCTTCGGGTTCGACCAGACCGCGGCCCAGAAAGTGCTTCCAGTAACGATTCACTAACGCGCGGGCGAAATACGGGTTCTGCTCGGACGTCATCCAGTCGACGAGGGCCATGCGCGGGTCGACGTCGGCGGCGATCGTCAGTTCCGGACCGCCCAGCCCGGTGGGCCGAATGCGTACGCTCGTCTTGGGATGTTGCGCCGACGCTTCGCCCGTCTTGAACAACACCTCGAACGGCGGCCGAGGCGGATTCGTCTTGTCCGTCTTGGCCTTTTTCGGCGCCGGCGGGTCTTTCGTCTGTACCTGCGCGAAGAATGCGAGCATGCCGTAGTAGTCGTGCTGGCTCCACTTCTCCAGCGGATGATGATGGCAGCGGGCGCAGCCGATGCGCTGGCCCAAGAAGAGCTGAGCGACGTCTTCCATTTGCTCGTTCTGCTTGCCGACCTCGCGGAACCACAGCGCTTGCGGCGTCGTTTCGATGGTGCCGGTCGCGGTCAAAATTTCGCGGACGAAGACGTCGAACGGCTTGTTCTTTTCCAGGCTCTCCTTGATCCAGGCGTGAAACTGCAGCGTCGGCTTGGCGTCTTCGTTGGGCGACTTGCGGCGATTGCGCAGCACCGCGCTCCACTTGTTCGCGAACCAGTAAGCGTAGTCGGGGCTGGCGAGCAGACGGTCGATCAGCTTCTCGACGTTCGGCTCGGCGAGAAACGCTTTCGTCTCCTCCGGCGTCGGCAACCTCCCCGCGAGGTCGACGGTGGCGCGGCGCAGAAACGTCGCGTCGTCCGCGGGGGCTGACGGCGGCAGGCCGAGCGCTTGCCAGCGCTTCATCACCAGGTCGTCGATGAAGGTCCGCTTGCCGGCGAGCGCGGAGACCTTGGCGCCGAGCGGGACGAGGGCGGCGAAGACGTCGACGTGCGTTTGAAAGCGCGTCATGATGCCGACGCTGCCGGTTCGTTTCTTGATGGTCACGAGTCCCGAGGACGAGACGCCGGCGAGTTCCGCATCGTTGGTTTCAAACTGCGTCATGCGCGTGACGTCCACGGCCGAGCCGTCGCTCATATGGGCGAGGACGGTGAGCTGTTGCTCGCCTTCCGGCTTGAGGACGCGTTGGCTCGGCAAGACCTCGATGCGCGTGACGACGGGATCGCTGGCCTGGCCGCGCGGCATGCCCTGCTCGATCCAGCGGCGCATCAGCCGAAAGTAGGGGGAGTCGGCTTCGAAGCGTTTGCCGCCGCCGTGCGCGACGATCCCGGCGCCCTTGGTGAGGAGCAGGCTTTGCTCCGGCGCGGCGGGGAACAGGCGCCTGCCCCGCGTTTCTTTCACGAGGTATTCGTAATCTTCCTCGGGTTCGAAGCCGAGCAGCGACAGCGAAAAGTGGTTCTGTCCGCCCGACTTGCCGTGGCAGCCCCCCGCATTGCAGCCGAACTTGGTGAAGAGGGGGACCACTTGATTGGCGAAGTGAATCGGCAGATCCTTCTCGAGATTGCGGACTTCGATGACGAGCGACGCGGACATGCCGCCGGCCTGTGCGGTGACGGTCGCCGTGCCTTCCTTGATCGGCGCCGCCAGCCCGGCGTCGTCGACGGCGACGATGCCCGTCGGTTTCGTCGTATAGCGCACGGTCCGGGTCAAGTCCTTGGCGTCTGGACCGGTGACGAGGAGTTGCCGCCAGGCGTCGCGGCCGGCGAGCACGACGGGTTTCTGTCCAGTTTCAAAAGCGATCTGTGCGACGAGAGGGCAAGGGAGCGTGAGGATTGCCAGGAGTGAGAGTCGCAACATTTTGGCCATCCGGAGAAGGGGAAGCGTGGGGCGGGATGACGGTATCTTAGCAGGGAAGGCCGCCCAAAAGAAGTTCGAGGGGGAGGATAAAAATGGTCACGTCATCTTCCGCTCGTCCCACTGCGCGAACTCGCGCACGAAATCGATCACTCGCGTGCTGACCGCATCCAGCAGCGCCTCGCCCTTTTCACGCGTCGCCAGGTCGGGTCGGCCGATGGCGCCGGTACTCGTCAGGCGTTCGAACGGCAGCGACACGTTCACCTTGCTCGGCTTCGTGAAGTCCGGGAAGAAGTACTTCGATTCCATCCGCAGCGTCTTACCCTCGGCCCGCGCCATGTCGACCAATTCGCCGCGCAGCGCGAGCATCAGCGAGGTTTCGTACTCGCACGCATGCGTCGAGCGCGGCGTTTGCATCTGGGGCAACCGCATCGCGTCGTCGGCGATCGACCAGTAGCCGGCGCTCGCGATCCAGACTGGCGGCTCGTCGCGATGGGCCAGGGCGAGACGGTAGATGACTTCCTGACACGGGACGTCGTTGCCGCCGTGCGAGAGATGCAGGAAAATGCGCCGAAACCCGGCCGAGAGCAGGCACTCGCAAAGATGCGTCACCAGGTCGATGTAAAGATCGGACGGCACGCTGATCGTGCCCGGAAACTTGAGATGATGATCGCTGGAGCCGAGCCATTGCATCGGCAGCAAGAGCACGGTTTCGGGGAGCGCCGCCTCGACGCGTTCCACGACGGCGCTGCCGATCATGCTGTCGGTGAGCAACGGCAGATGCTGGCCGTGCTGTTCGAGACTGCCCAGCGGGACGACGACGACCTTGTGGGCCTTGTCCATCCGCTCGATGTCGGGACGCCGGAGTTCACCGAACTTCATGGCTTACCTCGTGGGATTGTCGACCCGGCGTCCCGTGAAGGGTGGTTGCGGATGTGGCCTACTTCGCAGTCCGGTTCTTGTACAGGTTCAGCGTGATGTGCGCCTGGCCCTGGTGATGGCCTTCGTGCCAACTGAGCAGTTTGATCCACTCACGGTAGACCCACTGCGCCTCGGCGTTGGGCTTCTTGTCGAGCATCTCTTCCGGCAGCGAACGAAGATGGGCGATCATGTCTTGCCGGCGCTCGTTCAGGTATCGGCGAATCTCCTCGAGCGTCGGAATATCGTCGTCGACCACGCTGCCGCCGGCGAATCGGCGCACGTATTCGGGTTCCTTGGCTTCGCCTCCCTTCATGCGGACGTGGACGTGCCGATCTTCGGTGGCGGCCAAATGCATGAGCTGCCAGGCGATGTGCGCTCGGCCCGGCCCGGGACGCCAACCCAGAATCTGCGGCACATTGTCCAGCTTGGACAGGCCGTCGATAAAGGCGTTGGTCTTGGTACGCGGAAACTCGAAATTCTCGATCAGGTCGGCGAACGTCATGGCGTCTCCTTCGGGCACGGGTTGGCGATTCACTTAGCGGGTGATTATATCTGACTCTGCCCGATCTTCATCCCGGAGACTGATCATGCATCCCCGCTTCTCGCTTGCAGTCCTCGTTTTGACAGCACACCTTGGAGTTGCCATGGAGCCCAAGCTCAACTATCCGCCGACGCGCACCGACAATGTCGTCGAGGAGCTTCATGGCGTCAAGATCGTCGATCCATACCGCTGGCTCGAAGTCGGCGACAGCCCCGAAACGCTCGCCTGGGTCGAGAAGCAAAACGCGTTCACGCAGGCCGTCCTGGGCAAGGCCGCGGGGCGTGACGCCATTCGCAAGCGGCTCGATCAACTCCTCGACATCGGCAGCCTCTCCACGCCGGCGCCCGCTCAGAAACGCTACTTTTTCACCAAGCGGACCGGCGCGCAGAATCAACCCGTCCTCTACGTCCGACTGGCCGGCGTCGATAAAGTGCTCGTCGATCCCAACACGCTGGCCGCGGACGGAACCACCGCGCTGGACTGGTGGTTCCCCAGCCGTGACGGCAAACTTCTCGCCTACGGCATCTCCAAGAACGGCAGCGAGCAATCGACGCTCTACGTCCGCGACGTCGACACCGGCGCCGACCTCGCCGACGTCATTCCGCGTACGAGATATTCCTCGGTCGCCTGGCTGCCGAACAACGTCGGCTTCTACTACACGAAATACCCGACGCCCGGCACGGTCCCCGCGGGGCAAGAGAACTACAACCGCCACGTCTACTGGCACAAGCTGGGCCAGGACCCAAAGGACGACCTCAAGATCTTCGGCGAAGGCCGAGCGCCCGAGGACATGCTATCAGTCGCGAACTCCCCCGATGGCCGATGGACCGCGGTGACGGCGTACATCGGTTGGTCGAAGACTGAAGTCTATATCAAGAACAACGACGACCCGAAGGTGGGCTTCACGCCGCTCGTCGAGAAGATCCCGGCCATTTTTCAGGTGACGCTGCGCAACGACCGCTTCTACGTCCGCACCAACGACGGAGCGCCACGCTACCGCCTCTACCGCGTCGATCCCGCCAAGCTCGATCGCAAGGACTGGACCGAGATCATTCCGCAATCGGAGGACGTGCTCGAAAGCGTGACCGCGGTCGGCGACACGTTGGTCGCCGACTTCATGCACAAGGCGACTTCGCGAATCAGCCTCCACGACGCCAACGGCAAGTTCCTGCAAGACGTACCGCTGCCGACCCTGGGCACGGTCGCGGGCATCGGCGCCCAGTGGGACGGCGACGAGTTCTTCTTCAGCTTTCAATCGTACATCGTGGCGCCTACGATCTTTCGCTTCGATCTCACGACCAAGAAGCAAGAGGAATGGGGCAAGGTGCCGACCGACATCGACCCGAAACAGTATGCCGTCGAGCAGGTGACGTACAAGTCGAAGGACGGCACGCCGGTGACGATGTTCCTGACATACAAGAAAGGGATGACGCGCGACGGCACGAACCCCACGCTCCTCTACGGCTACGGCGGGTTCAACATCAGCCTGACGCCGACGTTCGCACCGACGCGATTTTTGTTCCTCGAGAAGGGGGGCGTGGTCGCAATCCCCAACCTGCGCGGCGGCGGCGAGTACGGCGAAGCCTGGCACCGGGCCGGCATGCTCGAGCAGAAGCAGAACACCTTCGACGACTTCCTCGCCGCCGCCCAGTGGCTCATCGACGAGAAGGTCACCAATCGCGATCGCCTGGCGATTCAAGGCGGCTCCAACGGCGGCTTGCTCGTCGGCGCCGCGGTGACGCAACGGCCCGATCTCTTCAAGGCAGTCGTCTGCATGGTGCCGCTCTTGGACATGACGCGTTTCCACCGCTTCCTCATCGCTCGCCTGTGGATCTCCGAGTACGGCAACCCGGAGAAAGCCGAAGATTTCAAGTGGATTCACGCGTATTCGCCGTACC
This sequence comes from Gemmatales bacterium, assembly GCA_038217425.1. Lineage (GTDB taxonomy): Bacteria > Planctomycetota > Planctomycetia > Gemmatales > Gemmataceae > JAIEPT01. The sequence continues at coordinate 6,982 of JBBQPM010000274.1, forward strand.
AGAAGGTGAAGCCCGGGACGGCGTTCCCGGCGACGCTGATCACGACGGCGGCGTCGGACAGTCGCGTCGATCCGCTGCACGCCCGCAAGATGGCCGCGCGGATGCAAGCGGCGACGCTGAGTTCGGCGCCGATCTTGTTGCGTCAGGAGACGAAAGCCGGTCACGGCCAGGGTAAGCCGCGCGGCCTGACGCTCGACGAGCAGACCGACGTTTGGAGCTTTCTGTTCATGCAACTGGGAGTCGCGCCGTAGTGCTTTCGCGGGCGAGCCAGGTCGCGTTAGCGCCTGGATGACATGTTGACTACAAAGTTCCAGTACTCCAGGCGCTAACCCGACCTGGCTCGCTGGAGGGGGGACGGATGGAAAAGTGCCA
>JBBQPM010000275.1:0-7235 GCA_038217425.1 Gemmatales bacterium
GACACGATGTCGTATTTAGTTCGAACGTCTGGCCAAGCCCGTTCTTAAGCCGGCTCAGCGTCTTCGGACACGATGTCCCGATCACACTCTTCAAAACCCTTATTGGAATTGGCGTCGCTTCCTTGCCGCTCGGTTCCGTAAAGGCGCCCGTAGCGGAAGTAAGCGGCTGCCGCCGTAAACATGCGGACTTCTTGGCCCCTTTGAGCGACTTACGGAACAAGAACGGCGTGGGGGGCGACACATGGCGTGAAAAAACGTCTGGGACGAACGACTATGTGGGGAGCGCCAAAGTCAACAGCCTTGTTAGTTCTCTGCTCTTTGCGGCGATTTTATCGATTTGTTTGCGCAAGCGAACAGCATCGCTTACAAGTTCCGAAACCAGAACTTCGAGATTCACTTTTGGATTGTCGTTGTCGAGGACCAAGCAATGTCCTGCTTTCGTCATACATTTCTTCATAACGTGATCCTTTGTGTTGTTTTCTTGACTCAGAAGCCAAGAAAATTCCCGGTTACCAATACACGAAAGGATTCTCCAAGAGAGCTGAGGCAAATGCAAGGTCGAATTGATTTCGCGTCAGTGAGTTCCCGATAAACGGTTCGAAAGTGCGGACGCCAGATGCGAGATTTCTCTTGTAACGGTGCGCTCGGGATCGCTTACACGGCGCCCAACGCGGTGAACGTCCATGAGTCCTCTGAGATTGCCTACGGCGGCACCAGTCAGACGTAGTGTGAAGGTCGTCAAAACGCCCCTGACGACCGCCCTGCTGGCGCATGACTACTTGATCCCAGTCCCGCGGGGAGCGAGGTCCTCCAAGGGTCGCCAACTCACCTTGCCTTCAAATACGCACCGCTGTTGTTGCGGCCCGCGGGCCACCAAACTGGGCCGTCGAACCCGGGGAAGCGGAAGTCGCGGATGCACACCTGCGTCTCGGGAGCGATGAGATAGCGTTCCAGCGCCTCGGCCCCCGCCGCGTTGACCCCCTTGACCTTGTCCGGTCGAACGACCACCGTCACCATGAGACGCTGGAGTAAGGGATCGTCGGTGACCAGCGCCTTCATGCCGCAATCGGGGTATTGGTGCTTGTATTTCAGGAAAGGCACCAGACCCCAGAGCGTATAGCCCCGCTCCTTCACTGCCGCCCCTATCGCGTCCTTCGTTGCGGCTTGATTGCGAAGTCCGCTATCTCGATACCACCCGTCGCGGTTCGGCTTCCCGGCGCCGTGCCACAAGATGTCCGACAGATATTTCTCGGTCGGCGAGTTGTTGACCACGAACGGGGCCTTGGCACTCGCGATCCGGCGAAATGCCTCGATCGCGTCACGGGTCCCGGCTGCTTTCGCGGGGTCCGCCTCGGGGCCGATCAGGGCGGCTTGATTCGCGAGTACCGGGCGAGGCCATTTTCCGAGCCCGTCAGCGCAGAAGTCCTCAGTGCCGGCGTGGCCGTAGTGGGAGAGGACGAGGTCAGCCTTACCGTCGCGGGCCAAGTCGTAGACGTCTTGGCGGCTATCCACGAGGACCTTGTACCCACTCTGCTTCTCGAAGTCGATGAGCAGTTTGTCCAGAAGGCCACTGCTCTCGGGGGTGATGACGGCGGCGAGGCGAATCACTCTCGGCTGATGCGGCTCGCCGGCGCTGGCCGCCGCGGCAAGCATGCACAGGGAAATGGCGGAGAATCGATAGGCGCTCATTGCAGCTTCCTCGGCCAGTGCTTATGCGGGACAGGACGTTAGATCATCCTATCCCTCGCGGCTTGCAACGGTCATCGGCCGCATCCGCCGGGGCCCTGGTTAGATTTTCAACGCTGAAAGATCTGGGCGACGCGGCGTAGCGAAGGCTCGGTCCGTTGGGGGGGGGGGGGCCGGTGGACGGCGGCACGTGGTCGTCGGCGTCTTGGCTTCGGTTTCGCGGGTGATGGACGGGTGGTACGCAGTCGTCGACGAGCACCCTTCCGCCTCGGCCAACAAACCCGCCCATCGCACGCCTGGCGGGAGGCGCTGTAAAGCGCCTTGACCATGCGGTGATTCGCTTCCAAGGGGAACCGGCGCCTTCAACCCACCGCTCAAGCGGGTTCTCTCCCTCTGGAGCCTCTTCTCCCGAGATAACTTCGTGGTTCCTGCTGGCGCACGCCGTCCTGTCCGCACTCTTGCCATTCGAAAAGAATTACCGTTAGCCCCACCTTTCGCCCCTTTCGCCTTAGGGGAACCTGGGGCGGTGCAGTCGATCAGTTTCCCTCCGGGCAATTGCGATTTTGACGCTTTGGTCGATGAAACGTCGAGGTGACCGAAGCGTGCTCAAACCTTTGGGCAAATCCTGTAGGAACCGGGCCCTCCCAGGTTCGTTGGAGTATTTTCTGGCATCGCGCTGACGGCCTCGCTAAAATCTTACGTGTTGCCCGAAGCTTTGCCGATATTCCGCGAATCGCACACCGGCCGGCGAACGGATTCTTTCCACACGATTCGCCCCACTACCCATAGTACTTCGTCCGCATTCGGGAAGATTCGATCATGCGCATGCAGGGACTTTTGTGCTGGTGTTCGTGCTGACCACCGGCGGTTCCATCGGCACCGTATCGCGTCTCGGCAAGAACCAGCGCAGCCAGCCGCGCCGCCGGAATGACACACTGTGCTGATTGTTGACGCGTGCGGAACGAAATTACGACGAGCGGCTGATGACACCCATATTGCCAGGAGCCCCCCATGTTCAGAGTGATCTTATCGGCGGCGCTTTTGACGACTGTCAGCTCGGCCATCGCGCAGGAGCCTTGGGCGTCGAAGGCCCAGCCAGGCGACGTGGCAAAGAGTCACGTAGAGACCGTCGCCACCGGAGGGCACAAGTACATCGTGGTGCACGGGGGCACGATGGATGGCACCAACTGCCGATCGCCGATGGGCTGCGGGATGAACCGGGAAGGGGCGATCATACAGACCTGGCAATCGAATCGCGCCGTACGTATGGAGAATGTGGGCCATACCGACGTTGTCGATCCCTGGCTCTCCGACGGGCGGAACAACTTCCGCAACATCAAGGAGATCGTGGCCGCGGCGGTAACCCCCGGGATGAGTGACGGGGAGAAAGCAAGAGCCCTCTGGTATCAGCAGATCCAGCATCGTTACCACTCCTCAGCCGGTGGCGACGATCTCGGCGATCCGGTGAGGGTGTTCAACATCTACGGCCTCAACCCGTGCGGGAAGGACGCCATGATGATGGGCGGCCTGTGGAAACAGGTGGGGCTGAAGGGAGCGCCGGTCCGACTGGTGGGCCACGCCATTGCACAGGTCCATTACGATGGCGACTGGCACGTGATGGATGGCGACCTGGGCATGATCTACCTGCTGCGGGACAACGAGACGCTGGCGAACGACCGGCAGTTGGCCCGTGACCATGATTTGGTGAAACGGACGCACACGATGGGCCTTCTGGTCGACGACAGCCGCATGCGAGACGAACACGCCGCCGCGATGTTCGTGAGTGAAGAGCCAATTCAGGGTAGCCGGGCGTGCAAAATGGACACAACCATGCAGATGACGCTTCGCCCCGGCGAGGCGCTCGTCTGGCGTTGGGGGCACTTGAAGCCCGCCAAGCACATGTCGCCCAGCCAATTCCTCTACCCGGACAACATCTGCAACGGCCTGTGGGAATACCGTCCAGACTTCGGCGGCGAGGTGTGGAAGAAGGGCGCGCTGAAGATTGAAAACGTCGCCTCCGGCCCGGAGGGGTTGGCGGGGGCAGACGGTAAGATGGGCACGATTGTGTGGAAAATCAGCAGCCCTTACCCATTCGTCGGTGGGCGTCTCGAAGCCGAAGCTCGCGGGGCAAGGTTCGCTGTTTCGTCCGACGGCAAAAAATGGACAAACATTGCGGGCAGCAACTTCGACAAGTTCTTTCCGTTGGAAGGCAATCCGTTTTACCAGTACCAATTGCGTTGCGAGCTACCCGTCGGCGCCAAACTGAAGCGCCTGGCGATCATCAACGACCTGCAGATGGCCCTGCTCGCATTGCCTGAGATGACAGTCGGTAAGAACAGTTTCACCTTCACCGACAGTTCGTCCGGCGAGCGGAAGGTGCGGATCACACACGAATGGGTGGAGCGATCCACCAGCAAGCCGCCGGAAGCCCCGGCAGCGATCTATCCGCCCGATGGCGGCCAGGCCGAGGGCACGGACGTCGCTTTTCGCTGGAGCGTGCCGAAGGATCCCGACGGCGACAAGATTACAGACTACCACTTCATGCTTGCCAACCGGCAAGATATGCGCTGGCCGCTGTCGACGAACTTCGAAAAACTGATTTCAAGGACGGCGGACAAGGGCAAGGCGCAATACGTCCTGCCCAGCACTGGCCTCTTGACCGGCGGCAAAACGTACTACTGGCGCGTGCGCGCCAAAGACGAAAAGGGCGTTTGGGGCCCGTGGAGCAAAACATTCACCTTCACGCCGAAGGCGCCAAATTACCCGCTGGAGGTTGCGCTCACCTACGACAAGGACCAGGGAATCGGCATTCTGAAATGGAAGGCCAACCCGGTTGGTCAGAAGCCAGTGAAGTACCGTGTGTATGGCAGCGACGAGAAGGGGTTTTCGGTGAGCGACGTCCCCTACAAAGTCAACGTCGGGACATCGAAAGAGTTGAAGCCGGAGTTCCCAGCGAACTTCATCACCGAGACCACCGCGACGGAGCTGGCGGTGATGGGTGATGGCATCGAGTTGCAGAGCGCCAACAAAACATACTATCGCGTGGTGGCCGTGGATACACAGGGCAAACTGAGCGGACCTTCCGACTATACCACGGCGCCGCGGCCGACGATTTACCGCACCCCCGCGATGCAGGCCAAGGTTGGCACAGAATACCGCTCTCAACTTCAGGCCAACCGCTCTCTGGGCGACCTACGGCTCCGGATCGTCAACGGCAAGGAGACGGCAAGCTTCTGGGACATCGAGAAGCCGAGATTCGCCATCCAAAAGGGGCCTGCCTGGCTTAAGATCGACCCCGCCACAGGCATGCTTTCCGGCACGCCCGACGTCGCCGGGAAGGTCGACGTGGCGGTCACCGTGACGATCGACCAGGAAGTGCGCAAGCTGGACGACAGCAAACTTGGCTGGGGAATCGAGAACGTGATCTCAGCCTCGATCGAGCGTGTGGGCAGCGCCACGCGAAGGTATTCAATCGAGGTAAGCCGCTAGCAGCGGAGAGACCTCCGGGACGTTTCGCGCGGCTGGACGGCCGACTTGCCTACCGCTAGATTGTGTACAACACCCCCCTAAGGAGCAGAATGATATGGTTGCGCAGCCTGGTTCACTTACCTTCAACACCGTGATCACGAAACTCAATGCCGGCCAGCAGATTTTCAGCAATACTGTGATCAGTCCAGACCTCGAAGCCGCGAAGAAAGCCTGCGAAGGCCAGGATTTCATCTGGATCGAGATGCAGCACAGCACACTCACCTGGCGTGAGACACAGCAACTGATCAAGGTGGTTGCCGAAGCGGGGTGCATCCCGTTCGTGCGTGTCCCGTCCGCGAACGTCGGCGACATCCTGAAAGCCTGCGATGCCGGCGCTCTGGGTATCGTCGTGCCGATGGTCGAGTCGGTCGAGGAGGCCCGCAACGCGGTCTTGTATTCCAAGTATCCGATCGGTGATCGGGACATTCCGAACGCTAGGCCCTGGGGCCGGCGCAGCTCGGGCCAAAACCAGGCCAAATCCCTCTGGGGCGATGGGTATCCCACCAACGCCAACAACAACATCCTGGTCATGATCCAGATCGAGAACCCGGCAGGCACCGGCAATATAGACAACATCCTCAACGAGGTCGAGGGGATCGACATCGTCATGATCGCCAGCAACGATTTCGGCATGTTCGCCGGCGACCGCGACGGCTCGCAGTCCTACAATGGACGGGAAAAAGTCGTCCGCGACTCGGTCCTCGCCCACGGCAAGATCCTCGCCGGTCCCTCGAGCTGGCGCGACCGCCCCGGCTACATGCTGTTCCAGGGGCCCAAGACCGCTAAGACCACGGGATACGAGAAGAACTAGCTCGTGGTCATGGAGCTAGTTACGTATCGCGTTTGCTGGGTCGAGCCGGTCTTCGTCGGGTTGTCGGGGGTTGTTGCGGTTGTTGCATGCTTCGCTCCGACACATCGACGTATCGAAGACTCCGCCGCTTCGGGCGATGTGACCGACGCAACAGCATTGTGTGCAAAATACCCTTTGTTTAGAGGTCGATGCCCATCGATTTAAGCACTTCGTTGGGGTCGATGCCGTGGGCGTTCAGGTCGGCTTCGAGCGCCCGCCGCCACTTTGAATTTAGGGTGGGGGCACCTTCCGCGGATTCGCCGGGACGGAGCATACGGGAAAATGGAGAGCCGAATGACACGAGCATCTGGCCACCCTCGTTCGGCCGAATGACGGCGTTCATGTGCTTCAGCGGCTTGCTATTGTCGTACCGCCAAGCGTTAATCAGGCTCGATTTGATCTGGACCCACAGTTTCATGCCGCTCGGGCCGGTGCCTGACGTGAGCATATTCGCCTTGCCCATCGTGGTCAGCGTCTCCGAATACGCTCCCGCGGCAAGATCGGGGATCGCAACAAGGTCTTCAGCTCGGCGTTCGTCGTCAAACTTGCTCGCGATGCCCATCCCGACCTCAGGGCGCTCGTCGGGGTACTTGTGGAGCAACCCGCCCATCAGGTCCATCGCATCGGCCTGGGCTTTATCGTTCGAAACGGTCGAGTCGTCGTCGGTGATCCAGTGGACGTTCTGGCCGTTGCTGCGAAGGCCGTCAACCATGACCCCGCCGAAGACGCAGATTTCGACCAGCTTATTCAGCGTGTCGGCGGTCCAGTCGTGCTGCCGTAGCGGAAGGTCCTTGGGCATTGAGAAACCCTTTCCCACCCCGACACACACCAGCACGCCGTTTAACTGGCTTGCCGCGTCGAGGAAGCTCGAAAAAGCTTTGATCCGCAGCGCGTCGTTAAGGTCCTTGTAGGACATCCGCCTGCCGTCAGCGAGATGCCTCTTTCGAACTGCGGAGCGCAGCGGTTCCCATTCGGCGACGGACTTGTACGTGGTCACGAGAAAAGACAGGACCCGGAACTCGGGCGGGGCGTGCTCACCGGAGTAATCGGACGCGAGAAGGAGGGGCGAACCGTCGTTGAGATTGGGATAGACGATGTGGTCGGGGTGCTCGATGTCGGCAAACTTCTCGTTGAGCGGGGCATCGGGCCAGCGTTTCCAGTTCGACATTTT
>JBBQPM010000276.1:0-7191 GCA_038217425.1 Gemmatales bacterium
CTAACAAGGCTGTTGGCTTTGGCGCTCCCCACATAGTCGTTCGTCCCAGACGTTTTTTCACGCCATGTGTCGCCCCCCACGCCGTTCTTGTTCCGTAAGTCGCTCAAAGGGGCCAAGAAGTCCCCATGTCTACAGCGGCAGCCGCTTACTTTCGCAGGGGATCGACATCGCCGAAGCGAGCGGCAAGGAAGCGACGCCAATCCCAATAAGGTTTTTGAGATTGTGATTGGGACATCGTGTCCGGCGAAGCTATTGCTGCGAGAGCTGGCGAGGAAGTGGTCCTTCCGAGATCACTTGCGAAAAGGAGATTTTCATGGCTCTAAACATCGGCCGAGAGCTTGCGGCAATGCAGAAATCGACCGTTCAGCAGCTTCAGGCCCGCTACGCCGAAGCCTTCGGCGAAGCGACCCGCAGCCATCACAAGACGTGGCTCATCAAACGGATCGCCTGGCGGTTGCAGGCGCTAGCGGAGGGCGACCTCTCCGAACGGGCCCGTCGCCGAGCGGCGGAGTTAGCCAACGACGCCGACTTGCGGCTATCTCCGCCCAAGCCCAAAGCGCTGGCGCCGGCCGCCGCCACGGGCCACACGGCGCCTTTCCAATCCGCCGAGAACCCGAGGCTACCGCTCCCCGGAACGATCCTCACCCGCCCTTACAAAGGCCGAACACTGCAGATTAAAGTCCTGGCCCAGGGCTTCGAATTCGAAGGCGAACGGTACAAGTCGTTAAAAGGCGTTACCTTTTTCCTTCCTACGGAACTCTAATTGACGGGGGAGAATGTGATGTCGGACCGGATCACTGAGCTCTCGGCCCGATTTATGGCCGAGCGTCATTCATTGCTTGGATTTATCTATGGAATGGTCCGCGACCTGGCGGCGACGGAGGACATTCTTCAGGAAGTTTGGCTTCGCCTGGCGCATGCCGCGGAGCGAAACGAGCCTATCACGCATCCTGGGCGATGGTGCCGTGGAGTCGCCAAGAACCTGATCTTGCATTATTGGCGTGAACGCCAGGCGTCCAAGGTGGTCTTTGACAGCGAGTTGCTCGATTTGGTGGAACAGGCCATGAACGAGAGCCAGGATCCCTGGATCGAGCGCCGGCAGGCCCTGATGGAATGCATCGATCAATTGCCGCGACCATCGAAACGCCTCTTGAACATGAAGTACGACCAGGGACTGACCTTCGCTGCCATGGCGGAGGCGCTCAGGCGAACCAAGGACAGTCTGAAGATGGCCCTTTGCCGATTGCGTCAGGCCTTGCTGGAATGCGCGGAACGAAAACTCCGGACCACGGAGCAACACCCATGAATCGGCTCGACGAACTGCTGCTTGGCTGGCAAGACCAGTCGCTCAACTCGGCGGAAATCGCTGAGTTGAAGGGACTGCTGGCGAGTCCGGACGGTCGAGCGATCGCTGCACGGGAGTTCTTCCTGACCGGTGTGGTTCTGGAAGCCCTGCAAATCCAAAAAGCCGCGGGAGATGAGACGGAAACCGAATCGACGCCTTGTTCGACGCCGGTCCGTGCTGGCGCCACGGTCACGGCGGCCTTTTTGCATTCAAGGTCCTTGTTCGTCTCCGGCAGTATTGCGGTTCTCGCTCTGCTGGGTGCCTGGTTTATCTTCTGGCCGCCAACGCGAGAGCCCGACCAAGAAATCACCAAGGAGCCGAAAGAACCCCCCGTGGTTTTCGCCAGGGTGGGGAAAGTGCAGGGAGAGCTTTTCGTCGTCAACGACAAGCAGATGCTGCCTGCGCACATGGGACAAGTCTTGACGCCAGGCCAGGGCATCGCGACGGATGGCGCGGAGAGTGAAGCCATCGTGGACATGGACTCGCTTCGCCTCAAGCTAAGTGGCGATACAACCGTGTTCACCACCGTTGACGAATCTCAGCCCGGCAACCGTGAGACGCGGTTGGTGCTGGAGAAGGGGGACCTCCTGGTCGAGGTCACGCGCTCGCTGAGGCGAAAAAAAACCAGCGTGCAAACGCCTCTGGGTTCAGTGGTGGCTGAGGCGGAAGAGACCTCGCTACACGTGTCGGAGGCCGCCGGAGTCGCGGTCGTTCGCGGTGAAGTCACTTTTCATCACAAGGCAACCGGAAAATCGCTGCGTCTCGGGGAAGGTAAATATTTGGCCATGACGGCAGATGGCGAGCTATACGCCAGTCAGCTTTTCTCGGCTATCGGGCAACACTGGACCACGTTTCCGCGAACTGGCCTGGATACGACCTCACTAGGCTACGCCTTGGCATTTTCCCCTGATGGCAAGCATCTGGCGGCTATCAATCGATTCGGACAGGGGGGCGGCCGGGTCGGTGCGATTCATGGTCAGGAACCGTCAGCCGAGTTCAACGGTGAACGCTGCGTTCAGTTCTCTGCCGACGGACGGTGGCTCGCAACAGCAGATCAGTCCAGCATTCGTTTACATGATTGGAAGCAAAAATCTCCCAGCCGAGTCTTCTCCGGCAAAGATCGCAAGACACGTGTTCAGTGTTTGGCTTTCTCTCCCGACGGCGAATTTCTGGCAATCGGGGCAGTCGCCGGCAAGGAACACGCAGATCTCGAAATCTGGCATGTTCCGACCGCGACGCTTCGCTCGAGCTGGCGTGATCATGCAGCGTCCATCACTTGCCTGGCGTTTTCCCCGGATGGAAAACTCCTCGCCTCTGGCAGTTTGGACAAGACCGTGATTCTCTGGGACATGGATGCTGGTCAAGAAAAAACGCGGATCGTGGCCAATCCCGCCCAGGTCGTCTGGTCACTGGCTTTCGCCCCCCAGGGCGCAACCCTGGCAATCGCCACGGGGCCAGCCGACTTCCGCGTGAAGCAACCCGGTGAAGTGATCCTGTGGGACCATGGCACAGGTAAGATTCGAGCGCGACTACATGGCCACAGTCGAGCGGTGACGTCGGTGACTCATTCTAGAGATGGCCAGAGCCTGGTCACCGGCAGCGCGGATGCGACCGTTCGTTTTTGGGACGTGAAGACTGCCAGGCAATACGGTATGCTCAAAGGCCACAAGGCGGCCCCTGGTTTCGAAGCCATCGTGGTCGCGCTCTCCCCAGACGGCGCCGCCCTGGCGACGGCCAGCTTCGATCAGACGGTGCGCATTTGGCCCACGAACTGGATTCGCACGCAGCTTCCCGAAGGGGTGTTTCGCCTCGATGCAAACACACCCTGGTCCACTGCACTTGCCAAGCGGGGTGACGCACCATGAGTCGAACGCTCCTTGGATGTCTGGGGATATTCGCGGCCATGCTTGCCGGCGCGGGCCCCGCGCAGGCACAGGAAAAAAAAGAAGGCGAGCTGGTCGCGGAATATGAACGTGCCGTTCGCCCGCTTCAGGCCAAGTTTTGCCATTCCTGCCACGGAGCGACCAAACCCAAGGGAGGAGTTGACCTGGCTTCGCGCAAAGGGCACGAGAAGCCTCACGCCTGGAAGGATATGTGGGAGCGGTTGCGCAGCCGGCAGATGCCTCCCTCGGGGCAGCCGCAGCCGACCGCAGCCGAGCGGGAACGGATGCTGTCGTGGATCGAGAAGGTGTTCGCTCGCGAGACGTTGGCTGGCGAGCCGGATCCGGGGCCGTTGCGTCCGCGCCGGTTGAATGGTCGCGAGTATGTGAATACCGTCCGCGATCTGTTCGTGACGGGCGGCAAGGCGTCTGTGCGCAAAACGTCGTTCGAGCCGCTCAAGGACGGCCGGATCAGTCTGTATCGCATGTTCCCGCCGCCGGACGATCCCACGCAGCTCGTCACCCGTTTTTTACCGCAGGACACCAACGATGGCGGCTTCGACACCCTCGCCGAGAGTCTCTCAATCCCGCCGTTCTTTGTCGAGAAGCATCTGCGCGCTTCCAAGGTTCTTCTCGACGATATGTACGCACTCAACGCCAAACGCCCTGGCTCGTATCAGTGGCCCCTTTATCAGAGCGTGCTGAAGTTGCAGAACGGCCCCACTCCCAAGGGCATGACCCAGCGCCAAGCGATCGCCGCCTTCCTCAAAGATTTCGCGAGTCGCGCCTTTCGCCGATCGGTGTCGGTGGATGAAGCCGAAAAGTACGCCAAGCTGTTCGACCAGGCCCAGACCAGGAAGGAGGATTTTGAATCGTCGATTCGGCTGCCGTTGCAGGCGATCCTGGTGGCGCCGTCCTTCACGGTGCTGTGGAGCGACCCTCAGCAGAAGCAAGCGGAAATGCCGGTGCGAACGCTGAACGATCATGAACTGGCGTCGCGGCTGTCGTACTTCCTCTGGAGCACCATGCCCGACCAGGAGCTTCTCAAGCTCGCCGACAAGGGGCAACTGCGCGACGAAAAGGTGTTCGACGCCCAGGTTCGCCGCATGATGGGTGACTGGCGCTCGCGCGACAGCTTGCTTCTCGGCTTCCTGATGCAATGGCTGCAACTCGATCGGCTCGATCGCGCCCAGCCCGATGCCGACAAGTACCCCGCGTATTTCCAGAACAACCTCGGTGACCAGATGACGCAGGAGATGTTGCTGTTCGCCGACGCCATCGTGGTGGAAGATCGCAGCATCCTGGAATTCATCGACGCCGACTGGGGCTTCCTCTCCTATCCCCTCGCGGAGCACTATGGCGTCAAAGATTTTCCCGGCAAGAAGACAACGAACGACCAGCCGCCGTGGTATCGCGTCAAGTTCACGGACAATCGCCGCGGCGGCGTCTTGACGATGGGCAAGGTGCTGACTGGCACTTCGCAGCCGCTCCGCACCAGTCCGGTGCATCGCGGCAAATGGGTGCTGGAGACCGTTCTCGGCACGCCGCCGCCCCCGCCGCCCCCGGAGGTGGACAACGTTCTCAAGGAGGAACCCGATAGCAAGAAGAAGCTGACGGTGCCCCAGCTCATGGCCAGGCATCGCGACAACCCGTCCTGCGTTGAATGCCACCGGATGATCGACCCGCTCGGCATCGCCTTCGAGAGTTTCGACCCGACCGGCAAGTGGCGCGACAAGGATCAGGAACAGCCGATCGACACGCGCGGCGAACTTCTCGACGGCGCCAAGTTCAACGGCGCCGCGGAATTGAAGGCCGTCCTGAGGGCGCGCAAGGACGAATTCACTCGTGGATTTGTCGAGAAGATGCTTACTTATGCTCTGGGCCGCAAGCTGGATTACTACGACGTTGCAATCGTGAATCGCATCACCCAAGCGGTGCGGGACGATGGCTACAAGTTTTCGCGGGTCGTGATCGAGGTGGCCAGGAGTTACCCGTTCCGTAACTGCCGGACCAATCAGATTAAGTAGACCGACACCATGTCGCTTGCGGCTTAGCGTTCACTTGATTCCTTGCGAACGCTGAACCGCAAGTGGCGACACCTGGGGGGGATCATGGTCAAGGGTCAGCAAATCACGCGGCGCACCTTGCTTCGAGGTGTGGGGGCGGCCATCGCCCTGCCTTGGTTGGAAGCAATGGTTCCCGACGCGCTAGCCACGGTGGGCGAAGGCGGCAGGCCTCCCTTGCGCATGATGTTTCTGTATCATCCGCTCGGCGCCGAGACGACTGCCTGGAAGGGCGTGACTGGCGCAGGCCGAGACATGCGGCTCACGCCGACCCTGCGGCCTCTGGAGCAGTTCAAGGAAAAACTGCTCGTTCTCGACGGCTTGAACGGTCGGCGGCACCCATCGTCGGGCCACAATCGCTCGGCATGTCTCTGGCTGAGCAGTGCCGCGCCGAACCGACGCGACACCTGGGGCGCCGAAACGGATGTAACCTTCGATCAAGTGCTGGCGCCGCGGTTGAGCCGAGGCGCGCGTCAACAGTCGCTCGAATTGAGCTGCACCACCGTCGGCAACCTGATGCACGCGATGAATCTGTCGTGGCGCGGTCCGGGCGTGCCGGTGGGCGCCGAGAGCCGGCCGCGCGATGTCTTCGCACGCATGTTCGGCGATCCGCGCGAAGACCGCCGGCACGCGAGCATCCTGGACGTCATCGGCGAGGATGCCCGACAAATGCGGGCGCGCGTGGGGCACGCTGATCAGAGCCGGCTCGATGAGTATCTCGAATCGGTGCGCTCGCTGGAACGGCGCATCACGGCCTCGGAGGGGGAACGCAGACCAGCGCCCCCCATTGCAGTGCCCGATCGAGCGCCGGAAAGCCTGCGCGATCACGTTCGGCTGATGCTCGATCTGCTCGTCATCGCGATGCAAACTGGATTCACGCGCGTCGCCACGTGCGCTCTGGGCGACGAAAGCGAAGGCGGCGCGGGGACGACGTACAATCGCCGGCTCGCCGATTTCGGCATCGACCGCACGACGGTGGCGGGGCGCGTCGAGGCACGCTATCTCGATTGGGGCCATCATCAGTGCAGCCACGATCCTCGGCCCACGCTGCCGATCATCCAGGCCATCGACCACTGGTACGTCGAGCAATTGGCCTACTTCCTGGGTCGGCTGCAGGGGGTCAACGAAGGCCGCGCCAGCCTGCTCGACAACAGCATCGTCGTCTACGGTTCGACGAACGCGGGTGGGAATGGGGCCGGCGGTTGGCCAGGTCACGGCCTGCGCGATGTCGCCTGTCTCCTGGCCGGGGGCGGCGGCGGACTGCTGCGTCGGCCTGGCCGCGTGCTGCAATACCACGGCATGCGCAATCAGGGCGTCCCCCTTGGCAACCTGTGGCTGACGCTGGCGCAGATGGCTGGCGTCGAATCGCGCGAATTTGGCATGAGCACCGGCACGCTATCCGATTTGGGGTGAGGAAGATGAAACACGTACTTCGATTCACGGCCGCGCTCTTCCTTCTCGGTATTTCGTTTGAGCAGATGCGCGCCGACACCGTTTTGCCCATCGGCAGCGGCGACCTGCGTAGCCTGTCGGCACTTTCGCAGAAAGTGGCACTACACGGCGCTGGCCAGTTGCAGCAGCTCGTCATCACCGGGCACTACGCCAACGGCGGGATCCGTGACCTGACCCGGCAGGTCCAGTATCGCGCTGCCGATGTATCCATGGTCCGCGTCGATGCGACCGGCCTGGTGACCGCCATCGCGAATGGCACCACCGAGGTCATTGCCGAGGCGGACGGCAAATCGGTCAAGGTCAGTGTCATCGTGGCAGGGGCCGATCGGGAACAGCCGATCAACTTCACCAACGAGATCGTGCCGATCTTCAGCAAGCTTGGCTGCAACAGTGGCGCCTGTCACGGCAAATCAACCGGGCAGAACGGTTTTCGCCTGTCGCTGTTGGGCTT
>JBBQPM010000277.1:0-6993 GCA_038217425.1 Gemmatales bacterium
CGCGCCGCGCCACCCGGGTTGGCACTATAAATTACTAGTCCCCCCGGGTGGGGGCTACGGAAGGTAGCCACGGGTGGAGCGCAGCGGAACCCGTGGATGCACGAGAAAATTCGACTGCCCCGATAGGGGCAGAGGAGACGACGTCGATACAGGACAAGTTTTCCTTCGCTCCTCCGGAGCGATCGGGTGAGCGCGTCTTTCCACGGGTTACGCTGCGCTCCACCCGTGGCTACATTCCTTAGCCCCATCCGGGGCTACATCGCAGGGTTCCTGCGCCCGCGTCAACGCGTGTGTGTTCACTGGTTATACTTCACGCGGGGCGAATTGATGCATCGGCATTTCTTACCGAGCCGGAAGCGTTAGCGACGATCTTCGCGAAATCGTCGCTAACGCTTCCGGCTCGGAAATGCAACGCCTCATTTCCGACCGCGGACGGTATAACTGCCGCCATTGCCTCTCGTCGGCTGCTGCTGCGACATGCAGTGGAGCGTCCCCAGGCCCCAGACCAAGTCGACTGCATGGATGCCGACGACCTGTTGCTTCGGGAATAGATCCTGCAAGATGCCCAGGGCAATCCGGTCATTCGCGTCGTTGAACGTCGGCACGAGCACCTTCTCGTTGCCGATGTAAAAGTTCGCGTAACTCGCGGGGAGCCGCTGCTTGCGGAAAACCAGCGGCGCCGGCATCGGCAACGTGACTACGTCGAAACTCTTACCGAGATCCTGGAGGCGACGCAGGTTCTCCTCGAGCGGCGCGTGATTGGGATCGGCCCGGTTCGGCTCGATGACGGTGACGAGCGTGCGTGCGTCCGTGAAACGCGTGAGGTCGTCGACGTGGCCATGCGTGTCGTCCCCCTGGATGCCGTTGCCGAGCCAGACGACCCGCTCGATGCCGAGATACTGGGCGAAGGCCGACTCGATGCCAGCGCGGTCGAGCTGGGGATTGCGGGCCTGGATCGGGCTCAGCAGACATTCCTCCGTCGTCACCAAAACCCCGGCGCCGTTGACTTCGATGCTGCCCCCCTCGAGCACCAATCCCGGCTGCCAGCTCGGGAGTTTGAGCACGGCATTAATCTCGGTCGGCACGAGGGTATCGCGTTTCCAATTGTCGTACTTGGCCCAGGCGTTGAACTGCCAGTGCGTGAACCCGACGTCCCCCGCGGCATTCTTCACGAAGATCGGGCCGTAATCGCGCACCCAGACGCGGTCAGTCGGGATCGGGAAAAAGCGGATCTGCCCCAGGTCTACGCCAACTTTCCTAAGCAAATTGCGTACGCTCTTCTCGGCGGCGGCGTCCTGCACGAGGAGATGGATCTTTTCGCCCGGATGCAGGTGGCGAATGATCTCCGCGTAGACCCAGGGAATGGGGGCGAACTTGCCGGGCCAATCTTCTTTATTATGCGGCCACGTAAGCCAGGTCGCTTCGTGGGGGTCCCACTCGGCGGGCATGCGGTAGCCGAGCTGGGCGGGCGTTTCGGACATGGGGCTTCCTCGGGGGATTCGGTTCCAGGCGCCGCGCGGGGATGACAGCGGGTTGTCAGAATCCGCAGCGCAAGCAAGGATCGAATAAACTGCACGCGATAAAGAATGATGCAAGCCCGACGGGTGGGGTACTCCGAACCCTTGGGATAAAGCCCATGCGTCGGCCGGATCCCAAGGGTTCGGAGTACCTCACCCATTGGGCTTCTCGACATCTCACATTGTCCCACGTGCAGTATAAATACCTTGCTTGCGCGGCGGGCTCTATTGCGGTAATTTCCGCGCCCGCCTTACTTCTTGGGCTTCTTCGGCACTGGCATCGGCGCGACCGCGTCGCTTGTTCTCCACAACCATTGCAGGGACTCGGGCAGGATCGCGCCGCCGTGCTTGCCGCTGTGGGGGCCGTCGCCGGCCACGAACTTGTAGTCGTAGCCCATGTAGGCGAGCGACTTGTCCATTTGCAGGTTGCCGAGCCACCAGTTGCCGTGGTCGTTGTCGAGGTCGTTCTCGCCATCTTGAAGAAACACGCGGATGTCCTTTTTGGGCGTCTTGCGGATCAGGCCGGGGTAGACGTCGCCGTTGCGGATGTTGGCGAAGCTGCCGATGTGGCTCAGCACTTTGCCGAAGAGATCCGGTCGCTGCCAGGCGGCTGTGAACGCGCAGATGCCGCCCGAACTGGCGCCGGCGATCGCTCGGCTGGCGGCGTCCTTCTTGATCGCGTACAGCTTCGTCACCTGCGGCAAGATCTCCTTCTCCAGGAACGTCACGTACTGATCGCTGAGCGTGTCGTACTCGAAGCTGCGGTTCTTGATCTCGGGCTTGGCTTCCTTGACGACGCCCGGATCGACGAAGACCGCGATCGTCACCGGCATCAGCTTCTTGTGAATCAAATTGTCAAAAACGATCGGCACGCGATACGCGCCTTTGGGATTCATGTAACTGGAGCCGTCCTGGAAGACCATGAGGCACGCCGGCTCTTTCGGGTCGTACTGCGCGGGGACGTAGATGGCCCATTCGCGGGTCGTCTTGTCGAAGATCTTGCTCGTGTGCGTGAACTTCTCGATCTTGCCTTCGGGGACGCCGTCTTGCTTGACGGAATCGGGGCCATGGCGATAGTCGTCGGGGATGCGGACCTTGGCCAGGCGGATGCGGTGATTGTTCGTGTCGGCGATGTAGAGATTGCCTTCTTTGTCGATGCAGCAGCCGTGCGGGCGGTCCATGCCGGCGAACGGCGCGGGCATGCCGTCGCCGCCTTTGCCTTTTTGGCCGCCGGCGATGGTGCGGACGATGTTGCTCCGGGCGTCGATTCGGCGAATGGCGTGGTTCTCGCAATCCACGACATAGATATGTCCCAGATGATCGCAGCGGATGCCCTTGGGGGCGTCGAACACGGCCCGCTTGGCGTTGTCGTCGTCGCCGGCGTAGCCGCGCGCTCCGGTGCCGCCGATGGTGCGAATGATGCCATCCTTATCGACCTTGCGAATCGAGCTGCCTTCGCGTTCGCAGATGTAGGTGTTTCCCAGGCCATCGACGCAGACCGCGCGGGCGCCGACGATGACCGCCTCGGTCGCTTTTCCGCCGTCGTTGCGATTGGCCTTGCCCTTGGCTTTACCGATGCCGGCGAACGTGCCCAACTTGCCGGTCTTGAGATCGAGCCGGCGCACTTTCCAGTCCCCCACGTCGGCGATGAGCAGGCCTCCCTTGCCATCGAAGCAGACGTCGTTCGGTTCGACGAGGGTCGCTTCGGTCGCGGTCAGATTGTCGGCACTAGGGCCCTTGGCGCCGACCTTGCCAACGATGGTGGTGATGACGCCGGTCTTGCCGTCGACTTTGCGAATGGCGGCATTGAGGCGGTCGGCGATGTAGAGGTGGTCGTCCTTATCGACGACGACGGCGTACGGTTCGTTCATCGTGGCGTCGGTCGCTTTGCCGCCGTCGCCGGTGTGTCCCTTCTTGCCGTTGCCCGCGACGGCAGTGACGACGCCGGTCGTGAGATCGACCTTACGGACGGCGTGGTTGAGGGCGTCGCAAAAGTAGAGGTTGCCGCGGTGATCGACTTCGCAGTGGAAGGGATCGTGGAGCTTGGCCTTGAGCGCTGGCCCGCCGTCGCCCGAGTAGCCGAGTTCGCCGGTGCCGACGAAGGTCGACATGAGGGCCTGCTTCTTGAGCGGCGATTGGGAGTGAACGTGAGGGATCGCGAGGAGAGCGATCAGGAGAGAGAGACGACGCATAACGATACCTCTACGGGGAAGGATGATAAGAGTTTAGCCACAGAGGGCACAGAGAACACAGAGAAAGAATCAGAAAGAATGCGATCTTTGTTTCTCTGAGTTCTCTGTGCCCTCTGTGGCTAAACACGCATTTATTCTTTTGGGGCAATCGGCACGCTGCCGTCGAGGTAGCGCCAATTCTTGAGGAAGGCGAGCAAATCCGCCATCTCCGCGAGCGGGATGTTCTTCTCCACGCCCTCGGGCATCAGCGAAATGCCTGACGAAACGATCTCGTCGATGTCGCTGCGCAGGATCGTCTCCGTCTGATTCTCGGCCCGTTTCAGCGTCAGACTCGTCGAGGTTTCGCTGGCGATCAGGCCGGTGGAGCTTTTGCCGGACTTGGCGATCACCGTATACTGCACGAAGTTGTTGTCGATCGCGGCATTCGGGTTGAGGATGTCGTTGAGGAGCATCGCGAGCGTCTTGGTGCGGGTGTCGGCGATGTCGGGCCCGACGTCGACGCCTACGCCGGCCACGCGGTGGCAGGTGGCGCAGTTCTTGCGGAAGATCTCGAGGCCGCGCTTGGCGTCCCCCTTGGTTTCGAGCACCGCGGCGTACGTCTTCAGCACTTCCTTGCGATCGGCGGGGAGGCTCGACTTGAGCAACTCGCCGGCCAGCATGCGGATATTGGGCTGCCTGTGATTGACGAGCTGCCGGGCCCGGGTCGGGTCGAGGTCGCCGGGC
The DNA here is from genome assembly GCA_038217425.1 of Gemmatales bacterium. Taxonomy (GTDB): domain Bacteria; phylum Planctomycetota; class Planctomycetia; order Gemmatales; family Gemmataceae; genus JAIEPT01. The sequence continues at coordinate 4,433 of JBBQPM010000277.1, forward strand.
TTGATGCGTTTCGCCTTCATCTCGCCCAGGAAAACCAGTATGGATTCAGGCGTACGAAAAAGCGCCTCGGTGACTTCCCGACGCACGCCGGGCGTGTAGGTCCGCCAACCTTCCAGGAGCAGTTCCGGCACTTCCTTTTCGCCGAACGACGCGAGGGCGCGCACCGAGGCGAGGCGCACCTCCTGAATCGGGTCGTCCGCGAACAGTTTGGGGAGCAGCGTGCTCACGTCGTTCCAGCCCATGTGGGCCGACAGTCGAACCGCCTGCAGACGGTCCGCGACGTCCGCCTTGGGGTCGGCCGCGACGTCGCGCGTGGCCTTCAGGAACTCGTGCATGGTCTGCAGGATGGGGTTATTGGGGTTGGGATACGTGCGCGTGAAGTAATCGACGAGCCGCAGCCCCTTGCGCGACATTCCCTCGGCCAGGCCCTGGTAGAACGCCCGCTGCAGCCGGGCGTTCTTGTGATTCTGCACGGTGAGGAGCAGTCCGAGCCCGACCGCCTCGCGGCCGGCGAGGCTCGCCAATTCCTGCACCAGGGCAATCTGCGGTTCGGGGGCGAGTTGCGCGAACGCCTTGTCCGCGAGCACGGCTTCGAGGAAGCGACTCACGCGCCCGGCGCCCGGCGTGGTCACCTTGTCGGTCGGCGGCAACGCGGTCATGACGGCGAGGCGAGTCCACGGATCGTCCGCGCCGGCCACGGCGATGGCTAGCAGCGCGGGTTGCGCCCGCTCGCCTGGAACTTTGGCCAGGCTGAGCGCGACCTGAAAACGGACCCGCGCATCGGGATCGCCGGCGAGTTTCAACAGCCGATCGACGACGATCTCGGAAAGCTCGAGCCGCGGCTCCGCGAGGATGACGGCCTGCTCGCGCACGCGCGGATGCTCGTCGTTCAGGAGTTGAAGCAACGTCGCCTCGTCGAGGTAGACCATCTGTTCGAGAATCCACGCCGCCAGCACGCGCGCCTCGGCCGACTTCGAGCGCGTGAGTTTTTTGAGTCCGGGAACCGCGGCCCGGTCTTGCTTTTCGAGCAGCAGTCGTTGCGCGGTCAAACGCCGCCAGGCCTCGGGATGTTCGAGCGAATCGACGAGGTCGTCCGTCTCGGTCGAGAACTTGGGTTGCCGGAGTTCCGCCTTGGGCCCCTCGCGAACGATGCGCCAGATGCGTCCCTTGTCCTTGCCGAGCCAAAGGTCGGGGCGGTTCTTGAGTTCGATCGGCATGAAGTCGGGATGTTCGATGACGGCGCGGTACATATCGACGACGTACAGGGCGCCGTCGGGACCGCTCGCCAGCGACACCGGGCGGAACCAGTCGTCGGGCGAGGCGAGGAACTCCTTCCCCTTCTCGAGCGGTTGAGCCTGAAGCGTCGCGCCCTTGGCGGAGATCTTTTCGTGATGGACGAGGTTGCCGGTCGGATCGCAGGTGAGGACGCCGTGATACTCCGGGAGCATCGACCCACGGTAGGCGTAGATGCCGCAGGCAGCGGTGAAGCGTCCCTCGTGCAGCGACGACGTCGTCCAGTTTTTGGAGAGGGGATAGATTTTGCCGCCGGAGGAGAGGGGCCCGCTGTCGAGGACGGAGATATCTTCGACGACGCTGGGCACGACCAGTGCGGGATTGTTCTTGAGGTACTCGTTCTCCATGACGAGGTAACGCAGGTGATGGCGATTGTCGCAGACGAAGCGCCGGCCCCAGTCGTCGATGGTGTTGCCGAACTGGCCAGGCCCGGCGACGGCTTCCTCGGTGTTGTGCAGCAAATTGAAGCGAAAGTCTTTGCCGGAGAGATCGATCGGCTGGAACTCCGGCTGGTTAGGGCGGGTGACTTTGCCGCCGCGCAGGCCGTTGGCGACGTAGATCCAGCCGTTGGGGGCGAGGACAGGATTGCTGACGCGGAGCTGCGGGTTTTGCTCCGCGAAGCCGACGTAGAGGGTTTGCCGGATCGTGGCTTTGCCGGTGTTGCCGGGGTCGCGGAGCCAGACGATCTCGGGGGCGGCGGTGACGAGGACGCCGTCCTTCCAGGGAATGAGGCCGTTGGCGAAGAGGAGATTGTCGGCGAAGATCGAGCTGGTTTCGAAGAAGCCGTCGCCGTCTTTATCCTGGAGGACGCGGATTCGGCCCGCGGGTTTTTCGCCGGGGGCGGGGCCGTTGGGGTAGTCGCGCATCTCGACGACCCAGAGTTTGCCGTCGGGGCCGAAGGTCATGTGGACGGGGCTTTCGACCTGCGGCTCGCAGGCGACGAGTTCGATGCGAAGGCCCTTGGGGAGGACGAAGGTTTTCTGCGCCTGGGCGGGCGTGAGGGCCTGGCCGGGACCGCCCGATTTTTGCGGCAGCTGGGCCCAGGCGACGTTGGCGAAGAGGAGCAGAAGGAGCGAGCCGCGCATGGAGAGTCTCCGAGGGATGCTCTCATTGTGCGAAGGGAGGGTGCGAAAGGCGAGCGCGCAAATCCGAGCCGGAAGCGTGAGCGACGACCCGGTAGGAACGTCGCTCACGCTTACGGCTCGGAAAAACCGTTAGCGCCGGTTGGCGGACGCCTGGGAGGTCTTGGCGGTTTCGGAACGGAGTTC
>JBBQPM010000278.1:0-6937 GCA_038217425.1 Gemmatales bacterium
TCACGCTGGAAACCGCGACCGCCAAGGTGCGTGCCGCCGAGGACGCCTGGAACAGCCGCGACCCGCGGCGGGTGTCGCTGGCCTACTCCGAAGATTCGGAGTGGCGGAACCGGGACCAGTTCCTCCGCGGCCGGGACCAGATCCGGGCGTTCTTGGCGGACAAGTGGGACCGCGAACTCGACTACCGCCTCGTCAAGGATCTATGGGCTTTCACCGACGACCGGATTGCCGTGCGATTTCAATACGAATGGCATGACGCGAAGGGCCAATGGCGCCGCAGCTACGGAAATGAGCTGTGGGAGTTCGACGAGGCCGGCTTGATGCGTCGCCGGGAAGCCAGCATCAACGATATGGCCATCCCCGAAAAGGACCGCAAGTTCTTCTGGCCTGCTCCCGGAGCTCGGCCGGCTGACCACGTGGGTATTCCCGAAGTTCACTAATCCTCGATTCTCGTTTCGACACCCCCTTTTTTCAGGAGAAATGACATGAACCGTTACCTGACCTTTGGACTGATTGCGTCTGCCGTCTTGGCCCTGCAACCGATGCCGTCGGCGCGGGCCCAGCAACCGGTCAAGGTGTTTCACAAGACCGCCAAGGTCGGCGACCTCGACATCTTCTACCGCGAGGCCGGCCCGAAAGATGCCCCGGCGATTCTGCTGCTGCATGGTTTTCCGACCAGTTCGCAGATGTTCCGCAACCTGATTCCTGCACTGGGCGACAAGTATCGCGTGGTCGCCCCGGACTACCCCGGCTACGGGCACAGTTCGATGCCGACGCACGACAAGTTTAGCTACACGTTCGATAATTTGGCGAAGGTGATTGACGACTTCACCGAGAAAGTCGGACTGACGAAATACGCTCTTTACGTGCAGGACTATGGCGCGCCGGTGGGGTATCGCCTGGCATCTGCGCACCCGGACCGGATCACTGCCATCGTGGTGCAGAACGGCAACGCTTACGACGAGGGGCTCGATAACGACTTCTGGAAGCCGATCAAAGCCTATTGGAAAGAACCAAAGAGCAAGGAAAAACGCGACGCCATTCGCAACCTGCTCACCTATGAAGCCACCAAGTGGCAATACACGACCGGCGTCAAGAATCCCGAACTCGTCAGCCCGGACGGAGCCACGCACGATCAGTTCCTGCTCGACCGCAAGGGCAACGACGAGATTCAACTGGACCTGTTTCTCAGCTACGGCAGCAACCCGCCGCTCTATCCGAAGTGGCAGGAATACTTCCGCAAGCACCAACCGCCCATGCTGATCGCGTGGGGCAAGAACGACAAGATTTTCCCGGCCGAAGGGGCGGAACCCTACAAGCGCGACCTCAAGACGCTGGAGTTCCACCTCCTCGACGCTGGCCACTTCGCCCTGGAGTCGAACGGCAACGAGATCGCCGCGCTCATGCGGGAGTTCCTCGGCAAACACATCGTCAAGAAGTAACCCGCATCGTCAAAGGCCCTCGGATCGGCCGAGGGCATCGCTTCTCGAACTGACAGTCCCGCAAGGAGGAAGCCATGTCCACAGCAACGCAATCTACCACGCGAGAGTACGCAAGCGACATCGCTTTCACTCCGGCGGTGAAGGCGATTCAGAATCGAAAGGGCTCGCGGTCCAGCTATTCCCGGATGGAACGGGGCGAGGGTTGGCAGACCTCCGTTACCCCGGACCTGGCCGAATATCTTGCCGAACTCGACATGTTTTACTTGGGCACCGCGAACGCCGGGGGCCAGCCTTACATCCAGTACCGTGGCGGTTCGCCTGGGTTCCTGAAGGTACTCGACGACCACACGCTCGGCTTCGCCGACTTCGGCGGCAACCGCCAGTACATCACGCTCGGCAACCTGTCCGAGAACCCAAAGGCGTTTCTCTTCCTGATGGACTACGCGAATCAACGGCGGGTGAAGCTATGGGGCACTGCCCGCGTGGTCGAAGGGGATAAGACCCTGGAGGAGAAACTCCGCGACCCGGCATACCCTGGCAAGGTCGAGCGGGCGATCTTGTTTACGGTCGAGGCGTGGGACGTGAACTGCCAGCAGCACATCCACCCGCGGTTTTCGCAGAAGCAGATTGCCCCGGTGATCGAGCAACTCCAGACCCGCATTGCCGAGTTAGAGTCTGAAATCAAACGCCTGAGATCGGATTCATCTCCCAACAACGAAATTTAACAAGGAGCATTCTCATGCAATTCCACAAGAACGACACCGCGCTGGTTATCATCGACCCGCAAAACGACGTGCTGAGCGAAAAGGGCGTCTCCTGGGGTCTTGTTGGCGAAAGCATCAAGGAAAATAACACCGTCGAGAATCTTGCCAGGCTCTTCGAGGCGGCAAAGGAACGAGACTTCGGAGTGTTCATCTCGCCCCACTACCTCTACCCACACGACCAGGCGTGGCAGTTCGGCGGGGCCGTCGAGAAAATGATGCTGGACAGCAAGGAGTTCTTTCGCCCCGATCCGCTTGGCCGCGAGGAGTTCCTCGGCTCCGGGGCGGACTGGTTGGACCGATACAAGCCCTTCATCGAAGACGGAAAGACCGTTGTAGTCAGCCCTCATAAGATTTGGGGCCCGCAAACCAACGACCTGGTGCTGCAGCTTCGCAAGCGCGGCGTCAACAAGGTCATCCTGGCCGGGATGCTCGCGAATTTGTGCGTCGAAAGCCACTTACGGGAACTTATCGAACAGGGCTTCGAGGTCGCCGTGGTGAAAGACGCGACGGCCGCTCCCCGGCACCCCGTTATTGGCGACGGTTACAAGGCGGCGCTCGTCAATTACGGCTTCATCGCCAATGCGGTCCTCTCGACCGAAGACGCTGTGAATACCATGCGATAAACGACTGTCTCAATCCCACATTCGGAGGCCGAATCATGGCTACGAAACTTGCGGGCAAGGTCGCCCTCGTCACGGGGGGCAGTTCTGGACTGGGCCTGGCGACGGCCAAGCGATTCATTGATGAAGGAGCCAAAGTTGTCGTCACGGGCCGGCGCCAGGCCGACCTTGATGGGGCGGTGAAAGAACTCGGCAGCAACGCCTTGGGGGTGCGGGGCGATGTTTCGGATCTTGCCGATCTCGACCGTCTCTACAAAACGATCCGTGAGCGATTTGGGAGACTCGACATCCTCTTCGCCAATGCCGGTGGCGGTGCCTTCATGCCGCTTGGCGAAATCACCGAAGAGCATTTCGACAAATACTTGGGGATCAATGTGAAGGGGACGCTGTTCACGGTGCAGAAGGCGCTCCCCCTGATGTTCGACGGCGGCGCGATCATTCTCAACGGCTCGATGGTGACCATCAAGGGCTTGCTGGGGTTCAGCGTCTATGCGGCAACGAAGGCGGCTTTGCGGTCGTTTGCCCGTACTTGGGCAGTGGATCTGAGGGGGAAGAACATCCGCGTGAACGTCGTGAGCCCTGGAACGGTCGTCACTCCCGCATACAAGAGTGAACTCGGCATGAACGATGAGCAGATCAAGGCGTTTGAGGCAAAGGCGGCGTCAAAAACCCCGCTCGGGCGGTCGGGAACCCCGGATGAGATCGCCCGCGCGGTCGTGTTCCTCGCGTCCGACGACAGCAGCTTCATGACCGGCGCGGAATTTTTCGTAGATGGCGGGGCCGCGCAGATTTAACCGACCTGGAGTCGGGATACCGTGCAACCGCCGAAGAAGCCCCGGCACTTCAGGGCGAACTCGACGACGAGGAGGCCGACAGTGAACAGGAATAACTTCATGATGTGAGCCTTTTAAGTTGAGAAGGGGTCACGGAAACTTTACATCCTCTCACTCGGTCGCGGGCCGCTGCGACAAACACCCGGCAGCGCAGATATTAATCCGCCGGTCGTATCCGAAACAGTTTTTTTCGGGAGGCAAGTTCAGTTCGGCCGGGATAGAGGGAACTACTCCGCTACAACTTATCTCCTCGCCAGAACCTATCCTCGACAAGTCGGTACGGAAGTTCTCGGCTTGAGAATTCTGAGCTGACCGGCGGAACTCGGCGATGCGCGGATCAACTTCCCGGTCCTCCCCTTGAGCGCTCTTGGCGCGTTCGCTGTTGCGCTATCTGGTTCGGCGTGGGGACACGCCGCAATATCCGGCCCACCAATCACTTCTTCTCGCGCGCCGTTTTCGCCCACTGCTGCCGTTGAGAAACCAGTCGCAAAAATTCTTGGTGGCCGGCATTCAGATTTCGCACGTCATCGTTACGGGGCGACCCATCAGTTTCAAAGGTCAAATCCTCCCTGGCCAACAACTTCTGTCTGTGAGAAACCACGTCTGCCGGGTCAAACCACTCCGCCTTCGAAAACGGCCAGCCTTCACCCGCGCGGTAGATCGCCAACCGCCGGACCATCATCCACACGTGGACCAATTCGGGGCTCGGCTTCCATCCGTTGTCGATCTGCTCGCCGAATTCCACACACATCGCCAGGAACGCTGGCAGATCTTTCTCGGCCTCGTCCGTCTCATGCATGGGCTCGGTGAAGGCGGCAGGGAGATGGTTCCCGGCGTATGCAAATGCTTCCGACCACGTCCACTGGTTCCGCTTCAAGTGCTTTCTGACCCGGGGGTCACCGAGCGCCTTTTCAATGCCAGGGAAATTCCGACCGTCAACTTTCAACCCCTGCTTTCCAACCGGGCCGGCTGGCGGGGGACCCTCGTCCTTGCCCAGCGGTGGCGAACTCTCCACGGTTCCTGCCGGTCGCGGAGCGGGAATCTCGACAGGGGTATGTTGCTTGCCGGCATCGTCAGCGACACTTTGCACGAGGGTTTCGACGGGTGCGTCCTTCTTTCCGCCGTCGGCACGGTCCGCGGGCTGGCCCACCCCCGACCCGCCTGCTGGCGCTTCCGCGGCCCGACCGGGTTCACGGAACGGTACCTCTACTGGCGTGGGCATCTCCGTCCCTTTCTCCCACCCGAGTTGATCGCTCTCGGGTTCAAAATATCCCCGCTCGATGACAAAATTGGCGGACAGCAGGCTCAGCCCGCCGAGACAACACGCCGCTGGGGCGAGGAGTTCCCGCGGGCGACGGCGCATCTCTCCCGGCAGTTTGAGGAGGCTGGCTGACGCCGAGATCAACAGAGGTACTGCAAATACCAGACACAGACCGAGCATCTTGAACACGATGGGGCCACCGATAGCCCCGCCGACCAGGACGGCCACGGCCAGGGCGGATATTTTGAGCGCAAGCTGCAATAGGAGCTTACCGCCGACGTACCGTTTCCAGAGGATCAGGCTGCCCGATAGGAACAGCAACAGGCCGATGGCGTACGTCATCCACGAGCCGAGAAGCCGGGGTCCGAAGGGGGAGCCCGTCTCCTGGTCGTCGGTGCTCACCGACGGCGGCAGCGTACCGGCATCGCTCCGGCCAATCGCCTTTGGGTCGGTCTTGCCGTTCCCCTCGCGCTTGGCCGGCTTCTGCGGCGGAGGACCTGCATCGGGCCGCTGCCACGTCCCCACCAGCGCCGCCTCGACCGCCTTGCGGAACGACCCGTTGTCCGGTATGTGGATCCATGTTTCGTTCTGCCAGGCGGTGGGATGGATACCGCTCGGCGTTTCCGACGGCTCGAGAGCGATGGCCAGGCCGTCCTTCACGGGGATGAGGGTGAGCATGCCCCGACCTTTTTCGACGGTGACCGTCTCGCCGCTGGCCTTTCCGGACGGCCGAACCTCCGCGTCGTAAACGTGCACCACAAGTCCCCCGCCGTTAACGCTGGTATGCGGGCGGAGGAGCGGGACGTCCCGATACCCCGCAACCAGCGGCGTACCGTCGCTGCGGCGGAACTTGTTGCTGTAGACCTCGATTCGTTGCGACGGTCCGCCGTTTCCGCCCGGCTTCACCCAGGTGCCGTATAAGCGGTAATTGCGTTCCAAGTACCCACCTGACAAAATAGGGTAATACGAGTCGCACTTCACGCGGCTCACCTGGGCCAAGGCGGTGAACCGATCGTGGGTGGTGGGGTTGTCCGACACGACCGTTAGCTTGCGGAGGCGACTCGGCAGTTCGATGTGTAGGAGAGGGTCGGTCGACAGTCCGAACTCGTGGACGCTGAGCGAAGCCAGGTCGTCTGGAAGGTCGAGCGACGTGCGGGCGAGGGAGAGCACGGTTAGCGTGACGGACCGCACCCGTTTCAACTCGGCCAGCCCGCGGAGGTCGGTCGCAGGCGGGGCGGTGCGAACGTCCATGGGATCGATCGTGGGTAGCCCACAGGACAGTTTCAGCCCCGTCAGCCGTTCGGATCGACCCAGCGCTTTCACCGTGGCGTCGAAATCCCGCTGGGTCCGGCACTCGCCCAGCGCCAATTCCACTTCCGTCAGGCGGGCAACGCGCCTGTAAGCGGCCGGGTCTGTCTGGGCCAGTCCGGCCAGCTCGGCCTCGAGCTTAACCCACCCTTCGGCCGTCCCATTCACATGTAATCGCCGAAGGGCCGGGGTGTCGAGGGCGAGTACCTGCCGTAGCATCGCTCTGCCGTTGTCGCTGGTGTCTACCCCCAGGGACTCGAATTTCGTGAAGCAGTTGCGGTACGGATCCTGGGCGATCGCCTTGAGGAACGGTTCGCCCAGATAGGAGGGGAGGGTCATGCCCTTGAGGCCGCCGGGTACACTGTTCCCCTTCAGGAATGCCAGCTGGTACTCCAACGAGTGGAATGACATTACCGGCCCCGGATCGGGGCGGTCAGACCCGGTGTTGGAGTCCAGATAGAGGCCACGCTTCCAGGCGGCCTCCTTTTGGGAGCTATTGCCGAAAGTCGTGGATAGTCGAAAGAGAAAGGCGGCGTACTTAGGGAGAAAATATCACTATTTTTTCCCAGCTGGCCCACGAGGCCAAAGGAGTACGCCACCATGGAGTTTTCTACGAACGAGATGCGAATCGTCCCGTTGCCCGCCGCCGGCGACGTCTTCACCGAGGTTATTCGTCAGGGCGCCAAGCAGATCCTCAGCCAGGCCATCG
>JBBQPM010000279.1:0-6910 GCA_038217425.1 Gemmatales bacterium
ACTTCGAAGTGGGCGACAACTCCGCCTTACAGTCGCTATTCTTCTGCCGCCGTAACGGCCCGGGCGACTATATCGAGATCCTCTCCGAAACGTTCTTCGGGGAACTGCGCAGGTCGCCGGCGCAGCAGATCTTGATCTTCATTCATGGGTTTAGCAATTTGCCGGAGTACTCCGCGTTTCAGCACGCGGAACGGCTGCAGGAGCTGTTCAACTTCATGCAGCCGAACCTGGTGGAGGTGGTGCCGCTGATTTGGCCCTGCCAGAAGCCGCAGGACTACGGGCACGCGGTGGTGCAGGATTACTTCACGGATCAGATGGCGGCCGACGCCAGCGGCTGGGCGTTCGGACGGGCGCTGGCGAAGTTCCGCGAATGGCAACTCCAGGACACCGACGACGTCTGCACCAAACGGCTCAACATCCTGGCCCATTCGATGGGCAACCGCACGTTGCGCGAAGCCCTGCGCGTCTGGAGCGAGGACATCCTGCGCCGCGAGCCGCCGCTCATTTTTCGCAACATGATCCTCATCGCGCCCGATCTCATCAACAGCACCTTCGAGGAGAATCAAAAGGGCAAGATGATGGCGATGACCGCGCGCAACCTGGTCATCTACTTCGCCGCCGACGACCTGGCGCTGCGCGCGAGCAAAGTCGCGAATCTCGCGGAAGTGTCGCGGCGCCTGGGGCACACCGGGCCGCTCGATCTGGATCTGGTGGCGAAGAACGTCTTCTCGATCGACTGCGACAATTTCAACACGAAGTACGACTTCCCAATCGGGCACACGTACTTCCTGGACGACCCGCGCAGCAAGAAGCCGGGCGTGGTGTTTCTGCATTTTTTCGAGAGCATCCGAACGGGGCGGGTGCCGAACGCGGAGGAGCGTCGGCAGATGTTGTAAGCTATGAGCCCGCAGCGCCAGCAAGGTACTTTTTTCCTTGCTGGCGCTGCGGGCTTGGGGGACGGCGCTGTTTCCTTGCTCGCGCTGCGGGCTCTATTTATCGCTTCCTACCTGGGAATGCCACATGACGGCACTCGCCTACCATCTGGTTTGGACGACCTACGGCACGTGGTTGCCGGGCGACGTTCGCGGCTGGGTAATGAAGAATTGCGAGTCCATTCAATCTCCGGACGCCGCCATCGAGCAGGCGGCGCGTGCTCGGATGAGCGAGTCGGAAGTGATGTTGACGCCACTCCAGCGACAAATCGTCGAGCAGACGATTCGGAGACATTGCGAGATTCGAAATTGGCGACTTCATGCCGTGAACGTACGCTCGAACCACATTCATGTGGTGGTGACGGCGGACCGTGAGCCCGAGGAGGTGATCAACCAGCTCAAGGCGTGGTGTTCCCGCAAGCTGTCGGACACGGCCGGTCTCAAAAAGACCGTCGCCGACAAAGCCGGTCGGCGTCGATGGTTTACGGAGGGGGGCGACAAGGAAGTGATCGAAGACGACAATTACCTCGAAAACGCAATTCAGTACGTCCGGGAGGGTCAGTAACGAGCCCGCAGCGCTAGCAAGGTTCTTTTTTCCTTGCTGGCGCTGCGGGCTCGGGGAACGGCGCTGAGCCCGACGCGCCAGCAAGGTTCTTTTTTCCTTGCTGGCGCTGCGGGCTCAAGATCAATTCTTCGGCTGCGACACCGGGACCGCCGCCAGCGCCGGCGTCAGCGGATGGATCTGGATGTCGTCGAAGTACGCCGTCCCCAGGCCCGTCAAAGCCAGCGTCACCGAAATCGTCCCCGACGCGGGCACCCGGCGGAAGAAGATGAACTCCTTCCACGGCGTCGGTTCCGTGAGCCTGATCGCGAGCGGCTCGCCGCCGGCGCTGTCGTAGAGCAACGCCCCGTCCGACGTCGCGGTGATCGCCGTCGGGATCCGCACCCATCCGCTGATCTTCACCAGCGACCCCGGCGTCAACTTCACTTCGGGGCTTCGCAGCGACAAGACCGACCGCTCCAGCGCCTGGGGCGCCGGCGCCCCCTTCTTCGGCGTAATCTGCAGCATCGCGCACTTCTTGCCCTGCTTGGGCGCCCCCACCGACGTCGGCACGCCGTCCTTCTTGATCTCCATCGGTTGCTCGATGTCCGCCACGCGCAACACCGACATCATGACGTCGTCCAGCGCCTGCTCCTTCACTTCCCAGGTCTGGCCTGGCAGCTCCGACAGCGATTCGAAATCCCCCGTGGCGAGCAAATTGCCCGCCTCCCGCGAGCCGCGCACCTGGTCCGCGAAGTTCCAGTGCCGCGGCAACGTGTAGTACGACACCGCGTACGGACTCGAAACCGGCGACGTCAACTCCTTCACCGCCTCCTCCCACTGCGCCCGCATCAGAATCCGCAGCGGCCGTAGGGCGCGCTGCCCCTCGCGGTACGCCTCGGCGAACTGATGGTTCTCCCAGTATTTCTGCGTCGTGCCCAGGCGCTTGTGCGTGTCGGCCAGGAGTTGCACCGCGTCGGGGACGGATCGGCCCATCTTGTCGAGCTGCTCCTGGATCTTCAGCACTTTCTCGTACTGGTAACCCGCGAGGTCGTAGGTCCACTGGGCCGCCTTCTGACGCTGGCCATGGCTGTGAACCTGGAAGCGTTTGACGAGTTCGAGGTCGGAGGTGAAGACGACGTTGGTGGTGACGCCGAACTCCGGGAGCGTGATGCGGGAGCCGCCGGCGACGCGTTCGATTTTCAGGCTGCGGACTTCGCCGGGGAGGACTTCCCAGGCCTGCATGCTCTGCGGGACTTGCGGAACGATGAGGCTGAGCTTGGCCGCCGCCGACTGCCCCGGGACGAACTGGGCGCCCTTGCCCAGCCACATCGGAAGTACGAGCACCGACTTGTCGCAGCGCATCACCGCCGCCTTCACGTCCTTGTGCGTCGTGTCGATCCATTGCGGCGACTCCTCCACCTGCGTCAGCACCGGCTCGAGCATCTCGAGTTCCTGATTGAGCAGCGCGCACGTCAGCAGCCGATCCCGGCCATGATGCGTGTCGGCGAGAAAGCGGTCCGACCAAAATCCCAGTCCGCGCGACCCGGCCGCCAGGGCTGTGTAGGTCAGCAGGCGAATCTGTTCCGGCTGCGGACCGACCGGCTCCAGGAATTGCTGGTTGGCGCTCTGGCTGTAGAGCAGATTCGCGTGCCAGTCGGAGAGCTGCGTCTGGATCCAGGTCCACATGAAGACGTTCGGGCTGGCAAGCAGCCGACGCTTCTCGAGCCATTCGCGGTACTTGGGCAGTTCCATCGTCGTCATGAGCGGAAAGCGGTGCATGCCCACGAGATTGAGAGTGCGCGAGTAATTCGGCAAGCCGTCCCAGACGTTGGCGCTGACCGCTCGGCCCGGATCGACGCGTCTCAAAGCGCCGGTGAGCCGGGTGACCTGGGCGTTCTGTTCGTGCACGAGCGTCTCGCCCAGGTGGACGAAGAGGGTGTTGTCGATCTCGCTGTACCAGTTGACTTCGCTGTTGAGGTTCTCGAGTGAGTTCGCCTTGGCGTCATCGGCCAGGGCGGTGAGCTGCGGCACGATCCACATCCCGTGTCCCGAAGCTTCACGGATGGCGTCGGGCGCCACGTAACGCTGGAACAGCACGGTATTGAACCCCGCCATCTTGAGAATGCTGACGGGCGTGTCGCTATGGCGGATCATGCGGAAGAAGAAACGGTTGCCGCCGACGGTGAGGTGGTTCCCCGTGAAGTCCACCATCCCCTTCCCCTTGGCGACCGACGGGATCGGCTTGACCTCGACGACCTTACCCGTGTTGTCGCTCACCGACACGGAGCCGGCCTGCGTGACGGGCATGATCTCCAGATCGTCGATCCAGACTTCGGTCGGCCCGGGCCCGGCGTAAACGTTCAGGAACAGCGAATCGACGTACGCCCCCGCCCAGTTCACCGATCGGCCCAGTTCCTTGTTCAGAATCGCCTGCTGATCCTTCGCGGTTTTCGTGGGGGAGCCGAAGTCGAGATACTGCCAGCGCCCCGCGTTCTGATATTTGTCGCAGCGCAGCAGCGTCGTCATCTTCTGCTGCAGATTGGCCGGGTCGGGTTCGTTGGGGAGCACCACGCGCAGGAGCAGCTGAAGGTTCGTCCGATTGCTCTTGAGGTACAGGCCGCCGAGCAGTTCTTCGGTGAGCGGAGCCTTGCCGACGGGATATTGGTAGTGGATGTACCGGCCTTCCTTGGCCTCAAACTTGAGATACTCGGAGCGTTGGCCCTGATGGGCGCCCTGGTCGTTGCTGATGTGGGCCTGGACTTCGTAGGGAGCGTCGGCGCTCGCCTTGAGCCAAAACGTCTTGGGGACTTCAAAGCTGTTGCGATGCGTGGTCGAATTCTGCCCCCAGACGGCGCAGACCACGAGCCCCAGAATTACGCCGCTTGCAGTGAGCATCCGTCGCATCGCATTCCCTCGCCAAACATCCGTGTTCCGACCGTCTTTTACCACAGCTCCGCGCTAACGGAAAAGAGCAAACGGCGCTAGCGAAAGTTAACATCGGTAACATCCAGGGCCGAGGGTAAATGGTGGATTCCCAGCGTATTTGGCGACTTGGGCGACTCGGCCCGCACTGGCACGTTGCTTGCATTAGGGTTGGATTCCCCTTTTCTGGCGGAACAGAAAAGCGAGGTACCCCGAGGATATCATGGCGAAACCGCTCCCCACCGAATGGCGTCACGACCGGCAAGACCCGGTTCCCCAAGAACTGCTCGATTTGCGTTCGCATCTCGATTCGCTCCCCTTGAGCTTCCGCGAAAAGCTGGTGCCGCTCTGCGACCGCGTCGGCCATTTCACGCGTCTGCAAGGCCGGCTCGTCCGCATCGCCCAGGACGCGGTCGATCAGCTGCAACTCGACATCAAGTATCTGCTCTTCGACCTGGAAGCGACCCGCCGCGAACGGGACGAACTGATCGAGCACCTCGCGGATATGAATCCGCCGACGGAGATGGACCCGCCCACGACGCACGATTAGCGGGACATCGCTATCTTCTCCCCTCTCCCTCGGGAGAGGGGTGGGGGGGAAATGGCTCAACTCAATAGCACGGCTATTCCCCCTCACCCCCCACCCCTCTCCCGGAGGGAGAGGGGAGTAAATGCTTCCTGTATTTGAAGTTACTGCAACACCCTGCTAGTTTCTAGCGCTGTAGTATTAGCGGGACATCGCCCTTTTTCTACCGGCAGTCATTACGGACGCGATCCCTCTTGGCCTGCAAGGCCGAGAGTGGATTGCACCTCCGTTACGGCGCGTCAGCGCCCGGCGTACAGCAGGTAAACTGGTACTGCACCTTCGGGCGGTCCTCAGCGGGAACTGCACCTCGCCAACCCTTCATATTGCAGCCCCCGCAGACGGCCTTTCAGGCCGAATCCCCATCTCGTCCCCCCTCGAATTCAATACCGGATTTTGCAGATCCGCCGCTTCAAACAAGTGCCGCGCCGACTCGCCCTTGACGCGAAATTCGCGGATTATTCCATTTAATCCTTGACACGGCACGTGTACATATGTTAATATGAATTTAGAAGTATCCCCAACTCCCTTCGTGAGGTCTGCCATGGCCGATTGCTCGCCCGAAACCCAGCTCCGCACCGCCTTCGCCGCCGCCATCAGCGCGGACGACATCCGGGCCCTGGCGCGCGTTCTCTACGCCAAGGCGCTCGAGGGGAACCTGACCGCAGCGAAACTCATCTTGCCGTACGTAATGGGGAAGCCGGGCAAAGCGCCCGTGGAGAAGCAACCGAGTGTGGAAAAAGAGACGCCGCCGCGCGATACGTCATGGATCGCGCGGTTCATGGCGGGCGAACTGGAGGATTCCGCCGAGCGACCGACGGGGTTGTTGCGGCCCGCGGAAGTGAGTGTGACTGGCAACGCCGAACCGCGCACTCCCGGGAGCAAGGGACCTGGCTCCCCGCCGAGCGCCGCGGATTCGCGAAACCGTTATTCGCCGACGTAAGGCAGCAGGGCCATGAAGCGGGCGCGCTTGAGCGCGTCCTTGACGGCGCGCTGGAACGCGGCGCAGTTGCCGCTGCGCTTGCGGCTATAGAGCTTGCCCTGATTCGTGCACATCTTCTTGAGCGTCGCCACGTCCTTGTAATCGACGAAGGCCGGACGAGGACATCCCTCTTTGGTGCAGAATCGGCATCGATTCTTTCGGCCCTTGCCAAGCTTTTTTCGAACCATTCCAGGAGCCCTCATCAAAAATTACGAGAATGCATGCTGCTGCATGGGGGAAACAATAATGTAGAGGGAAATTCCGGCAGCGTCAATTCCGGAGTTTATTTTCCCCCTCCCCGGAGCATCTCCATGAAGATCGAGTTTCACAATCCCCCAACCCTGGCCCCCACCTTCGGATGGACCCAGGTCGTCACCCAGACGGGCGGCAAGACCGTCCTCGTCTCCGGACAGCCCAGCGTCGACAACAAGGGACAAACCGTCGGCAAAGGCGACCTCAAGGCCCAGACGATCCAGGTCTACGAGAACATCAAAGCCGGGCTGGAAAGCGTCGGCGCCTCGTTCAAGGACGTGATCAAGATGAGCGCGTTCGTGGTCGGGCTCAAGCCGGAACACACGCCGACCTTGCGCGAAATTCGCAGCCGATACATCAACATGGCCACGCCCCCCGCGAGCACCGTGGTCGGCGTCGAGGCGCTGGTCGGCGGCGATTGGCTGATCGAAATCGAAGCGATCGCGGTGCTTGCGGAGTAGGGTGCGCCAACGAATTCCTGCGAGCCAGGTCGCGTTAGCGCCTGGAGTGCAGCGTTCCGTGCGACTGCTCCAGGCGCTAACGCGACCTGGCTCGCCGAGTCACGTCGGGCGACTGCGAAAATGCGTTGGCGCTCCCGCCGAGGGTGCGCCAATGGATTCTGGCGAGGCCGGTGGCGTGAGGGGCGGGTGGCCATCAGGCCCGGGGGGTTGACCAGGGGGGGTGCGCTCCCGGGG
>JBBQPM010000280.1:0-6845 GCA_038217425.1 Gemmatales bacterium
GCATCGCCGCCGTCAAAATGTTGCGCAGCAGATCGCGTCCTTGAGCCAACGACACGGTTTCGCAAGCATCCAGAACTTTACCGTCCGCGGAGCGATCGAGCGTCTTCTCCATTTCCTGAGCATAGCTCAACGCTTGCTCCACAACGATCTGCTGAAAAGCCGTTTCCGCCGCGATCAATGCAAAAGCCATGGGAGGAACCTTCCTTGGTTAATATGGATTACCCCCCTCTTTTAACTCATCGCCGTATTTTGTGCCAGAAAGAATTGGCGCGCCCGGGCGCGCCAATGGTTTCCGGCACTCGTCCCGGCATAATCGGCGAGCCAGGTCGCGGTAGCGCCTGGAGTAAGCGCACGGGATGCTGTGCTCCAGGCGCTTACGCGACCTGGCTCGCCAGAATCCATTGGCGCACCCGTCCAACTAACCGGCTTGCTTCAGGATGGAATCGATCGCGGAATATGGTAGGATCCGCTGGAACCTTCAAACGGTCCGACGAAGGATCGTGGGTGAACTTCGCACAGTCTTTTCGAGAGCGAGCATCGTAGCTTCCATGCCAGATGAGGGTTGCGGTAAACCACTCATGGTTGGAGGCTCGTTTTTTTATCTACGCCGATTGAACAGTATTGTCCCTAACCCCCCAGGCTCATGAAGATTCTACGACTCGATTCGCACGCGTTCGGACCCGTCGCCGACTTCGTGCTCGACTTCGAATCCGGCCCAAACTTGCACGTCATTTACGATCCCGAACAGGCGGACCATCCGTCGGTCGCTCGTGCACTCGGCGGGCTCTTCTTCGGATTCTCCAGCAACGCTTTGCCTGCCGATCGTCAGACGCGATTGGCCGCGGTGCTGCGACACAGCGACGGCGACACGCTGGAAATTCAACGCCGCGGTTCGAGCGATTCGGCATCCTCCGATCCGCGCGCGCTCGCACGGTTTCTGGGCGGAATGGACGAAGCCGCCTTCGTCGGCAGTTTCGTCCTGGATTGCGAGTCGCTCGCGCAGGGCGCTCGAGAGTTATTGCGCGTGAAAGGCCGACTCGCACGCCGCCGCGCGCCGGACGATTGGGAACGCCGAAATCGGTCGCTGCAAACCGGGCTGGAACGTCGCGCGCATTTGCAACAACGCCTGGACGAACTTCGCGAGCGCCAACGCCTGCGCGACGCCGGGCCCCTTTTCGCCCGGCGTCGGGAGATTCTGCGGGAACTCGGCGATCTCCGGCAGACGTCCGAATTGCCGAAAGGCTTCGGCGAACGTCGGCGGCTGCTGGAACGTCAGTTGCTGCTCAGCCAGGAGCAAGAGCGCGAGCTTCAGCACTCGCTCGATCAACTCATCGAGCAGTTGCAGCAGACACGCGAAGATCGACGGCTGCATGAACATCAAGACGAAGTCGAAGACCTCCAGCGCCGGCTCGGCGAATATCAACGCGCGAGCCGTGATTTGCAGAGTGAAGAGCTGACGCTGCGCCAATTGCACAGCGAGTTCGCGGACTTGCACAAGACGCTCGGCAAGCCCGACGAGGCGCCGTTCTTCGATGCCGAGGAGTTGCTCGCGCAACGGCACCTGAGCAATCAGCATCCCCGGTTGCAGGCCCAACTCGAAAGTGCCCGTTTGCAAACGAGCCGACTGGAACAGCAGCGGGCATCGCTCGACCGAGAATGGCACACGCTGAAAGACGTGCGGGATCTGGCTTCCTTGCAGCGCCACCTGCACCGCTGGCAAGCAACGCTCGCCCGTCGTCAGGAAGCGGGGGCGCTCCGAAATCAGTTGAGCGCACTCGAACAGGCGCTGGGCGACCATCGTCGCCACACTCCCGACGGGCCAACGATGCCCGTCTCGCTACCGGACGCACAGGTTCTGGAACGCATACAGCACGATTGGGAACAGAACGTCAGTCGGCAACAATCGCTTCAGCAGCAGAGTCGCCGCAACGAAGAAATGCTCGCAGAGGTCGCGGTTCAACTACGTCAACTCCGTGGACGAGGCGAGACGGCGACGCCGGGCGATCTGGTCGAAGCGCGTCGGCGCCGTGATCAAACCTGGGAAAACCTCCTCGAAAATCAACACACGACGGCGCAATGGGCCGAGCGATTCGCGGCCGAACAGAACCAGGCCGACCGCATGGCCGACGTCCTCCTACGTGAGGCAGAAGGCGTGGGCCGAAAGTCAGAACTGCTCGCGCACAAGGAGCGGCTCGACGCGCACGGACAACAGTTGATCCACGAACTCGTGGCGCTGCGTCTGCGCCATGAACGGCTGCAGCAGGAATGGACCCAGCTCTGGCAGCCGCTGGGCGTCACGCCGTCGTCGCCCGGCGAAATGCGGGTCTGGGCGAGTCAGCACGCGTCGCTGGTGCGCGAACGGCGCCGGGCTGAGGAGATTCGCGAACAACTGAGCGAACTCGAGGCATCGCTCGAAAGCGTGCGCGACGAAATTCGGCGCGCGGTTCCGGAGTTGGCAGACGGATCGCTCGCAGATCTCACCGAACGGGCCCAGGAATTTCTCGATACGCACGAGACCCAGAGCAGGCGCCGACTCGAGGTCCAGCGCGTGCGCGAGACGTTGGAAGTGGAAGCAGAACATGTCGAAAATCGCGTGCGTCAATTGCAGCAGGAAGAGGAACACTGGCAGACGAACTGGGCGCCGCACGCCCGGCGTCTGGGATTGCCCGCCGACGCCGAGCCGGCGGCGCTGCAGGCCAGGCAGGAACTTTTTGGTAAATGGTCGCACCTACGACGGCACATCGAGGAACTGTCGGCGGCGCAGGCCGAGCGCCGCCGCGAACTCGCCTCGTTTGAAGAGTCGGCGCGGCGATTGGCTCGCGCTTGTCTGCCGGACGAAGACGCGGAACCAGGCGCGCTCGTCGAATCGATGGCTCGGCGCCTGCGTCACGACTGGGCGGCGCGCGAATCCAACGCGGGACTGCGTCGGCAACACGAGCAATGCGAGCAAAAACTACGCACCGCGGAGCAGGCGCGTCAGCGCGCCGTCGCCGCACTTGAGGATCTCTGCCTGGAAGCAGGGGTGGACGCGGCGGCGGATTTGCCTGGTCTGGAGGATCGCGCCCTCGAACGCAAACATCTTCAGCGCGAACTCACGCAGATCGAACGACAACTCGAGCGATTCCCAGGCGCCCGAGCGCTGGAAGATCTCCCCACGCAGGCCGACGACGATGCGGTCGACGACCAGATTGCCGATCTCACCCGTCAACTTCGCGATCTCGAGCAGACCCTCGGCAAGGAAACCGTAACGGACGATTCTCAAAATTCTAACGAGCTTGCCGCGGCGCACGAGCCGGCGTTCTTGCGCCGCGCCGGACAACTGTTTCAGAAGCTGACCGTCGGCGCCTTCACGGGTCTCGGCACGGACCTCAACGAACGGGGTGAAACCGTCCTTCACGGCGAACGAGCCGAGGATCGCGTGCCGATCGCTGTCGAAGCGATGAGTGAAGCCGCACTCGAACAGCTCTCCTTCGCGCTTCGCCTTGCGAATCTGGAAGTCTACTTCGAAAATCACGAGCCGATGCCGGTGATTTTGAACGACCTGTTGCCGCGCTCGAGCGACGACCGTGCGTTGGCGCTGCTGCGCGTGCTCGCCGAGTTCTCACGACACGCGCAGATCCTGTGTTGTACAAGTTGCGAGGTGACGGTCGATTTGGCCGAAAGACACTTTACGGGTCAGGACGTCGCGATCCATCGTCTGCAGGCATCAGACCGCAGTCGGCAGGCGGCGCTGGATTTGTTCTGAGCCTACTTCTCGGGCTTGGTGGCCGAGAGGAGCATGATGGGATTGACGGCCTCGAAGCGTAGGGTTTCGAGTTGATCGTTGCCGCGGGCGATGTTGACGAGCAGCGCCTGCACGGGATGCGCGAGGGCCTTGAGCGTGGCATAGGTGGCGCTGAGGCTTTCGATGGTGGCGACGATAACGACGATGCGTCCGCCGGGCCGAAGTGCCGCGAAAGAGGCTTCCAGCAGCCGCACGACTTCGCGACCGGCGCCGCCGACGAAGATGGCGTCGGGCGCGGGGAGACCGTCGAAGACCGCGGGCGCCATGCCGTGGATCGCCTTCAGATTCCGCACGCCGAAGGTCTGGGCATTCGCGACGATCAGATGATAATCGGCGACGTCCTGCTCGATAGCGTAGACCATGCCGAGCGAGGCGAGTTGGGCGGCCTCGATGGCGACCGAGCCCGAACCGGCGCCGATGTCCCAGATCACGCCCGCCGGTTGCACGTCGAGTTGTGCCAACACGATCGCCCGAATCTCGGCATGTGTGATAAGCCCGCTCTTGGGTTGGCTCTGCGTGAAGACGTCGTCGGGATTGCCGAATCGGCGAAACCGCGCGCCGGTGCTCGGCTGATCGGGCCGGTTCGGCTTGCGCACCAGGATCATCACGTTGAGCGGCGCAAAATCCATTTCTTGAATTTCGTGCAGGTCGCCCTGCGTGACGCGCTCGTCCGGAGCACCCAAGTTTTCGCAGACGTACGCCCGGAAGTAATCAAGGCCGCGAACCAGGAGCTGGCGCGCGATGGTCGGCGGATCTTCGTCCTCGCTGGTAAAGATGCCGACCATCTCGGCAGTGCGAATGCGGTCGAGCACGCTCTCTAGCGAATGCGTCGCGAGGTTGGTGAGGTACGCTTCCTCCCACGATTCCTTGACGCGGGCAAAGGCGAGCTGCATGCTGCTGACGTGCGGCAACACTTCGAAGCGATCTTTGCCGAGCTTGTCGCACAGATAGCGGGCCACGCCGTAAAAGAGAGGATCGCCGCTGGCGACGACGACGATGCGTTTCTTGCCGAGAAGCGCTTCGAGTCGGCCGACGACGACGGGGAGATCGGGCCCAATCGGCATTTTCTCCGCCTTGAGATCCGTCACCCAGGCAAGGGTGGATTCGGAGCCGAGCACGAGTTCCGCGGACTGCAGGAGTTCGCGGGCCCTGCCGGTGACGCCTTGAATTCCGTCGTTGCCGACGCCGACGATGTAGATTTTCGCTTCGGAGTTCACGAACGATCCTTTCCAAAGCCCAGGGTTGGCAACCCGGGAAAAACGTCGCAGGAATCGCCATCCCGGCGCTTTCGCAGAGTATCCTTAATGTATGAATCGCCTGGCAACCCGCCCTCGGCTCGGGTACATTGAGTGACTCCCGCGTTCTCGATCGAATCGCTCTGTTTTGAATGAGGCAGCCCATGGATAAGACGGTTCTCAAGGAGCGCATTCGCCACGCCCTGGCCCGCGAGGTCGGTCCCGCCCTGGACATGGACGGCACGCTGATCGAAGTCATGGACGTCGAGGACGGCATCGCCGTCCTGCGCCTCACGGGCGTCTGCGGCAACTGCCCCAGTTCGATCATGGCCGCGGTCATGGGCATTGAGGAGGAGCTAAAAAAACAGATCCCCGAGATCCGCGGCATCGAGGCGGCGCCGTAACCTGGCGGACTCGGCTTGACAAATCTCGCGGAATCTTTAAGGTAAACGGACGCATTCGGGGTGTGGCTCAGCTTGGCTAGAGCGCTTGGTTCGGGACCAAGAGGTCGCTGGTTCGAATCCAGTCACCCCGACTCGACTTATGACGACAGTGCACTAAAATTACTGCACTAAAACGAAAAACCCCCTCCCGACTACCATCGAGAGGGGGCGTTTGAGCAGGCCCTTGAGGGACCGCCCTGGTTCCTACATTCCTTCAAGGGGTCTGCCATGCAAAAAGTTTGGTATCGCAAGTCGACCGCTTCCTGGTACACCACGTTCACCGGGAACGGCGGCGAACAGAAGCAAATGAAACTTCTCAAAGGCCCGAATGATCGGGCCCACCGCGAGCTCGCCGAGCAGAAATTGCTTGAGGAGCTGAGAATCCGCCCGGCGCCGAAACTCGCTTCCGATAAGACGCCCGACTGGATCACCGCTGGCGGCCTCATCAAGGGATTTCTCTGTCACAGCCGCAAAGAACACGAGCCCGATACTTACCGCTGGTACAAGTCGCTCCTCAAAGGCTTCTATCGTCTCCACGCCTCCGTGCGTCTTTCGCAGCTCTCGAAAAAGCACGTCCTCACGTGGGTCAAGAAGGCCGGTTACAACCCCACGAGCGCCAACCGTGCCATCGGCGCTCTCAAGCGGGCGTTCAACTGGGCGGTCGAGGAAGAATTCATTCGGTCAAATCCGATTTCCCACGTCCGTAAACCCAAGTCGCTCGTCCGCGATCGCAAGCTGACACCCGAAGAGCGCCAGCTGATTCTCACCTCGATTCGCGGTCCCGCCTTCCGAATTTTCGTCGAAGCGATGACGCTCACCGGCTGCCGCCCCGGCGAAGTTGCCCGCATACAGGCGAACGACTTCGATGCCGAGAAGGGGATTTGGGTGCTCAACAAACACAAGACGGTTAAGAAGACCGGAAAGCCCCGGATCGTATATCTCTGTCCTGAAGCTGTCGAACTGACGAAGCGCGTCATTGCTGCGTGCCCGGACATGGGGCCGATCTTCCGCAACTCTCGCAAACAGCCGTGGACGAGAAACGCGGTTCGCATCCGATTCCGCAACCTCCGAAAAAAGTTCCCGCAACTCAAAAGCGTGGTCGCCTACACGTATCGTTCCAGCTTCGCCACAGACGCGTTGGAATTGGGAATCGCGGATACCACCGTGGCCGCGCTTCTGGGCCACACGAATACGAATACTCTGCACAAGTTCTACGCTCGACTTTCGCACAAGGTCGGGCACCTAATTCTACAGCGCTAAATTAGCAACTGCATCGGCGACTTTTGGCGCGACTTTCGAGCGGCGCGGTTTCGTTCCTGGTGATACGTGACGACCTCGGCTGTGTGCTTGAGTTCCGTGGTCTTACGACGGTTGCGTTGCCAA
>JBBQPM010000281.1:0-6841 GCA_038217425.1 Gemmatales bacterium
GGCTCCAGGGAACCCGCGACCAGATGAAGCAGTACGCCGAAAAAAAGAAGGGCGAACGCACGTTTATCATGCCCGCGTCGTACGTCCATTTCAGCAAGGACATGCCGGCGCTCGACGTGCAGTCGCATGCGCTGCAACTCCTCGAGGACGTTCGGCTCAACGACATCAAGGGCGACCTGGGGTGCGAAGCGCTCTTCTACATCGCCACCGTCAAATTCTTCAATGAGGATTATAAAGAAGCCGACTTCTACTACGCCTCGGTCTACGAACAATATCCGAAGAGTCCGAAGGCGCCCAAGGCGATCAAGCAATCGGTCGTCTGCAAACTCCTCAGCCACGGCGGCACCAGCTACGACACCCGCGCTCTGGAAGAGTGCCGCAAGGTGATCCACAAGTACGTCAACACCTATCCGGAACTCGCCAAGGAACAGGAGTGGATGAAGACGCAGATGACGAGCATCACGTACGCCCAGGCCGATCGCGACTTCAACACCGGCGAATATTACCGCCGCACCGGGCATCCGGCGTCGGCCTACTTTTACTACGAACTTGTTCGCAGACGCTATCCTGGTACGAAGTACGCGGAGAACGCCCAGGCCCGCATCGTCGAGATCAAATCCTCCGCCGAGGCGGAGCAGGTTCGGCTCGACAATCCGCAGAATAACTCCGGCCTGTTCGGCTTCTTCCAGCGCAACTTGAACACGGGCACGGCGCCGACTCCCGTCCCCAGTACCGCGCTCGGCGGGCCGTGACGTCGGTTTCCGAAAGCCCAGGGATGGCTATCCCTGGGACGTCCCCAGAGATAGCCATCCCTGGGCTTTCCGGTCTCGCTTGAGGATTCTCATGGCACGCTTCGGTTTCCTACCGCTGGTTTTCGGGCTCGCCTGCTTCGTCGGCTGCACCTCCGACGGCAATCTCGAATTCTTGGGCTACACCACCAGGCCGCCGTTCGATCCCTCCATCACGCGCATCTACATTCCACATTTCGAAAACTTCACCTACATGCGCGGCATGGAGTTCCAGCTCAAGAAGGCGCTCATCGAGGAAATCAACCGTCGACCTTCGCCGATGAAGATCACCATGCACCGCGATCAGGCCGATGCGGAACTGATCGGCAAGATCGTCTCGCGGCGCAAGCAAGTCATCCTGTACAATCAACAACTCGAGACGCGCGACGCGGAACTGCAGATCGGCGTCGAGATGTCGTACCTCGATCTGCGCCCCGGACGGCAGGGACTTTCGCTGCTGACGCCGGAAGGCCAGAAGCGCGTGGATCGCGATCCGCTCGAACCGATCGTGATCGATCCGAAGAATCCGCCCGTCGTGCTCATCACGCCGACCACGACGTACATCCCGGAACTAGGCGGCTCGAACGCCTCGGCCGAGGCGTACCTCGCCCGGCAACTTGCCAAACAAGTCGTGAACATGATGGAATCGTACCGGTGACGACCGACTGGCACATCGCAGGTCGAACTCTTTCCTTCGCCCAGCGTCCGCTCATTCTCGGCATCGTTAACCTCACGCCCGACAGTTTCTCCGACGGCGGCCAACACAACGACACGGCCGCCGCCGTTCATCACGCGCTGAAACTCGTGGAACAGGGCGCCGACCTGCTCGATCTCGGCGGCGAATCGACGCGCCCGGGTTCGCTTCCCATTTCGGCGGGCGACGAGTTGGCGCGCGTCGTCCCCGTCGTTGCCGAACTACGCAAACGGACCGACGTGCCGTTGTCGATCGACACCAGCAAGGCGGAAGTCGCCCGGCAATGTCTCGCGCTCGGCGCCCACATCGTCAACGACGTCACCGCGCTGCGCGATCCTGACATGCTCGACGTGGTCCGCGAATATTCCGCAGGCGTCATTCTCATGCACATGCAAGGGACGCCCGAAACCATGCAGGCCCAACCGCAGTATGACGATGTGATCGGCGACATTGCCGCGTTCTTCGCGGAGCGCATCCAAATATGCGAGGCGGCGGGGGTGACGCGCGAAAAGCTGGTGTTGGACCCGGGGCTCGGATTTGGTAAAACCTTCGAACACAACCTGGAGATTTTGGTTCGGCTCGAAGCGTTCCTCGCCTTGGGTCGGCCGATCTGTCTGGGAGTTTCGCGCAAGGGGTTTCTGGGGCAAATCACCGGTCGACCGCGAAGCGAACGAGCGGTGAGCACGGCCCTACTTGGTTTCTACGGGGCGATGCACGGGGCGGCGCATCTGCAGCGCGTGCACGATATCGCCGAGACGCTCGACGCGGTCCGCATGTCGGTCGCGCTGCGTCAGGCGGAAACGAAGTATCGAAAATAATCCGGCGAGCCAGGTCGCGTTAGCGCCTGGAGTGCTTGGTGCTTGCAAACTGACTCGTTCTCCAGGCGCTAACGCGACCTGGCTCGCCCATCGCATGAATCCGCATGGAGGCGGTTCGTTGTTCACCCGACTCCTACTTCTGTACGAATCGATCGGCACGCGCGACCTCGTGCAGATCGCGATTCTGGCGCTGGTCGTCTACGGCATGTTGCGCTTTTTGAGCAAGTCGGGCGCCGGGTCGACCATTGGCCGGGGTCTGGGGCTCGTCGTCGTCGCGTTCTTTCTCGTGGCACAGATCGTCATCGCCAATCTCGATCTCACCGAGCTCAGCACTGTCCTGGAATACATTCTTTTCGGCTCGCTGTTGGCGCTGGTCGTGTTGTTCCAGCCGGAACTTCGGCGCGGCCTCATGATGCTGGGCCGCACGAAAATTTGGCAAGGCCGGGCGAGCACGCGGCATCCGATCGCGGACCCGCTCGCGGATGCGGCCGAGGCGCTGGCGCGGGAAGGGATCGGCGCCCTCATTGCCATTCAGCGCGAAGTCAATCTCGGGCCGTACATCGACACGGGCGAGCGCATCGAGGCGCGTCTGTCGGCGCCGCTGATTCGCAGCATTTTCATCCCCAAGACGCCGCTGCACGATGGCGCGGTCATCTTGGTCAAGGGCAAGATCGTCGCGGCGGGGTGCCAGTTGCCGATGAAGCCGTTCGACCGATTCAGTATCGTCGGCAAGCCGGCCTACGGCATGCGCCACCGAGCCGCCCTCGCGCTGACGGAAGAGACCGACGCCATCGTGCTGGTTATTAGCGAGGAAACGGGTCGAATCTCGCTCGCCTTCGCGGGGAAGTTTGAACCGGTGCCGCGCGAAAACCTCGCACGCCGTCTCGTCGATATGCTCAGCGCCCCCGCCCCCAAACTGGCGGCGTGACCCCAAGGAGACCGCCGTGCGACTCGTACATTGGTTGGGCAAACAACGGCTGCAGATCTTCCTGCTCGAAGCGTCGATCTCGCTATGCCTCGCGTTCATCCTCTGGCTCTACCTGCACGGCCGAACGCAGACGGCCATCGATCACGTGCAGATCCCGGTGCAGGTACAGCTCAGCCCCAGCCAGCGCGATCAGTTCGTACTCGAGACTCCGCCGACGCCTCGGGTGATGGTCTCGTTCACCGGGCAGAATGCGCGTCTCAAACAACTGCGCAAGAAGCTGCAGCAAGGCCAAATCCAGGCGAACGTCATCTATCACGTCCCCGAGGACAAGACCAGCGAGACGACGTATTCGACGGCGGTTTCGATCGACACGTCGCACATCGACGTGCCGCAGGGGATCGTCGTCGAGATCGTCGAGGCGAGTATGTTGTTGCCGATCGTGGTACATCGGATCGTCGAGCGGACGATCCCGGTGGAGCTGGAGTACACCGGTGCGGTGCGCGTGACGCAGATCAAGATCGAGCCGGCGACGGTGCTGGTGCGCGGGCCGAAGTCGGTGCTCGACCGCGCGGACCGAATCGGTACATTGCCTTACGCCATTGCGCCGCCGGCGGACGACACGGACGATCCGGTGGTGAAGGACTTGGTGACGGTGGCGACGGAACTCGAGGGCAAGGGCTTGAAGGTGACGCCTCGGCAGGTGAACGTGAAGTGCAAGGTGCAGCCGCGGAAGAAGTGGTACAAGATCGCGGACGTGCCGGTGCAGTTTTTGAGCCCGGAACAGTTCCCGTATCGGACGAAATTCGCGGAGGAAAAGGGGAGCGTCGTGACGGTGAAGCTGATGGGTCCAGCCGGGGAAGAACCGCCGCCGGTGTTCGCGTTCATCGATCTGACGAAGGAAAGCCTGGGGCGCGGGCGCAACTTGCAGCCGGTGCGCGTACAATTACCCAAGGAATATCAGATCGTGGAGATGATTCCGCCGCAGCTCGCGTTCTATCTGGAAGATCCCGAGCCGCCGACGGACAAAGTCCTCAAAGAGGCCGGCGAGAAGTGACATGAATCTCGGTAGCTATTGCGAAACGCTGGCCCGGCAGGCCAAGAGCGCCTCGCGCATCCTTTCAACCAGTCGCGGCGAAGTCAAGAACGCCTGGCTCACCAAGTCGGCGCAGGCGCTGGAGAAGCGCATGCCGGAGATTTTGGACGCGAATCAGAAAGACGTCGACGCCGCATCCGGACTCACGTCGGCGCAGGTCGAACGCCTGAAGCTGTCGCCAGGCCGAATTGCCGCGATGGCGCAAGGGCTGGGCGAAATCGCCGCGCTCCCCGATCCGATCGGCAAGGTGCTCGATTCGAGCGTTCGTCCCAATGGGCTTCAGATCGTCAAGGTCGGCGTACCGTTGGGAGTCATTTTTTTCATCTACGAATCGAGACCGAACGTCACCGTCGACGCCGCCGGGCTGTGCGTGAAAGCGGGCAACGCCATCATCCTGCGCGGCGGCAAAGAGGCGCTGCACTCGAACACGGCGCTGCATGGCATTCTGCAGACGTGTCTGACGGAATGCGGGCTCCCCGCCGAGGCGGTCCAGTTTGTGAGCACCGCCGATCGCGATGCGGTCGGTCATCTACTCGGCATGAATCATTGGATCGACCTCGCCATCCCGCGCGGCGGCGAGAGTCTCATCCGCCGAGTCGCACAGGATGCGAAGATGCCGGTCCTCAAGCATTACCTCGGCAACTGCCACGTCTACGTCGATCGACTCGTCGACTTTGACCAGGCGGAGCAGATTATCGTCAACGCGAAGTGCCAGCGCCCCGCGGTCTGCAACGCGGCCGAGAGTTTGCTGGTGCATCAAGACGTCGCCGAGGTTTTCCTACCGCGCGTCGGCAAGGTGCTGCAAGGCAAGGGGGTCGAGCTGCGCGGCTGTCCGCGTTCGTGCCAGTTGGTCGCGGGGATGACGCCGGCGAGCGACGCCGACTTCGCCGCCGAGTTCGCGGAACTCATCCTATCCGTAAAAGTGGTGCGCGATTTGGAAGCCGCGCTCGAGCACATCACGCAGTTCGGCTCGCAGCACACCGAAGCGATCCTGACGACCGACTTGCTCGCCGCCCAACGATTCACAGCCGCGGTCGATGCGTCGGCAGTGATGGTGAACGCCAGCACGCGTTTCAACGACGGCTTCGAGTTCGGCCTGGGCGCCGAGATCGGCATCAGCACGGACAAGTTCCACGCCCGCGGCCCATGCGGGCTGCAGGAGATCTGTTCGTACAAGTACATTGTTCTCGGCAGCGGTCAGATTCGCGCGTAACCTGCGGCTTGCGGCCTGGCGAAATGGAGACTATGATTGGCGTATGGAATACGCACACCTGATCACAATTGAGCCAGACAAACGGAGCGGGCAGCCGTGCATCCGCGGCTTGCGCATGACCGTTCGCGACGTCCTGGAATACCTGGCGGGCGGAATGTCGACGGAAGAGATTTTGGCGGACTTCCCGGACCTGACGGTCGAAGACATCCGGGCGTGCCTGGCATTTGCAGCCGATCGCGAACGGCGGCTGTGGGTGGTTCCTGCGGCATGAAGCTCCTGTTCGATCAAAACCTGTCTCCCCGACTTGTAGAGCTTTTGAAGGTAGAATTTCCTCAGTCCGCGCACGTGAGAAACTCCGGCCGCGCCGCTGCTCCAGACCCGGACGTGTGGTCATACGCCGCCGCTCAGGGGTACATGATCGTTTCCAAAGACGCTGATTTTCAACAGCGAGCTTTGCTGTATGGGCATCCGCCTAAAGTCATTTGGGTTCGACTTGGAAATTGTGCAACCGCAGCGGTCGCATCCCTGTTGCGTGGCAGGTTACAGGAAATCCAGGCCTTCGAAAGCGATGCGTCGGCTTCCTTCCTCGCCCTTTCGTAATTCACGCGTGCAATTCTCCGCCCCGTCGGTTACACTCGGGCGAGCAACTCTCACTCCAGGAGGCTCGTCATGTTGTCTCTTCGTTGGTCGCTGGCCCTCGCGCTCCTCGCGCCCATGCAACTCCAGGCGGCGTGCTGTTACTTCTCCGCCAAGAACTCCGACATCTTGCAGCCCGCTCAGAAGGTCTTTTTGAGCTGGGATCCGGTCGAGAAGGTCGAGACGTTCACGGTGCAACCGAAGTTCGAAGGCAACGCCCTCGATTTCGGCATGGTCATCCCGACGCCGACGCAGCCCAAGCTGCACGAGATGCCGCGCGATTTCTTCAAGCACCTTGCGGTCTACACGATCCTTCGTAAACGCGAGTACCCGCACTCGAAACTGTTGCCGCGGCCCCAAGAAGAGGCGCGAGCTTTCAAAAGCGCGCCGCCGCCGGCGCCGACGAGCATCCCGCCTGGTAACGCCGCGATCCCCAAGCCGACCGTACGCGTCCTCGAATCGGGCATCGTCGGCTCGCTTGATTACAAGATCATCGAGGCCGATCGGGCGGACGATCTCTTCCAGTGGCTCAAGATGCATCAATACACCTACTCGGGCGACGAAGCCTCGCTGAACTTCTACGTACAGAAGAAATGGCTCTTCACGGTCATGAAGATCGACACGATGCAGATGAAGCGCAACAAGGACGGCTCGTTCGCCGGCGAAGTGAC
>JBBQPM010000282.1:0-6754 GCA_038217425.1 Gemmatales bacterium
GCTGCAACGCCCGCAAAATCGGGATGATCTCATCCCGGCAATTCAAGTTCAGTTCAATGCTGCCGACACCCGGGCAATCCAATCGCGGTTGTACTTGATACGCCAAACGCATGATCCATCCCCCATGAAGATTCGCACGGCGACTCGAACCACCCGGCACACAACGGCCTATTCTCTGGGAAATCCAATGCCTTGCTTATCTTGTTGGACGACGAACCTGCAATCTTCGTTCGCGAATTCACCCAAAAATCCTGGGAATTCCCGCGTTCATCGCATATCCGGACGGACACTAATTAGGGCGGGTGTGAAACAAGGGGTGGCCATTGCTCCTCCTAAGCCGCCGACGCCTACGCGTGCAGTGATGTTAGAGGCGCGGTACGAGTTCGCCTGCGCTGCGGCTTGGGAATTGAATGTGCGACTGCCTGGGCATTTTTTATCACGCCCTCAGCAGGGAAACCTCGCCTGTGGCGACGGCCTGGTCCTGGAAGGCCATACGCACACTTACTACGCGAAGCAACTCGCCCAGCACGCGGTCATGGAAGCTGTCGATCTGCCGATCCATGCCAATGAGATCGTAGTGGTATGAATTTTGCAGCGATGTTTCCATCTCGGTGGAAACCGGGCATTCAGTCCGGACGCTGACGATTTGAACCAAAAGTGAGGTCGAAAATGCTGTGTCCGCCGGAGATCGACTCTTGGGCATCATCAGCCTGAAGGACCTGTTGCGTTTCTTCACCTTGAAGATCGAACTCGAAGGCGAGGAAAAGAGTAGGTCGATCGCGACCAATCCTCCGCGCTACGAGAAAGAGGTTGAAGCCGAAGTGTTCGCAGGAAAACCATGAGGAGGAACGACATGCTCAACATCAAAAGCATTCTTCACCCGACCGATTACTCGATCCATTCGGAGACGGCGTTCCGGATCGCCTGTGCGCTGGCGCGGGATTACGAGGCCCGCGTCGTGGTTCTGCACGTTGCTCCTTTGCCCGCCATCGGGGATGCGGGTCTGGCTGTGATCCCACCACCGCCGGATTTCAACAAAGAAGAATTGGAGACCCAGCTCCTACAGGTCCAAGCCTCGGATCCTGGCACCCGCATCGAACATCGGCTGGAGAGGGGGGAAGCATCCGCGAAAATTCTTGCGGTCGCTCAAGCAATCCCGTGCGAGTTGATCATCATGGGAACGCACGGTCGGACGGGACTCGGACGGCTGCTGATGGGAAGCGTGGCGGAAGAAGTGTTGCGAAATGCCCCATGCCCGGTGCTGACTGTCAAGTCGCCGATCCCCGAGACGCCACCTGGTGATCTCGTAACGGTCTACACGTTACATGATCCCATCCGGGCCGAACTGATCAAGGCCGCGCTCCAGCGTGAGAATATCTCCTGTCTGTTGGCGGGAATCCAACAAGCCAGTGCCGTGGGCCTGCCGGGAACGACCATTCTTGTCCAGGCGCCTGCCGCCTCAGCCGAACATGCTCGGGAGTTGATACTAGCGTGGGAGAAGAAGCCGGTTTCCCAGGGGCGAACTTTTTCGACCCAAGACGTCGGCTAAGCGATTGTTGGTGGACCGGTCATGTAGCCCTATGGGAATGGTAGCGCAGGTAGCGCAGGTGTACCGGCCGTAGACACCACGACGAAAGGAATGTGCCATGTCATCGATTCACATGATTCTCCACCCGACCGACTTTTCGCCGCCGTCCGAACATGCCTTCCACCTTGCCTGCGCTTTGGCAAGAGACCAGCATGCGCGGCTAGTCGCCTTGCACGTCCTGGAGCAGCCCGTAATCGCCTACTCAGGCGTGGCGATGGCCCCGCCAATACCCCCACCTGCTGACCAAATGACGGCCTTGCGAGCCCAACTTGACCAGCTCCAGGCCCCGTTTCCGGGGCTGGAGGTCGAACATCGACTGCTTGAAGGGGCGCCGGTCACTGCTATTCTCCAGGTCGCTGACGAACTGAAATGCGACCTGATCGTGATGGGCACACATGGCCGAACCGGGTTGGGAAGGATGTTGATGGGCAGTGTGGCCGAGCAGGTTTTGCGAAACGCGAAAGGTCCAGTTCTCACCGTGAAGGCGCCCCTTTCCCGGGAATAGCCGTCTCTGTGACAGAATGCGGGGAGATCATGAACGGAGCGGAGGGGTTGAACGGGCCGCGGCAACGACGTGGAGTCAGTCAACTCGAATCATAATGCAGAACATCCCGGAGCGCAGGTATTTCGGCAACTGATTTCCGATGTCTCGTAAAAGAGTTAATCAGATGAAACGGAAGAAAATGACAGCGATCGTCATCGCGGCCGTCGGAGGGCTCGTTGCCCTGTACGAGATCCCGGCGCGGGCCCAGCAAGGCAAAGAGCACCACCAGCACTTCGCCAAGTGCGCCAAGGCGCGCGCCGACTGCCAGGTGTCCTGCGATTCGTGCTTCCGCCACCTGCGCGGCCCTCGTCGAGAAAGGGAAGAAAGAGCACGCCAAGACCATGCACGCCTGCGTGGATTGCGCGGAATTCTGTGCACTCGCGGCCAAGCTATCTGCCCGACAAAGCCCGTTTTCGGCGACGGCTTGCGACGGATGCGCGAAGACTTGCGACGAATGTGCAAAGGAGTGCGAGAAGTTCAAGGACGACAGGCACATGGTGGACTGCGCCAAGTCGTGCCGAGACTGCGCCAAGGCTTGCCGCGCCATGATCGAGCATTTGAAGCTATTGAGTGCGGCCTCGCCTGATAGGCAGGTTCATCTTCGTGCCTGCAAACCGGTGTCTCATGGCACGGCGATTGCTACGATTGCTACTTGTTATTGAGTGGTTCCGAACAGCACGCGATCGCGTTCCGGACATGAACCTGCGCGGCAATTCAAGTGACCCGAGCCGATAGCGCGTGGCAGCCGTCAACGAAGTTCCTTGGCCATCAAAGAGGAGCGAACACCATGAATGACCACACCCGCACCAGCCCCATCCTTCAACAAAGCGCAGCACCGGGGGTGCTTCCTCCACCGCCGCCGCCGCTCCCAGCCGAAACCGAGCCGGCAACTCCGCCCGAACCGGACCAGCCGGCAGTCAGCCGGCAACTGCGGATCTACAGTCATTCCTCGTTCTTTTACTGGTGGCCAGTTTGGGTTGTCGGGTACGTCTTGGCGTTTCTCACCTACTGGATGGTCGAGCCTCAGGCAATCGACTCCATCGGGCAAACACGCGTGTGGATTCATCCAAGCAGCAATCTGGGCCTGGCTTACTTCCTCGTCCTGTTCCTGGTTATCGTGATCACCAATTTCTCGGTGCGCGGGTTAGCGTCCGGCATCGTCATCATGGGAATCGCCTTGGTCACCATCGTCCTTGCCTTTGTCGGCTGGTGGGATGAGATTTTCTCGTGGTTTGGCGGCCTCACCATTCACCTCACCATGGGCGCTTATTTCTGGTTCTCCACTCTGATGTTCTTGACCTGGGCCGTTACCGTGTTTGGACTTGATCGCCTGAGTTACTGGGAAGTTACGCCGGGGCAGCTTACTCACAAAGCGCTCTTCGGCGCCGGCTCGAAGAGTTATAACGCGCAAGGCATGGGGTTGGAGAAACATCGCGACGATCTATTCCGACACTGGCTTCTCGGCATCGGTTCCGGAGACTTGTTGATTCGGACGTCTGGCGCCACCCGCGAGCAGATCGACGTGACGAACGTGCTCTTCGTCGGCGCCAAGGTCGACGCCATGCAGCGACTTATCGCTGAGGTTCCCGAAGGGTCGGTACCGACTTGAGCAGGACCTGACAGCAAATAGACGCAAGCATTGGCTCCCGATGCTGAGAACGCGAAAACGACCATCCGATCCAATCACCCTAAAGGAGGACTATTCATGTCTGAAATCCCCCGTTATCTGATTGCTGCTCTGACGGTGGTGATGATCGCGCTGGGTTACACTCGAGCGGGCGACCAACCGTTGGGCCGAGAGGAACTTGCTTCAATTCAGGAGGCGACTCGAGTTCTTGCCCGTGAAGTCGAGTTCTTGCAAGACGTCGTCGCGGAGCAAAGTGGGCAGAAGGAATGGTCGCTTTACCGCCAAGCCGATGCGGTGCAGGCCAACATCGTGGACCTCCAAAAACTCCTGAAGGCTGAGAATTCCCGCAAGGCTCTGTACGAGGCGTTCGACAAGCTGGACCGTAAGGTCCACGAGTTCCTGAAGGACGCGCAGGCCCCTGGACCCGAGCAACGCCTCCTCCGGCGTTTGGCGGCTCGAGTAAGCGCCGCTGACGAAGAGTTGCACTACGCGCTGTTCGCAAAGGACGCTTCAAAAGACAGAGCTAAACAACTACTTGAGCGACAGGCCCGCGGCCTGTCGGCCGCGGCTCGGCAACTGGACACGACGGCCGGGTACGCGCTGGCGGGCATTCAGGGCAAGGGCGTCCTGGCTGCGGAATTGCACAAGCTCGCGGAGGCAGCGGAGCAATTCGAGAAGTCGCTCGCGTCCGGAACGGATCGCCCGCTGCTGTTGAAGGACTTTGCCAAAGTGAATCAAGCCTGGGAACGGGCAGTTCAGGGGTTAGGGAAGCTGAGAGCAGGCGACAGCATGCACCTGATCCGCGCAGCCGGCCAGATGGACCGCCTCCACGAACGCCTCTTTCGCCTGCTTGGCGCGGACGGCGAACGCCCCCAGCTCATTCTCCGTGCCTAACAGGAGTCCGAGAAGTGCGAGCGGGGCCGCCGGGCCGCATGGACGGAACGACGCAAGAGCCGCAAGGCCTTTTTCTTAGAAGTGAACGAAGAAGACTGGCCCAACCTGTGCCGCCAAATCTTGAAAAACAAGGAGCAACTGATGGAACATTCCAACCAAAGCCATGAACCGCGCGCCGCGGATTCCGAACTCCCCAAAGGCGACGCAACGACTTACCCGGGCGGTTATCACAGCCGAGGCGTGCCCGGCGAGGAAGGCGATGCGAGCAAGCGCATGCGCGTCCTCAAGGTCGGCGACCGGAGCCAGCGGATCAACAAATCCCGGCCTCAGACCGGGGGGACAGGCGCCGAGCAGGCTTCCGCCGCCCAGCTCGCCAAAGCGGTGAAGAAGGCCAAGTGGGCTGACGGCGCCCGGCTCGCGGCTGGCGGGGCCACTGAGGCGACGGCCGCCTTCGTGATCGCCAAGAAAGGCCGCGACTTCCTGGACACGCCGGTTTTCCACGCCGGAGAGTCGGGCGAAGAGGAAGCCGTCGCCCTTTTCACGGATCGCCAACGGGCGCAGCAATATCTCGAACGCGCCGCTTGGGGCCAGACCGACGAGATAGGAGCACTCTCGCCGAGCGAACTTCTTCAATGGCTGGTGGAAGCGAATGGTGAAGGCATTCACTACGTGACCATCAACCCGGATCGGGAACGGCATCTCGCCGGCGATCCGCAACCCGCTCTTTCCCTCGACGCCGTGGGCGAGAAATCCCCGGACAGCCTTCTTCAAGAATTGAAAACCATTGCGCAGGATTGAGAAACACCTTTGCCAAGCTCCGAGTCCGCGCCGCTCTCAGTTTAAGCGAAACGCGTTACCAAAGACCAACGAAACCAGGCTTTCGGTAGGAGAGGTTTAGACAGGTTAACATGTTCGATCCGACATTAGTGTATCCAGCGGCAGCGGTGGGGATTGTGGCGCTTGCAGTGATCGTCTTGCTCACAGTCAACTTTTTTACCGTGGAGCAACGCACGGCCGCCATCTTTCAGCGGTTCGGAAAGTTCGCACGCGAGGCGGGCCTGGCCTGAACGTCAAGATTCCATTTCATGACGCTACACATTCCCACCGGCAGATCCACAAACTAGACGGAATAATCGCGGATTGAGATTGACCTACTATTGTCGGCGGCGCCGGATTCGCGAGATACTTGCTTTCAGGGACTCGGCGAGTTGCGTTCATCCACGGCAGGCTTGGGTACGGGACTGGGTTCCGCACTGGTGCTCGATGGTAATGTCGAGCCGATGGAATCGAGGCACCACCTTACTTACAAGAAAGGCACCTGCGAGGACTACGTGGGCGAATGCCCTTGCTGCCGAAGGCCCTTTGCCGATGCGTAATCGAGGGGTAATTGCGCGCGTCGGTCCCACCAACGCGCGATTGGCTGGTGTTGAAAACTGCTTCGGTTTTGCTTTATCGACCGACGCATCGTACGGCCCCGGGCCCAGTTCCTGGTCGGTGGGCAGCCAATGCAGGTCGTCGTCGTCGGTCGTCAGCGGTTTTTCGGACATTGCTCACCCCACTTGCGTCAATCGAACGTCACCCGGACGTCGTACGTTCGCCCGTCGTCCCGCAGCGGTACACCACTTTGCCGACGAGGTCGTGTGCCATCGCCACGCTCGGTAGACGTAGAACCGCTGATCATCAAGGAGGTTCGGGCCGGTGTGGCCCGACTCTTCGCAGAAAATTGAGCGTGTCACCGTCGGTCTCCAGGTCAATGCGCTCCATTTTACACAACAGACGCTTACGGCAACCGTATTACCCGCAGGTAGCGAGCGTCCAAAGGCAGGCTGAGTGCTTCGGGGGGGGGCCGACGCAAGCAAACGTATAGAATCGGCCAAGGGCCGAGCGGGATGTCCCCTTTTCCCCGCGGCACCGAACCGCAACAACGCCTCGCGTGTCCAGGATGCGCCCAGAGGAATGTAAAATGTCGAACTGGAAACGCTGGCCCGATGCCCCGCTCAACGAGAAGTTTGCCGACATCGAGCACCCCGACCACATCGTCTATCCCAATCTCAACGACGGTTCGCCCCTCCTTCTCGCGTCCGATTACTCCGGTGAGCAC
>JBBQPM010000283.1:0-6707 GCA_038217425.1 Gemmatales bacterium
GTCGCGTAAGCGCCTGGAGCACAGAATCCCGTGCGGTTACTCCAGGCGCTTACGCGACCTGGCTCGCCGATTATGCCGGGACGAGTGTCGGAAACCATTGGCGCGCCCCACGAAGGGGCACAACTAGATTCGCTGGAGAAGCGAGTAGATCTTACGGCCCCCCTCTCTCCCTCGGTACTCCAGGGAAGGGGAGATTTCGGCGGTTTGCTCGCCTACCCCAGAGAATCTGGCTACGCCCACGGGGCATCCCGGATTGCAATTCGGGCGAATTCTGGCAGAATATCTGAAACGACTGCAGGAGGAAACGCCGTGCCCGTGCTGCTGCTCAATGAAGACGACGTTCGCGGACTGCTGACCATGGATCTCGCCCTGGAAGCGGTCGAGGACGTGCTGCGCCGCCAGGCCCAGGAAGACGCCCACAACATCGCCCGGCACCGCGCCGCCTCCGCCTCCACCTTGCTGCATCTCCTGGGCGGAGCGATCAAATCCCAAGGCATCATGGGCTACAAGGCCTACAGTACCTCCCGCCAGGGCGCCAACTTCCATGTTGGCCTGTTCGACGGCAAGACCGGCGCCCTGCTCTCGATCATGGACGCCGACTATCTCGGCCAGGTACGCACCGGCGCGGCCAGCGGCATCGCCACCCGCTATATGGCCCGCCCCGAAGCCGAACAGGTCGGCATCTACGGTTCTGGCCGACAGGCGCGCACCCAACTCCTCGCCGTCTGCAAGGTCCGCACCGTCCGCCGGGTGCATGTTTTCAGCCCGCACGCCGAGCGCCGCAACCTCTTCGCCCAGGAGATGACGCCGCTGCTGGGCTGCCCCGTGGAACCCGTGTCGCGCCCCGAACTGGCCGCCCGCGACAAGGACATCGTCATCACCGCGACCTCCAGCCGTGAGCCCGTGCTGCACGGCGTCTGGCTCGCGGAGGGGACGCACGTCAACGCCATCGGTTCCAACTTCCTGAATAAAGTCGAGATCGACGGCGAGACCGTGCGCCGTTCCAATCACGTCATTGTCGACAGCAAGGAGCAGGCCCGCCTGGAAGCCGGCGACCTGGTGCAGGCGATGGAGGACGGTTCCTTGACATGGACGCAGGTGCACGAATTGGGGCAAGTGGTGGTCGGCAAGTACAAGGGCCGACAGCACCCGCAGGACATCACGCTGTTCAAGTCGCTGGGGATCGGACTGGAAGATGTAGCCGTGGCGCACCGCGTGTATCAGATGGCGGTGGCCCAGGGCGTGGGGCGTTCGGTGGAGTTTTAGGCAATGTTTAGCCGCCGCGCCCTCGCGGCGCGAACCGGAACGCGTGTGCGCAATCTACCCGACCACTCCCGCCTCTTCCGTCGCGGCGGCGAGATCTGCAAGTAGACTGTGCCGCAGGTCGCCCGTCAGCGGAGCGCTCTCCAACTGAAAATAGCCGTTGTCGAACGTGAAGATCGCTGGACGCGCGTCATCCATCAAGCTGTCCTTGAGCCACGGTCCGATCGGAAACTGCACCCAGTGCGACGTCCCCGCACGATGGTCCGTCGCGAAATGGGCGGCGACCGAATCGCTGCCCAGGTGCAAATGCAAATGATGCCCGCGCAGGTCGTTCCACAGCGCCTCTTCGCTCACGCGCTGGGCCTCGCTGGTGAACTCCACGATCAGAGCTGCCTGAAGTAGATCGGATCCGGGCAGTAACCGGTTGTACAAGCTGAGTTCCTGTTCAAGATCGCTGCGCTGCGAAAGCCGGGCGATGCGGACCATTTCCTGCACGCGAAACCAGAGCGTTTGGCGATTCTCGAAAATCAGGGTGAGACGGGCGCCCAGGCGGACGCGCCGGCAGCGGTCGATGTACCGGCGATGCGAATCGAAGAACTCGCGCCGACGCGGCACGTATTCTTCCAGCGGCAACAGATCCTCGACCGTCAGCGGCATCATAAACCGTCCTTGGTTTCAACGCCCCCACCATCGCCGGACGCCCGAAAAACGTCAAGCCCAAAAACCGGCCGGATTTCCTTTGCCCCCGCTCACGCTCGACTCTACCATCAAGTCATTCGCTCACAGAATTCCCTTCAGGAGAAACCTCATGTACCCCTCGCGCGGCTCTCTTTCCAGGCGCGGCTTCCTCACCCGTTCCCTCGGCGCCCTCACCGCCTCCGGGCTCCCCGTCTGGTTCGCCAATGAACTCGTTCAGCACGCCGACGCTCAGACCCCCGTCCCCAATCGCCCCAATGGCCGAATCAATATCGGCGTCATCGGCACCGGCACCAACCGCACGCGCCGACCCGGAAACGCCGGGCCCCTCCGCGGCGAACGCGGCATCGCCATCATGAACGAGGCGATGAAACTCCCCGGCACCCAGATCGTCGCCGTCTGCGACGTCGACACCCCCAACGCCGACTTCGCCGCCAACATCGTCGGCCGCGATTGCCGAAAGTACACCGACTTCCGCGAACTCGTCCGCCAAACCGACATCGACGCCGTCCTCATCGGCACCCCTGACCACTGGCACGCCCTCATCGCCATCGCCGCCATGAAAGCGGGCAAGGACGTCTACTGCGAAAAGCCCCTGACGCTAACCCTTGAAGAGGGCAAGACGCTGGTGCAGGTCGCCGCCAACACGCGCAAGATCGTGCAGACGGGGAGCCAACAGCGTTCCGAAATGGGAGGCCGATTCCGCCTCGCGGTCGAACTCGTTCGCAATGGCCGGATTGGCCGAATCGACCGGATCACGACGCTGATCGGCGACAATCCGCAAGGCGGCCCGTTCGCGGTGACGCCGCCCCCCGAAGGCCTCGACTGGAACT
Source organism: Gemmatales bacterium (assembly GCA_038217425.1). GTDB lineage: Bacteria > Planctomycetota > Planctomycetia > Gemmatales > Gemmataceae > JAIEPT01. The sequence goes on from JBBQPM010000283.1 coordinate 2,793, forward strand.
TTTGGCTCGGCCCCACGCCGCAAGTCCCGTACGTCAAGGAACGCTGCCACTACGACTTCCGCTGGTGGTACGAATACTCGGGCGGCAAGATGACCGACTGGGGCGCCCATCACAACGACGTCGCCCAGTGGGCCCTGGGCATGGACAACAGCGGCCCGATCAGCGTCACCGCCGTCGCCGACCCGCCGACCTCGGCCGCGCCCCACAGCTACAACTGCCATCACAACTTCGCCATCACCTACCGCTACGGCAACGGCCCCGGCGGCCAGGCCGGCACCACGCTCGTGTGCCGTGCAGGTCCCCCCGCCGGCTGGAACATCCGCAACCCCGCCGGCCAGGTCCAAACCAACGGCGTCCTCTTCGAAGGCGAAGCCGGCAAATGGATCTTCGTCAACCGCGGCTTCCTCTTCGCCAGCGATCCCCGGCTCATCGACGAGGCCCTGCCCGCCAATGCCGTACGCATGTGGCCCACGCCGCTAACCAACCACATGGCCAACTTCCTGGAAGGATTCCGCAACCGGACGCAGCCGATCTGCAACCCAACGGTGGGCCATCGTTCGTGCAGCGTGTGCCATTTAGGCAACATCGCGTTGCGCGTGGGGGGCCAGCTCAACTGGGATCCCGCGATGGAGCGCTTTACGGGGGCAAATGCGATGGTGGCGAACACCCATCTGTCGCGGCCGTACCGCGATCCGTGGAAGCTGGAGGAGTAGTAATAAGTCGCCCTGCCCGCGGTTCGCCGTGGGCAGGGTGCACCGTCGGTATGTGACTTATTGAATCTCGGGCAAGAGAATAAGAGTAGCCAGAGGACAGTATGCTCTCGGTTGAAGAATGCTGGAAAATTCTGGAGCGTTACGCTTCGAAGACTAGCGCCGGCGCCAAACTCCCGTCGGGGGCGTCATTGGCCGCGATCGTCAACGCAGAATCGATGATGGGCGTTGAGTTCCCCGACGACTTGCGCGATTTGCTCCTGCGACACAATGGAAGCGGCCCCTTCTTCATCTATCCGTACAAAAATGGCGATGGGCAGCAGTGGTTTCTCGGGTTGGACGAGATTCTCAATACGTGGAAACTCCTGTCGGAGGTCGGCGCTGACTTTGAGAAAGACGGCAAATATGGCGAACAATCCGGCCCGATCAAGAACAATTACTGGAATAATCGGTGGATCCCTTTCACTGACAACAGCTGTGGCGACAATATCTTTGTCGATTTGAATCCGGATGAACAAGGTACGTTAGGACAAATCGTTGATTGGTGGCATGAAGGCGGCGTGAGCACACTCGAAGCATCCAGCCTATGTGAGTGGCTGAATGAAATCGTAGAGGAGCTACATGAAAAAATCTACGTGTTTCGCGCTGGCAATCCATGAAACCCAACAAGTCGACCTCGAAGCGATTCGGACAGAGTAGCTGGAAGTATAACGGCACTCGAAGAAACGCCCGCGAAAGCCCAGGGATGGCTATCCCTGGGCAGGCTCCACGACGTTACTGAAATTACTCAGCGAAGGAATGCGGAGTAATGAGATGATTCTGAGCGCTTCCCCAGGGATAGCCATCCCTGGGCTTTCCATGACGAATTCAAGAACATCATTCGATGCTGAGGTAAGACATGAACGTCAATCGTCACAATGAAGGATACCGAGTGTTAGAAGACTTCGTTTGCGAGATGACGCAGCCAACGATAGGCGTACTTCCGAAGGGACGAGCGGGCAGTCGTACTCGCCGAAACCACTCATCAAGCCTCGCACCCTACCGAGACTAGCCCCGGCGAATCTGGGCGCTAGATTCTTCTCATCCACACCATCGCGTAACTTGGAGCAATTGTCATGAAACGTGAAATCGTCAACCGCATCGCCGTCCTCGCCGCATTGACGGCGGGATTCGCAACGCTCATGCTTGCGGTCAGCGTCGCGCCTCCCGCGGCGCTGGCCCAGGCGAAGAAAAAGGAACAGCTCGTCTCTCTGTACTCGTTCAACTTTCCGGACGCGTACATTCGGCACCGCGACGCCCTGGGGTTCATCACGGCGATCAGTTCCGAACTCGACCGCAAGGACGCGTCGTGGTATTTGACGCCGGGGCTGGCCGATCCCAACCACGTCTCGTTTCGCTCGGTCAACTATCCCAACACGTACCTTCGGCATCAAGAAAGCCGAATTAAGCAGCACGAGCTGGAAGATGACGATTTGTTTCGCAAGGACGCCACGTTCAAGCGGATCAACGGCCTCGCCAAGGGGGGGTGGATCTCGTTCGAGTCGCTGAACTATCCGGACCATTTCATTCGCCATAAGAACAGCGAACTCTGGATCGAAAAGAGCGACGGCACCGAACTGTTCGCCAAGGACGCGACGTTCCAGATCGCGGCCCCCTTCTATCGTCCCTAGAGAAAAAACGACGTCGCCGACGATCCTGTTCGGCATTTGCGTGGCGAACGGCCGAACAGAAGGCGGCGCGCACGGACTACTGACCCATCTTCCAGATCACTTCGCGGCGTGCCTTGAGCAGATGGATGATGAGGGAATGGAGGCCTTCGCGGTCGATCGAGCGGGCGGCGGTGATGCATTCGTCGATCGACTCTTCGAGAGTGTCGAGGTTCTTGAGAACCTTAGCCACGGGCGCCGACGACTTCGCCGCTGTCGGGCTCGCCGCCGCGGCCTTCTTCGCCGCCTTCTTGGTCTTGTTCTGGGTGATCGAACGCTCCATCATCTTGGCATTGGAGAGCGCGACCTTGATGTCCTGCGGAATCTCCGCTTCCGGAGGCAGGTTATTGTCGGTCCGGTACTGGCTGAACGCCAACTCATTGCTCTTGGTCCCGAGCCAGTCGGGATGCTCCTGGTAAAGCTTCCTAAAGTAAGTGCTTTTCCCTTCGCCGCGGGTCTTTTTCTTCGCCATGATGAATCCTTAAGTGGTTCGAGCATTGCCGTTAATGTAACGGGCGATTGCAGCATTGTAGACCGGGTCAAATAAAATGCAAGTAGTTTGGCGATTCTATTTGCTTTGCGAATTCTGCGGACAATAGACTTGCGTTCTCCTGCTCAGGCGCCGAGAATGACGCGATCACGGCTTGGTAACAATCCATTTTGGAGGGACTCGAATGCGATCTCTGGTAACGTGCGTCGCGCTGCTTTTCTCTGCAAATCTCCACGCCCAAGAGGCATTCGCGCCCTTATTCAACGGCACGGATCTCACGGGCTGGAAGGCGACCGGGAAGATGGAAGTCTGGGGCGCCCAGGACGGCAATCTCTTCGTGAGCGGCTCCGGCGGCGGTTGGCTGATGACCGAAAAAGAATACGCCGATTTCGAACTCAAACTCGAGTACAAAATGCCGAAAATGGGCAACAGCGGCGTCGGTCTGCGCTCCCCGCTCAAGGGCGATCCCGCCTACGTCGGCATGGAAATTCAGCTCCTGGACGACGCCAACTGGAAGAACCTCAAACCCACGCAACAGACCGGCTCTATCTACGGCGTCGTCCCGGCCAGCAAGGTGAATACCAAACCGTTCGGCGAATGGAACCGCATGCGCATCGTCGTAAAGGGCCGCAAAGTGCTGATCGAGAACAACGGCGAAACGCTGGTCGACGCCAACCTCGACGAGTATGTGGAGAAGCACGGCAAAGCCCATCCGGGCATCACGCGAACGACCGGGCATATCGGCTTGCAGAGCTACAACTACAAGGTCGAGTACCGAAACCTGATGATCCGCGAGATCGGGAAGTGACTGGCTGTCCGGAGTCCGCTCATGTCGCTAGGATTGCGGGTGGAGAAATTTATGGCAACAACCTGAACAAGGAGACAGGTCATGACGCCGGCACGGAAGCCCTATCCCAGCGACATCAGTGACGCTCAGTGGAACATTCTCGCACCGCTGTTGCTAGCCTTCGAGGATCGTGTGCGACCCGGTCCCGAACGCGAAGTCGAT
>JBBQPM010000284.1:0-6696 GCA_038217425.1 Gemmatales bacterium
GGCAACGCAACCGTCGTAAGACCACGGAACTCAAGCACACAGCCGAGGTCGTCACGTATCACCAGGAACGAAACCGCGCCGCTCGAAAGTCGCGCCAAAAGTCGCCGATGCAGTTGCTAATTTAGCGCTGTAGAATTAAGAGCTCCGGTCTGTGGATAAACGTGTGGGGCGGGGTCCGGTGAGCCTGCCGCGCCTATTTTCGATCCCTTACCCGTCCGACAGCCGCAGGGTTGGTTGCCCAGCCCAAAAAGGACTCCTGAGAGGGCAAGTTCCTTTTTCAGGCGTCTCAGACTCTCAAATTTCGATTCAACTGATGCGGCGCATGAGGTACCCGTCTTGAATTTGCCAGCCCAATGGTCATGTCACTCATAGAGAACAGAGTTGCTAATGTCCGCCACCGAACTGCCAGCAAAGAACGTGCCGCCCGACCACAAAAATGGCCCCGATCGGATTCGCTTTCCCGAAAATGAAGATGATTGGGTCACCCAGCCCTGGCAATTCGTAAATTATCAGGCAGCGCCGTTCGAGCGTGCCGTCGAGGCCGACCTTGACGTAGGCACCGTCCAGCTTTGTGTCATTCTTCGCGTCCTCGACCGACACATAGCCGGTATATGTAAACAGGATGTCTCCGGGTAATAAGTGGCCAGCGCCAAAAATTTTCTCGAATTCCCTCCAGGCTGAAGTCGGCATGAGCTATGCTAGCGGCATGGCCTCGAACTGTGATTATTCTCCTTTGGACCCGTTCGGATGTGTGGAATCGCTGGCATACATAAGGGATGCGGCTTAACACCTAGCCAGGCATTGCTCCTGGCAATGGCGGGGGAATTGCTGCATCGCGGGCCGGACGGTGTGGGCATATACTTGGACGCCGGCTACGGCATGGTCAACACGAGACTCTCCGTCGTCGATTTGTCCGGCGGAGATCAGCCTATTGGCAACGAAGAGGGAACTTGCTGGGTGGTGCAGAACGGCGAAATCTACAACCACACGGAACTGCGCGCGGAGCTTGAACGCCACGGACACGTCTTTCGGACGGACTGCGACACCGAAGTGATCGTGCACGCCTATGAAGAATGGGGCCCGCGCTGCCTCGATCGCTTCAATGGCCCCTTCGCGTTCGCCCTGTGGGATCGGCGTGCGCGAACCTTGTTTCTGGCCCGAGACCGTTTTGGGGTGCGGCCATTGTTCCTCGCCCAATATGGGGCCGACCTCGTCTTTGCGTCCGAGGTCAAGGCGCTCTTGCGACATCCCCAGGCACATCGTGAGTTAGATCCGCTGGCTTTGGTCGATACCTTTACGCTCTGGTCTACGCTACCGGACCGCACGGCCTTTCCCGGAATTCGCGAGTTGCCGCCAGGGCATTGGCTCAAAGTGGGGGCCGACGGAAACGTGGAGGAGCGTGCGTGGTGGGACCTTCGCTTTGCGAGTCAGAAATCGCAATCTCGGGCGAGCGAAGAGGAATTGGCGGAAGAGCTGGCGGACCTGCTGCAAGATTCTACACGATTTCGTCTGCGTGCAGATGTTCCTGTCGCTGTCTATCTCAGCGGCGGTCTTGATTCTTCCGCGATTGCGTCGCTGGCACGGCGCGTCAGCGGGGAACGTCTCAAGGGCTTCGCGGTCGGCTTCACGGATAAGCGTTTCGACGAATCGGAACATCAGGATCGAATTGCAGCCGAGATCGGCATCGAGCTGCACCGTATCACGGTCGGCCCGCGCGACATCGGCCAGCTGTTTGCCGAAGTTATTCGGCTCTGTGAAAAGCCATTGCTACGGACGGCGCCGGCTCCGATGCTGGCGCTCTCGAACCTGGTACGATCCCACGGAATCAAAGTGGTGCTCACCGGCGAAGGAGCGGACGAAATCTTCGCCGGGTACGACCTCTTTCGCGAGGCGCAGATACGTCGCTTCTGGGCGCGCCAGCCGCAATCGCTACGTCGGCCTCAACTTTTCGAACGTATCTATCCCTGGCTCACCCGCAGTACCACGGCCGCGCCTGGCTTCACCCGGCAGTTCTTCGGGATGGGTCTTGAAGAAACCGGAGATCCCCTTTACAGCCATCGCATCCGTTGGGGGGGCACCTCTCGGCTGTTGCGTTTTCTCGATCCACGCATCCTCGAATCGATCCGTCCCGAAGAGGCGCCGACCGCACGCCTGATGGCACGGCTGCCGCAAGAATTCGGTTCGTTTAGCGCGCTCGGGAAAGCGCAGTATCTCGAGATCGCGACGTTTCTGCATGGGTATCTGCTGCACAGCCAGGGCGACCGGATGATGATGGGCCGGGCGGTCGAAGGACGCTTCCCGTTTCTCGATCCCCGGGTGGCGGAATTCGCGGCGTCCTTGCCCGATGCGATGCGATTGCGCGGCCTTCGCGATAAATATCTGCTGCGTAAAGCCGTCTCCTTCCTTCCCAAGGAAATCGCACAACGACCCAAGCGGCCGTACCGCGCGCCGATCCTCAGCGCCTTCATCGGCCCAGGAGCGCCGGATTACGTTGCAGAACTTTTGTCGCCCGCGCGTCTCGCTCAGACCGGCGTCTTCGCGCCGAAGACAGTGGCCCAACTCTGGTCCAAATGCCAACGCAACGCCGAGACGGGTGTCAGCGAGGCGGACGAGATGGCGTTTGTCGGCGTGTTGTCGACTCAACTCCTCCACGAACAGATGATTCGCAGCCCGAGTCTCGCGTCGCTGCCGACGGCGAATCGCATCGTGGTCCGGGGTTGTGTCGAGCCCAAGGCCGCCCGGGCAGGAGTTTGCTGATGACCTCGCATCCTCACCGGCTCATTCAGGATTCGCTCTTCGAATCCGCACGTGTCTTTGGCGTAAAGGAAGCTGTCGTCAGCGACGGACAGCGATTGACATATGCAGACCTGCTCGAAAAGTCCCTGAGTCTGGCAGCCTCGCTTCAGAATCTGGGGTTACGTCCAGGCGACCGAGCTGCCGTCTTCATGGACAATAGCGTCGATGCCGTAGTCTCCATTTACGGCATATGGAACGCCGGCGGCGTCGTGATGGTTATCAATCCGCAGACAAAACCCGACAAGCTCTCCTACATGCTGGCGGACAGCGGAGCGCGCGTCCTCCTGACGAGCGTGAACTTACTCCGCATCGTCCAGCGGGGCTTGGTAGTCAGGACCGACGAGCTTGAGGCGCCGACCATCATCGTCTCGGGCGCTGGCGAGACGCACGGAACTCATTCCTTCGCAAATCTCCTGACGGCAAAGGAACCGCGCGACCCGAGAACGCTGGCAACCGATTTAGCCGCCTTGATTTACACTTCCGGCAGTACGGGGCAGCCGAAGGGAGTGATGGTTACCCATCAGAACGTCGTTTTTACGCTCGGTAGTTTAACCGAATACCTTCGGCTCTCAAACGACGACCGTATTCTCAATTTGCTGCCGCTGGCGTTCGATTATGGACTCTATCAACTGCTGATGACAGTGTACCTCGGCGCGACGCTCGTGCTCGAACAAGGTTTTGGCTACCCGGCCGTGATCGAGCAACGAATTCGGGAAGAAGCGATCACCGTCTTTCCGGGCGTGCCCACGGTTTTTTCGACGCTTCTTGGCCGTACCGGGTCAGAATCGGGGAAGTTCTCTTCGGTACGCTGCGTTACCAACACCGCGGCAGCGCTCTCGCCGGAACTTTTGCCTGCCCTGCGCTTGAAGTTCCCCCAGGCTCTGATCTACAAGATGTATGGTCTCACCGAGTGCAAACGCGTTTGCTATCTCGAACCGGAGGAGGCGCTTAACAGGCCGGAATCCGTGGGTAAGGCGATCCCCGGTACCGAGGTCTTTCTACTCGATCCGTCAGGCAATCCCGTCGGCTCGGACGAACCGGGAATTCTGCACGTTCGCGGCCCGCATATTATGGTTGGCTACTGGAACAAGCCCGAACAGACGGCACAAATGCTGCGTCCCGGCCGCCATCCCGCAGACCGAGTCCTCTGCACCCACGATATTTTTCGCATGGACAAAGAAGGATACCTCTATTTCGTGGGACGGACCGACGACATCATCAAAACTCGCGGCGAAAAAGTCAGCCCCGTCGAGATCGAAAACGTGCTGCACGGCATTCCAGGCGTACGCGATGCGGCGGTGGTCGGCGTACCCGATCTGCTTTTGGGCGAAGCGATTCGCGCCTTCATCTCACGCGTGCCAGGCGCTCACGTTACCGAACGCGAGATTCGCCGAGCATGTCAAGAACGTCTCGAGGGGTTCATGGTTCCGAAGGAAATCATCTTCCTGGAAGAACTCCCCAAAACCGACACCGGCAAGGTGCGCAAGAAGGACCTCCTGGAACTGGCGCCAATCTTCCCATCCACCCAATCCCTAGCCACTTCTCTGGTGCATTCATGAATTCGGTTGAGCAACAAATACGCTGCTTCATCTGCGAAAATTTCTTCGCCGACGACGCGACACTGACGGGCGAGGTCTCTCTCACGCGGTCGGGCATCATCGATTCGACCGGGGTGATGGAAATTATCCTGTTCCTCGAGACGAAGTTCGGCATCAGCGTTCCCGACCAAGACGCAGTACCCGAGAATCTCGATTCGCTGAATAACTTGGTGCGTTACGTGACGGCCGCCCAACGGAAAGCTTCTTAGCAATGACGACGCTTTCCACTTCGCTTGCAAATGAAATCCTCGCCTTCGATCGGCTGGAGGCGGCAGACCGTATCGCCGCCACGCTCAAAGATCAGGTCGTCAAAACGCTTCGGCGTCGCGGCATCGTCCTAGGACTGAGCGGCGGCATCGATAGCACGGTATGCGCCGCCTTGGCGGTGCGGGCTTTGGGCCCCCAGCGGGTACTCGGGATATTCATGCCGGAAGCTCATTCCATCGACGACAGCCTGCGCCTGGGGCAACTCGCCGCCGATCAGCTCGGTATCCCCACGGTGTTGGAAAACATTACGCCAACACTAGAAGGCGTCGGATGCTATCAACGACAAAACTGGGCAATCCAACGTGTGATGCCGCAGTACGGCGAAGGCTGGCGCAGCAAAATCGTACTACCGAGCGTGGTCGACACCGACGCTTACCGCCTTTTTACCCTCGTCGCTCAGTCGCCCCAGGGCGAAGAATTCCGTGTCCGTTTGACGCCGACAGCCTATTTGGAACTCGTGGCGGCGACCAATTTTAAGCAGCGCGTTCGGAAAATGGTCGAGTACTATCACGCCGACCGCCTGGTCTATGCTGTACTCGGCACGCCCAACCGGCAGGAGTACGATCAAGGGTTCTTCGTGAAGAACGGCGACGGCGCCGCCGACGTCAAGCCAATCGCACATCTTTATAAGACCCAGGTTTATGCCCTTGCCGAGTATCTGGGGTTACCCAAGGAAATTTGCAGCCGGCCGCCGACTACGGACACCTATTCGCTTCCGCAAAGCCAGGAGGAGTTTTACTTCTCATTGCCGTACGCGCTCATCGATCAGTGCCTTTGGGCGCTGAATCACGGGCTTTCGCCGGCGGAAACGGCGCGACGGACCGCGCTGGCCGAGGAACAGGTCACGCGCGTATTTGCAGACATCGAAGCCAAACGGCGAACGACGCGCTATCAGCACCATCAGCCCTTGTTGATTGACAAAGTGAGAGAAATCGATGCTTGATATCGAAGGAGAATCTCTGGCAATCATCCTGGTAGGAGCCGGCGGCTTTGGCCGGGAGGTGCTGCCTTATGTGCTGGACGCCATCAAGCAATCGCCTCGCCTTCGTGTGAAGGGATTTTTGGATGACAACCCCTCCGCACTCCAACCGCATCATTGCGCTCTTCCACTTCTTGGCTCGATCAAGGACTACTCCGTCCAGCCGCACGATCGTTTCGTCATGACTATCGGCGATTGCAGCACACGCGCAAAACAGATCCGTGAAATGGAAGCTCGCGGCGCCCGCTTCCTTACGATTATCCACCCGACGGCGTATGTGGCTTCCAACGCCGTCATCGGCGTTGGTTGCATCGTTGCTCCCTTCAGCTCGATCGGGAACGGCGCCAAGGTAGGCAATCACGTCGTACTCACCTGGTACGCCTCTCTAGCTCACGACAGCATCGTCCATAACTATGTGGTGCTGTCTCCTTACTCGACGGCGAACGGCCTCGCCGCGCTGGAAGAAGGCGTATTCCTTGGCACGCACGCCGTGATCAACCCCATGATTCGCGTCGGCGCCTGGTCGAAGGTTGCATCCGGATCAGTGGTCTATCGGGATGTCCCGCCCAATAGCCTGGCTATGGGCAACCCGGCGAAAGCACGCCCGATGTTACGGTCGAACCCCCATGAGTAGAAGGGATCAATCTAACGGACAGGCGAAGGGCTTGGGCGCGAAGCATCGCGGTTGTTGCGAGTTTCAGCAGCGCCTTCACGGCGCTCACATCCGTGAGCCTGAACATCAAGGTGTCTTTCTTTTGGATTTCGAAAAGGAGCGTTTATGGCCGAACATCAGTCTAGCGCGTCGAATGAATCGATAATTAGGGTTTACGAGACCGCCATGTATGACCAATGGGGGAACCCGCCGCAAATATTGTGGGAACAGGAAAAGATTCTAATGCAGACTTACTGCCCCGATCTAACTGGCTATCCGGAATAAATCCTATACGCAATGCGCACGAAGTGCGCTTTCGGTGGTTGTCCTGGAAAAAATTCCGGCATCCATGACCGATGTCTTGGCACGTGCTTGTGCTTCCTGCTTGGATCCTCATTGATTTG
>JBBQPM010000285.1:0-6632 GCA_038217425.1 Gemmatales bacterium
GCAGTTTGTCCAAGAGCGTAGGTTTGGGTGGCTGCGGGCGCTTTGGTGGAAGGATCATCCTTGAACCCTTGCAAAAAAAAGAAACTAATCCGTTACCCGTCAGTATGATACGTAAGGCTAGTCAACGTTGAAAGGGCTGGTTCTTGAGGCCCAACCTGGCGGTCCAGGGGGGAGTTTTTCCTTCGATGTATAAGCCGCCGAAATAAGAACTACTAACTATCACATTGCCGACCACCGCGTTTCTGAATTGCGTTGGCTTGGCCCATGCTTCCAGCGTGAACTCTTTACTAAACTCCTTGCGGTTTTCGGGTTTAATCACTTCCTTGGGTAACGTGACGATTGACTTGCCGTCAAATTCAAGGACGAAATTGCCCGAATTTGGCAAAGGTCGAGAATCCCCGGTCCGCGTCCACTTCGCTCCTTCGATCTTGCCGTGATGCCCGTTGCCGGAGGAGTCGATGAGCTTATCGCCCGAGTTTTCGTCGCAATGGTAGAGGGCGACGGTGTCGGCATCCGGGGTGAAGCGAGCGGGGGGCGTGAAGTCCTGGTCGTAGCGAGCGATTTTCGAGATGCGGATTTCGTCCAACGAGCCGATGAATCCACCGCCCAGTTGGAAGACTCCCAGTTGGGACGGGCCGCCTTTCCCGTCCAACATTTTGCCGTCGATGTAAACGGCTTGCACTTTGGCGTTTCGAACGGAAGCAAAATGCACGCGTTTACCGAGGGCGACCGGAAAGGGGCCCTGACGAGAGGTGGGGCCCACACTGTAGTAGCAGATACCGGGCCCCGGTTTCTTTGTGAAATATTCAAAACGAGGAGCGTTGCCGAAGCCGAGCAGTCTCCCGTGGGGGGATTTTTCGTCGAGGACGACGTAGCCCTCTAGGGTCCAATCGACTTTGTTCGGCGGTTCGGTGAGCGAGGAGACATCGATCTTGCTGTTCGCGTCGAATTCGAGTTTGTAGCGTCCTGCGGGAGTCGGCGGCGCCGTTGTCGGCGGCGTCTTCGTCTTCGTCTTGGCGACGCCTTCGTCCTTCTTCTTGAACGACACGCGCACCCGGGCCGCGTCCTTGCTGTTGATCGCGAACGTCCGGGCGCTGAACTCCAGACCCGCGGCCGTGTCGTTCACCCGCAGCTCGTACTCGCCCGTCGGCATCTTCTGCGATTTGACCGAATACTCTTTGCCCGACTTCTTATCGACCAGCTTGAGATCGCCGAGCTTGTCGAGAGCGACGGTGACGCTGTCGTCCTCGACCTCGACGATGAACTCGCCTTCGTTGTTTTGCAAACGAATGACGAAGACGGCCGCGACGATCAGAGCGAGAAAACCCAGCATCCCGGCGACGATCCAGGGGCGACGACGGCGCGGCGGGTTCTGCTCGGTCAAGGTCTGAGGAACGACGGTCGTGCGCTCGACGCTTTTTGGAACCAACGTCGTTTGCGCGGGTGTCTGAGTCCGTTCTCGCTCCAGGGCCCGAATTCGTTTGACGACTTCGTCGGCGCTGGCGATCCGCTTGGCCGAGTCTTTTTCCAGGAGCCCCATGACGAGCGCGGAGAGCCCAGGCGGGAGTTTCGCATTCATCGAGTGGGGCGCCGCCGGTTCGTGCAAGGCGACGGCCATCAACGTCGAGACGGTGTCGTTGCCCGAAAAGGGTTGGCAGCCGGTACACATGCGATACAGGGCGACGCCCAGGCTCCAGAGATCGCTACGGGCATCGACGACGTCGCCGCGCGCCTGCTCGGGCGCCATGTAGGCGGGCGTACCGATGATGGCGCCTTGCTGGGTCAACCCGGAATCTTGCTGCGAAGCGCGTGCCAGGCCGAAGTCGAGAATTTTCACGCGAAACGAAGATGGCTGAACGCTGAGAGATGAAGCGACGGTTTCTTCTTCATCCTTCATCCTTTCGCCCTCATCCTTGATTTCGAGCCAAACGTTGCCCGGCTTGATGTCGCGATGGACCAGGCCATGACTGTGCGCGGCTCGCAGCGCCTGCGCCATCTCGCGGCCAATCTTCAATACGTCGTCGATCGGCAGCACCGTTTCGCGTTCCAGGCGGACGTCGAGCGGCTCGCCTTTCAGGAATTCCATGGCCAGGAAGGGGACGCCGCGATCTTCATCGACTTGATAGACGCGGACGATGTTGTCGTGTTCGACGGCGGCCATCGACTGGGCTTCGCGCAGGAAGCGTTTGCCGGCGCTGGCGCTGGCGGCGAGCGCGGGGAGCATCGCCTTGATAGCGACCAGGCGTTTGAGCTTCGGATCTTCGCCTTTGAAGACGACCCCCATGCCGCCGTGGCCGAGGATTTTCAGGACGCGGTACTTTCCCAGGCGACCGATTTCGTCGGCATGCTGCGCAGGGGCGAGGAAATCGGTGAGGCTCGGGCGGTCGTCGTCGGCGGCGTCGTCCGGATGGCTTTGGGTCGAGTCGGGCTTGCTGACCGGCGGCTCCGTCGGCGCGTCTCCCGTGGGAGCATGCTTGGGGGGTACAGTACGCAGGTCGTCCGCGATTTGCGGCGACTTGGGCGGCATGGTCTGCATCTCTTCGGAGCGGGCAGCGCTCACGGCCGTCGCCGCGGGCTGCGGCACCAGGACGGCCTGTCCGCAACCGGGACATTTAACCTTCTTGCCCTGATGCAATTCCTTGACGGAGAGCTTCTTTTGGCAGGAGGGGCAGGCCAGCGAGATCATGGGAGCAACCTGGTACCTGGTCGAGGCCGACTTCAAGGACTTCATGACGGTAAGGAGGATGGGATTCTGGATCGGCCCCGGCAACGTATCAGAACCGGCCAGGGCATCGGTGAGCGTGTCGTGCGAGGGAAGGTTGCGTTTGAGCCTGGCGAGGCATGCGGCGCAGTTCGCGACGTGGGTCTCCAGTTCTTCGATGACGGAGTCCTTGGAGCCCCCTTTGAACAGGAGGGACAAGTCGGCGACGGATGGACAGGTAGCGAGAGACATGGCTCCCCTTCATTCTGAGAGTGAGGCGACGGCTGCCAAACTAAAGTATGAATGGGGAGGCGGCAACCTGTCGAGAAAAGCAGAAACTAATCGAGAAGACCGCCCAACTCTTCGCGCAGGCGGCGCAGCACTCGACATTTCGCCAGGTATACGGCATTCTCGGTGATGCCCAATTCCCGCGCCACTTCGAGTGCCGGGCGCCCCTTGGCGACGAACTCCCAGCAAGCTTTCCAGGTCGTCGAGTTGAAGTCAGTCTTGAGAAGTTCCAGAGCCCGACGCGTCAAGTCGTTGCGGTATTCCGTTTCCCAAAACGCCTGCATCGGATCGGAGACGGCCGGTTCCGAGTTCGCGTCGAGTAAGACGGGGCCCCATTTCACATCTCGGCGTTTGCGTTCCCGGAACTTGTTGATCGCGATGGTGCGCAGGTAGTTGCGAAACCTACCGCTCGGATTGTACTGAAACGTCGGGAGCGATTGCAGAAGGATCAGGAAGACGTCTTGAACGAGGTCGCCCGCCTCCTCGTCCTTGGCGCCCGCTTGTTGGGCCCAGCGAAATAGCATGGGAGCGTAGAGATGGATGAATCGCTCCCAGGCTTCTTTATCGGAAGTTTGCCGAACGCGTTCCAAGAGGGTGATGGGCGTGGTATCCATTACGGTTGGACAGGATCTCAGAAATGGGGCGTAGGGCCAACCCACGCATTCTACGCGGTCGTTGATTCCTCGTCGATCTTTGCTCACGAACACAAGCCATCGTGTCCTACGAGTCAGCCATCGCATTTCACGACTTATCGCAACTTTGACAAGAAAATCCACCTGCCGGTCCCGCTGAGATTACGGAAGGTTGTTGCCGATATGCTTTCAAATCTTGATACAACTCCCAAATCTGCTGCTGCACCTGCTCGATGGCCAGGCGGTGTTGCTCGTTGTTGCCGGACAACCAACCGCATTGCGCCGACGTGGCGAAATTGCAGGTGCATCCTATCCCGCGCCGCGGCGGGGTTGGGGAAAGCCCTGATGCGGGCAGCCGAATCCACCACGGCTCTCGAAGCCGACCGAACGTTGCTCGTGCTCGATACGGTCACCGGCAGCGATACCGAGCGAATCTACGCCCGTCTGGAATGGCAGCTCTGCGGGTGATTCCCGGATAGACTCTCTGGCCGCAAGGAGGGCGGTGTAGCACGACCTTCTTCTATCGCATTCTGGTTCGCAATTAGGAGGGCGAAGGTCGCCTTGATTGGGGCAGCTGATTCTAGCCGTCGCTGGCTCCGGCGAAATCAAACTGCCCCGCGAATGCAAGCAGACGGGGGCATCGCGCTCAGCTTGGTGCTTGTAAGGTGTTGGCATGTCGGTTATGCTCGTGAGAGTAGAGGTGAGTTCGGCTCCGCGGTGAGGTTGCGCTGGTCATCTCTGTCCGCAACAACTTAACGTCAAGGGATCTCTCTGGCATGCCATTTGAGCTTACGACGCCCGGTGACGTTTTGTTTGTTCGGGTATTTGGCGTCTTCACGGCTCCAGAACTCAACCACTTGGCAACCGAGGCCGAGATCGCTGAAGCCTCGCAGCTTATCTCGCTCGATCGAATCACGGACCTAACGGCTGTAGAACGGTTTGAAGTGGGCTTTCGGGAAATCTATTCCTTCGCAATTCGTCGCAGCTTCCAACGGTTTTCGAGAGTGATAAATTCCGCCATCGTCGTGCACGAACCCGTGCAGTTTGGTATCGCGCATGTCTATGAAGCGCTCAATGAGAATCCACAGATACAGCTTCGCATTGTGCGAAGCGTGGCGGAAGCAATCCAATGGTTCGGGTTGTCGGCTCAATGACGAACCTTGGGGAAGCCAAATGTCTGAGAAACTATAGAAGGCACCCGGATTCCCAGATCTGAGCTCCTTCACCAGATGGAAAATTGGGTCAGACAACAATTTAGCACCCAAAACCTCGGCCTCCTCAGCCACGCAGCATAACGATCATCTGCCGATTCGCGCACGCTTATCTCGCAGGGCGGCAATGGTCGGGGCACTGTAGTACCCTACTGACTCCGGTCGGTACCGATCGTCGCAATGCCCGCGTAGGATTGGCGATTTTTGTACCGCGGGGTCCGGAATCGCCTGCACCGTATCAGAGGCGGCGAACTTGTAGGGCGCCGCGTCGCTGTTGTTGTCACGTGCCACTGTGGTTGCCGACTGCGGTGCAAGTGCGGAGAAGGTGAAGGCCGTCGAGAGTTCGCCTGGACCGCCGACGTTGTTCGTGCAGATTCATTTTTCAAACTGTAAGATTCCCAGTGACGCCTGGTATTCCCTTCTGAGCGGAACGGTATCGACTCCAACTGACGAGGTCGAATGAACCGCTGGCGAAACCGAGGTGTAACATGTTCTTGACCGCATTTACTCTCACGCATGTACTGATTAGCCTGATCGGAATCTTCTCGGGATTCATTTTCGCCTACGGGGTGGTTGCTGCGAAACGGTTCGACCGATGGAACGCGGTCTTCCTCTGGACCACAGTTCTCACCAGTGTGACGGGCTTCCTATTTCCGTTCGAACGTTTCCTGCCGTCGCACGCTTTGGGCATTTTGTCGCTGGTCGTCCTCGGGGTTGCGTTTTATGCACTTTACGGACGTCGCCTGGCAGGGGCCTGGCGGGCGACTTACGCGATCAGCGCCCTGGTTGCCCTCTACTTCAACGTCTTCGTACTCATCGTGCAATCGTTTCAGAAAGTCTCGCCGCTGAAGACCTTGGCGCCCAACCAAACGGAGCCGCCGTTTCTGCTGACGCAAGCGGCCTTTCTAATTCTCTTCATCGGGCTTGCCGTCCGGTCCCGTTGGGCTCAATTTCGCTCGAACTAAGCAACTGTTCCACTTTCAACACAGGAGAATGCCATGAACCGACTCAAGGGAAGAATCGCCGTCGTCACCGGGGCGTCCAAGGGCATCGGCGCCGCGATCGCCGAACATCTGGCCGCGGAGGGGGCGGCCGTCGTCGTCAACTACGCCAGCAGCAAGGCCGGCGCCGACGCCGTCGTCAAACGGATCGCCGAGAAGGACGGCCGGGCCATCGCGGTGCAGGCCGACGTCTCCAGGCCGGAAGACATTCAACGCCTGTTTGCGGAGACGAAGAAAGCGTTCGGCAGCGCCGACATCCTCGTCAACAACGCGGGCATCTACGAGTTTTCACCGTTGGAAGGGATCACGCCCGACCACTTCCACAAGCAGTTCAATCTCAACGTGCTCGGTCTGCTGCTGACGACGCAAGAGGCCGCCAAGCACTTCGGCCCAGGCGGCGCGAGCGTCGTGAATATCAGTTCGGTGGTAGCGACGCTATCCCCGGCCAACACTGCGGTTTACAGCGGCACCAAGGCGGCGGTCGATGCGATCACGCGTTCGCTCGCCAAGGAGTTGGGGGCTCGTGGTATCCGGGTGAACTCGATCAATCCCGGCATGGTCGAGACCGAAGGCGTGCACAGTGCGGGTCTTCACGCGAGTGATTTTCGCACGTCGATCGAAGCGCAAACGCCGCTCGGCAGGATCGGCCAACCCGACGACATCGCCGGCGCCGTCGTGTTCCTCGCTTCGCCGGAGTCGTCCTGGATCACTGGCGAATCGCTCCATATCTCGGGCGGCTATCGTTAACCGATCGAGAAAATCAGCACGCCGCGGGGGGGCGCCCCGCGGCGGGGGGGGG
>JBBQPM010000286.1:0-6598 GCA_038217425.1 Gemmatales bacterium
CCCAAGGGTTCGGAGTACCTCACCCGTTGGGCTTATTTGTGATACCCTGGGAAACGATTAGCAGCCCTAATCCCGATCGTACAGCGGCTGCGTCGAACGCAGGTACGCGAACAGATCGCGGACGTCCTGGTCTCCGAGTCCCTGCAGCAGCGCCTCCGGCATCAGCGACACGCCGGTGACGCTCATCTCCGCGACGTCGCTCCTCGCTAACACCACCTTTTGGCCGTCGGCCGTGCGCAGCACCACCACCGCGTTGTCCTTCTCGACGACGATGCCGTTTAACACTCGGCCGTTCTCGGTCCCCAGCACGACGTTTTCATAACCTTCGCGGATCTCGGCCGAGGGGTTGACGATGTGCAGCAGCATGGCGCCGAAGTCGTCGCGTTTGAACGGCGTGAGGTCGGGGCCGACGCTGCCTCCTTTGCCGTGCAGCGTGTGGCACGCGGCGCAGCGGACGGCGAAGAGTTTCTTGCCGGGATACGGATTCCCCAGCCCGGCGCCAGTGATCTTGCCGAGCCGATCGATCTCGGTCTTCATCTGCAGCGTGGTCGCTCCCTTGACGTCGCCCCAGTGCTTCTTCACCAGGGCCGCGATGTCCGCGTCCTTGTGCAGCAGCATCTTGCGAACCGCCTGGGTGCCGATCGATTTCGCGTCGAACCGACCGGCGTCGATGGCCGTCAGCCAATCCTTGCACCACTCGCGCCGGCTCACCAGCAGACTCTCGGCGACGTCGCGCAATTCCCCGGTCCACTTCGGCGCCGACGACAGGATCGTCGGCACAATGGCCGGGTCGCGGTACGCTTGCAGCGCCATGAGGCCCGCCTTCCGCAGCGTCTCCTTCTCCGGCGACTGCACCAGTTCCAGGAGAACCGGCACGCAGACCGGCTGATTCGTCTGGCCGAAGACGTCGATCAATTCGAGCCGTTGTTCCATCGGCGTCTTGGCGTCGCGGATCCTGTGCAGCGCGTCCTTGATCGCTGCGTCCTTGCCCTGACGCAGTGTGAAGATCAGCGACCCGCCCCCCAGCTTGTCGATCTCGGCGAGGATTTCCTTCGACAGCCCGGCAATCGATCGGCCCTTGAACGCTTCCTCGAAGCCGGCGAGCAGCCGTTGCCCCGAGGACGCGTCGGGCGCCTGCCGGAAGAGCCCCAGGCACGTCTGCAGATCTTTCTGCGTCCCGGCCGTCGCGAACCGGCGCATTACCCGCGGCAAGATCGTCTCCGCCACAACCGCGTGCTTCCACACCTCGGGTTCCTTGAACAACGCGAGCACCGCCTCGCGCTGGTCGGCACACGACGCTTCGATCGCCCACCACAACAAGAGCGGCAGATGGATGTCCTGCGCGTCGGCCTCCTGGCGAAACAGTTCGCGGACGATCGGCAACCCCTGACCCGCCGGCAGCCGACGTGCGGAACTGGCCAGCTGGCTGCGGACGTGCAGATCCTTCTCCCCGGCGGCCAACTCCGCCAGGATCCGCGCGAGCGTCGGGTTCGCATGCCCCTCGTCGCCGATCAGGCGCACGGCCCAGCCGCGCACCAACGGCTCCGCGTGAACGAGCGCCCGCTCGGCGACCTCCGGCGTGAAGCCGCCGCTCAGGTGCAGCGCCCACAACGCCTCGAGCGCCTGCTGGCCTTTGCTCGCGAACAAGAGCTGCGTGCAGAGCGGCACGATCGACGCGTCGCGCCGGTCGCCCAGCAACCTGCGAATCGTCTCGCGCTGCCAGCGACTTTCGGAGTTCAGCATGCCCACGAGTTCGCGCGAGCTTTTCTTGCCCAGGTCGATCGGCACGGATTTCTTGTGATCTTTGCCCATGAGCCGATAGATTCGGCCCGTGTCGCCGTCCATCTGGCCTTCGTGATTCTTCGTATGTGCGAGCTGACCGTCGTACCAGTCGGCGACGTAGACGGCGCCGTCGGGGCCTTCCTTGATGTCGACCGGGCGGAACCAGTTGTCGCTCGAGGCGACGATCGCTTCGAGGTCTTTCGTTTGCAGCGACGAGCCGTTCGCGGCGATCTCGCTCAGGACGACCTGACTGAGCAGCGGCGAGACGGCGAGGAGTTTGCCGCGGTAACGCTCGGGCAGCGCGGGCGACTCGTTGATGAGGAAAGTGTGGCTGAAGCGCGGCGTGTTGGGATGCTTCATCGCTTCGAAGAAGCCGAAGGCGTAGGGATTGGAGAGGGGGCCGTGCTTGTCGAAACCCTTGCGGTAGTAGCCCCCCTGGACGTAGTGGAAGCCGCGGGTGTTGCCGCCGTTGTGGCCGGAAAAAAGGCGTCCCTGGGCGTCAAACTCGACGCCGAACGCGTTGCCGCCCCCCTCGGCGAAGACCTCGTACTTCTTCTTTTCGGGATGATAGCGCCAGATGATTTGCCCGGCGGTGCGGACGGCGGCCTTGTCGCCGGGACGCTGGACGGCGCCGGTCACCGTGCTCCCCTGGGCCGCGTACAGCCAACCGTCGGGACCGAAACGCAGGCTGTTGACGACGGAGTGCGTGTCCTCGAGTCCGAAGCCCTGAAGATGCACGACAGGGTCGCCGGTCGGCTGGTCGGCGTTGTCCTTCGTCGGATAAAAAAGCAAGTACGGCGGATTGAGCACCCAGACGCCCCCTCGGCCGCGCGCGGCGGCGGTGGCGATGTTGAGCCCGTCCAGAAAGATCGAGTGCTTGTCGTACACGCCGTCGCCGTCGGTATCCTCGTGAATGGTAATGCGGTCCTTGCCCGGCACGCCGTGCGGCGGAGGCGGCGGAATCTTGTCGTACACCGCGCGCCACCAGATGTCCCGGCTCAACATCTGCAGTCCTGCGGGCCGAGGATATTGCAAATATTGCACGACCCAGAGTCGGCCCTTTTCATCGAAGCTGATCGACACCGGTTGCTTCACCGCCGGCTCGGCCAGCACCTGCTGCAAACGCAGATCGTCCGGGATCGTGAACGTCTGCGCCGATTCCGCGGGCGTGAGGCCCCCCTTGCGGCTGCGCTCTCCCTGCGTGATCGACGTCGTGGGCACGACCTTACTGAAGACCGCGTATCCGTCCGGAGGCGCGTCGCCGGGCTTGGCCCAGCTCGCGTCGTCGCCTTGACGATACTGCCAGCGCCCCTCCAGCGAGATGGCGAGCGTCTCTTGAATCAGCACCGGCGGAAAGCCGCCGAACCCGGCGCGCTTGTCCTGGCCATGAATGCGGAGGGCGAGCAAATGCAGCGTCCCCGGCGTGACGTCGGCCTCGGCGATCGAGAAGCTGAAGAAGTCGTTGCCCGCGTCCTTGTACTTGGGCGGAAACGAACCGGCGCTGCCGATCGCCTTGCCGTTCCAGTAGATCTCGAAGGCGTTGTGGACCTTGTCGAGACTGAGCGTGACGTCGGCGCCCTTCCACTCCTTGGGAACTTTCACCCAACAGCGCGCCCACCCGGCGCCGACCTCGGGCCAGACGCCCGGGACGCTACGCGAAACCCATGTCTCCTGGGCCGCGAGGGAGGTCGGTAGTAGGAATAGGAGCAGAGCGAAGTGTCGCATGGGGAGAGCGGGGTGTTGGGTTGAAATGGAAAAGCGGCGCGGACTTTAAGGTCCGCGCCGCTCGGAAGCGACGGCTTTGGCGCGACCGGTTAGTTGCGAATAAAGGGCGAGAAGATATTGCCCGGCCGCAACGAATCGTAGCCCGTAAAGACACTTGGAATAAAGGGACGGTACGGCGATTGATAGTTGGAAACGTCGCCGGCGCCAAAGTTGTTGCCGACAAACGAGCCGTACTTGCTACCGGAGTTGATGACGAGAACTTGCGGCGAGTTATCGAGGGGCGGAGCGATGCCGTAGTTGCGGAAGTTGATGCCGCTGGCATAACCGAACCCGGCGCCGTAACCGCCGAACCCGGCGCCGTAACCGTAGCCGCCGAAGCCGCTTCCGTAGCCGAAATTCCCGAGACCGTAGCTACCGTGGCCGTAGTTGGGAACGTAGGGGGCATAGGGAGCAAGATAGGGCGAGGCGTTGTAGTAGGGCGCGGGAGCGACGTTCACGTTATTGAACGCTTGCCCCTGGACGCCGACGAACGAAGCATACTGCGCGTGAGCCGAGGTCGCCAGACCCAGGCTCAGGGTGAGACTCAGGAACACCCATTTCATGACAGGACTCCTTCGAGGATCCTCGAGGGGACGAGGATCGAAAGGAAGAAGCCCGCGGGGGGACCGCGGGCTGGGGAGATTAACGCGGATAGTACGGCGTGTAGTAGGATTCAGTGGTCACGCCGCGAGGACGAAAGATGCCGTACCCGGTGGTTTGGCGAATGGTGTACGTGCCCGGCGCGGGAGCGGAATAGGCGACAACGGGGGCCGAATACGTCATCACCGGCGGAGAATACGCGACGACTGGCGCGGAATAGGCCATTACCGGAGCGGAGTAGGCGACTTGCGCGGGCTGATAATACGAGACCTGAGCGGGCGGATAATAAGAGACCTGAGCAGGCGGATAATAACTGTACTGCACCGCGGGCGCGGGATAATAGGCGACCGTGGGGGCCGGGGCAAACACCGGCGGCGAGTAAACCTGAACGAACTGTGCCGACGCGGTTCCGACTGTTCCCAAGATCAGTGCGAGAGAGGTGACGAGGCTTTTCATGGTGTTCCTCCAATGTTCCTGACGCTCTTCCGTTTCTATTGTCGGAAGCAAGTCAAGAGGATGCAAGCGAAAATGAGCCGGATTTTCCGAAAGATGGGATTCTCCGGCCACGTTCGACCGTGGGATCGAAAGAATTATGGTGCGAATCTCATGCCGGGGATTTGGACTTTTCGAGAGCCGATTCCGCGCGTTAGAATGTTGCGTGGAGGTAGTGCCATGAACATGAAAGCTGAATCTGCTCCCGATGTAATCCAAAACGGTGTGCGGAAACCGGACGAAAAGACTACTGGCGGTATCAAAGATCCGGAGGCCGCTCGTAAATCACTTGAGGCGATGACACGGATTCGCGAACTTCAGACTCAGAAATACGGACTTCGCGACATTGCCGTTCCGATGGTACGTGAAGCCCGGAACGGCCAATGAAGTATGTATTCGACGCGTGCGTGGCGCTCAAACTCGTGCTCTCGGAGACCAACTCCGATAAGGCGAATCGACTATTCGTCGAACATCTTGCAGGAATTCATGAGTTTATCGCCCCAGATTTCTTTCCTACCGAATGCGCCCATGTCCTGATGAAGGCGGAGCGGAAAGGCACTATCGGACCGGGTGAAGCCGACCTTTTCTTGCAACACCTTGTCAACAACTCGCCGATCCTCTACCCCGCTATCCCGCTACTGACCCGCGCTATCGAAATCGCGTTGCAGTGCGGGGCCAGCGTCTACGATTGCCTTTACGTCGCCCTCGCCGAACGCGAAGGCTGTGAGATGGTGACCGCCGATCAAAATCTTATCGCCGCCACTGCCCCACATTACCCATTCCTCATTTCACTGGCGAATCTGCCGTAAATTCGACTCGACTTGTTTTTCGCGGGGCCTTCCGCGTAGGATGACGGATATGGAAACATATATGAAGGAGTATTTTATGTTCCTACGCACACTCTGTTCCTTGTCCCTCGTCGTCTGCGCTTCGTCCCTTTCGGCGCAAAGCTCGGCCGAGGCGATTCGCAAGGCTCTCGATCAACCCCTCAAAGTCGATTTCAGCGGCAACAATCTCAATGAAGTCTTGCAGCACCTCAAGAAGAAAACCGGACTCCCCATCGCCATCGATCAAATTGCCATGATGCAAATCGGCATGGTGAGCGATTTCGACAACATCAACATCCCCGGCCTGCCCAATCAACCGGGCCATGGACCGATCGAACTCAAGAGCGACGGCAAAGCCCGGCAAGCGCTCCATCGGTTGCTGGCGCCGTACCACCTGACCTACGCGATCGTCGACGACACGCTCTACGTCACCACCGAAGAAGTCGGTATCCAGCGCCAGATGCAACAGCACGTCCCCGTCGACGTCAAGAACGCGCCGCTGCACGATGCCCTGCGCGATCTGACCAAGGCGACCGGCGTCAACCTGATCCTCGATCCGCGCCTGGGCAAAGCGGGACAGACGCCCGTGACGCTGCAGCTCGCCGACGCATCGCTGGAGACGTCGGTTCGCCTGCTCGCCGAGTTGGGCGGGCTGAGGTCGGTGCGTATCGGCAACGTGCTGTTCGTGACCACGGAAGAGCGGGCCGAGAAGATTAGCCGGGAGACGCTTGCCAATCAACTCCCGGTGCGGATGCCGCAAACCCCCAAGTTTCAGTTCGGCGGCATGAACATGGCCGGCGCCGTCGGCGGCGCGTTCGCGATCCCGGCGCTGCCCCCCGTGGCGCAACCGGAAGCGCAACCGGAAGAGAAGCAACCCTGATCATTTGCTCCGCGAAAGCCCAGGGACGGCTGTCCCTGGGGATTTGAATTCCCAGGGATCGCCATCCCTGGGCTTTCTTTTGAAACTCCCGTTCCACCATGCTTTCACTTCTGCCGTTCCTCTTGCTGCAAGCTCCTGAACCGTTCGAGTTACGCGCTCTCGCCGAACTCAAGAGCCCGACCGACCTCCCCGCCCTTCTCACACTCGAAACCCAGCTGCACGCGTTGCTCAAACAGCACCGGACCGTGCGCGA
>JBBQPM010000287.1:0-6484 GCA_038217425.1 Gemmatales bacterium
AAGCGATCAACCTTAACTACAGCAGGCGCGAGAATCGCGATTGCTGACGGGGAAAGCATCATGCAAATCCAGGTCAACACGGACAACCACATCAAAGGCAGCGAAGAACTCACCCGCCACGTCGAAAGCGTTGTTGAGGGAGCCTTGAGCCGGTTCACCGACCGGATCACGCGGGTGGAAGTCCACCTCACCGATGAGAACAGCAGCGCGAAAGCGTACGGCAACGCCATGCGCTGCGTCATAGAAGCCCGCCCCGCGAGTCATCAGCCGATCAACGTGAGCCATGAGGGCGGGTCGCTCGAACAGGCGTTAGAAGGCGCTGCCGATAAATTGGAAAAAACGCTCAATCGCACTTTCGAACGACTGGACGATCCCAAAGGCCGCACCTCTTACGGTGGGGATCAAACGGTCTGAGCGGAACGATTCAACGAACCGCCATGTTTGCCAATGATGAAGTTTTCAAAGGAGGATTCCATGCGTCAAATCACGACCGATCATCTGACTGCGGTGCTCTCCGATCACGAGCCGCCGTGTGTTTCCCTTTATCAGCCAACGCATCGTCGTCACCCTGAAAACCAACAAGACCCGATCCGCTTCCGGAATCTTCTGGGGGAGTTGGAAAACTCGCTGCGCCAAAAGTATCCCACGCGGGAAGTGCGAACGCTCCTGGAGAAGTTCCAGGCGCTGACCCGCGACGACAATTTTTGGAACCACCGCACGGAGGGGTTGGCAATTCTCAGTTCGCCCGGCAATTTTCAGATCTTCGAACTGCAACGCACCGCCCCGGAACTGCTCGTCGTGGCCGAGAGCTTTCATGTGAAGCCGCTGCTTCGCGCTCTCCAGTCGGCTGACCGATACCAGATCCTCAGTGTGAATCGCCACGAAGTCAAGCTCTACGAGGGCAATCGCTACACTCTCGACCGGGTCGAGTTGACGAACGTACCATCGACCATTACCGAGGCGTTAGGCGAGGAACTGACCGAGCAGCATCTATCGGTCGGTTCCTATGGAGCAGGAGCAGCCCGAGCGGCCGGCGGCGGAGCGACCCCTTCGATTCACGCCCATGGCGACAAGAAGGACGAGGTGGACAACGACCGGGATCGCTTCTTCCGCGCCATCGACCGGGCGGTTCTGGAACACCACTCCCGCCCGTCCGGGTTGCCGTTGATGCTCGCAGCGCTGACGGAGTATCACGCGCCGTTCCGCAAAGTGAGCCACAACCCCTTCCTGATGGCCGAGGGAATCATGAAAAGTCCGGACGCCCTCAGCCTCGACCATTTGCGTGTGGAGGCGTGGCGGATCGTGGAACCCGTTTACCTGCGACGCTTGGCCAAGTTGGTGGAAGATTACCAGACGGCCCGGTCCCGACAACTCGGGTCGGATGACCTGACGCAAGTTGCAGAGGCCGTGGCTGCGGGACGCGTCGGCACCTTGCTGGTCGAAGACGACCGGCAGGTTCCTGGCACGATCGACCGTGCGACGGGCCGAATTCAATCGGGCGCTCTCTCCGACCCCGAGGTCGATGATGTGCTCGACGACCTGGCGGAACTTGTCCTGCGAATGAAGGGCGAAGTCGTCGTCGTTCCCGCGGAGCGGATGCCTTCCAAAACCGGAGTGGCGGCGACTTATCGCTTCTAACCATCACCAATCGCAGGACGTCGAACGCCTCATCGGCCTCTCGCTCGCTTCTTGCAAGTGGAGCTGGCGGGCGGCCGGTGCTGTTGGCTTGCGCGGCGATCGCCTTTATCCTTCTTGGGGAAACCGCTTGGCATCGTGGCTTTCAGTTGGTTGGCGGTGCAAATCGGCGTCGCCCGACTGGGGTTTCCGCTTCACCCATGTCCCTGTTCATCGTCGAGTTGGCCCTGGAGGGCGACCAACTGACTGCCGGCAAACGTTCTCCTGGCTTGGATTCTGAGCAACAAGAAAAAGCCTGCCGGGCGATTCTGTGCCAGTCGCGGGATAGACCGTGTGTGATTTCGCACACCGCGCATGGCCTTGTCGGATTGCGCCGTCAAAATAGTTCGCGACTTTGCATCGCAACCCAAAACCTCTTCAAAGAACGGATGTGGCATTGGAATTGCTTTCGTGCTAGGCGGAAAACATTCGGAGAATAACTGCCCGATTAGAGTTGCATTCCAACGAGTCCGACGCGTAAATAAGCGAAGAGGCACGGTCCACGCGTGTTCGTCCTCGCTTACGCATCGGGCTGGCAGAAATTCGGGAAGTTGTTTTCCAACAATTGCTTATGGAGCAATACGATGGTGCGGAGTATCTTGGTCGGTCTGGACGGCTCGGCGTACAGCACCAACGCGTTGACGCTTGGTATCCGCTGGGCTCGGCAGTACGGCGCGATCCTTGTGGGTTTGGGCGTCGTCGACGAACCTGCCATTCGGCAACCGGTCATGGCGTCGATCGGCGGCGATTCCTTTAAGCAAGGGAGAGATGAGTCGGTCCTGGCGGTAGCTCGAGAGTCCGTGAAGAAATGCCTGGATGATTTCAGCTCGCGCTGTCGCGCCGAAGGCGTCAAATGCACCGCGGTCGAAGCGGTCGGCGAACCCTATGAGCAGATCGTGCTCGAAGCCCAACGATACGATCTCGTCTTGCTGGGACAGCAAACTTTCTTTCGGTTTGCCTCGCAAGAGGATGCGTGCGACACGCTAAAATCGGTCCTGCAGAACACGCCGCGCCCCGTGGTGACTGCCCCGGAGAACCTGCTCCCAGGAACATCGGTGCTGATCGCCTTCGACGGGAGACTGCAAGCGGCGCGTGCCCTGCAAGCGTTCCAATCCTCTGGCTTGGCGGAATCCCAGCAAGTCCATGTCGTTTCGGTGGCGGACGAGAAAAGCGATGCAGAACGCATTGCCGCTCGCGCCGTCGAGTTTTTACGGCTTCATGACATCAAGGCCGAACCGCACGCGCTGGAATCCTCTCAAGCGGATCACATTCTTCTGGCGCAGGCCCGAGAACTGAATGCGGGACTGATCGTCATGGGAACGTATGGACAGTCGACCATTCGCGAGTTCTTCCTCGGCTCCGTAACCCGCTCGCTGTTGGAGAGCAGTCCAGTGCCGCTGTTCCTTTATCATTGAGCGTTTCAACTGGCATCGGCATCGTAATAAAATGCGAGAACACGAAATGACCCATTCGGCGGCAGGCCAAGAGGCCAAGCATTCGAACCGCGGCGCGATCGCGTCGGTGCGCGGCGGCGTGGTCGATGTGCGGTTCCCGGACCGTTTGCCGCCCATTTATTCGTTGTTGCGCGCAGGATCCGGGGCGCACGTGGCCGTCGAGGTGTTAATGCATCTCGATGCCCAGCATGTCCGCGGGATCGCGCTGAATCCGACGCAAGGGCTCGCACGCGGCATGCCGGTCGAGGACACCGGCGGGCCCTTGAAAGTACCGGTCGGCAAAGGGATTCTCGCGCGAATGTTTGACGTGTTCGGCAATGCCATCGATCGCCAGCCGGCGCCTGCCGAAGTGGAATGGCGCACCATCCATCGCGCCCCGCCCCCGTTGACGAATCGTTCTACCAAATCCGAAGTCTTCGAGACGGGTATCAAGGTCATTGACGTGCTCGTGCCCCTCGAACGCGGCGGTAAAGCGGGTCTGTTCGGCGGCGCCGGCGTCGGCAAGACCGTGCTGCTCACCGAAATGATTCACAACATGGTCGGGCATCATCAGGGAGTCAGTCTCTTTTGCGGCATCGGCGAGCGCTGCCGCGAGGGAGAAGAACTCTACCGCGAAATGAAAGACGCCGGCGTGCTTCCCCACATGGTCATGATGTTTGGCCAAATGAACGAGCCGCCAGGCGCCCGGTTCCGCGTCGGTCTGGCGGCGCTCACCATGGCGGAGTATTTTCGGGATGATGAACATCGCGATGTGTTACTGCTCATCGACAACATTTTTCGCTTCATTCAGGCCGGCATGGAGGTCTCCGGCTTGATGGGGCAAATGCCGTCGCGTCTGGGGTATCAGCCGACCATGGCAACGGAGTTAGCCGGTTTGCAGGAGCGCATCGCCAACACAGAAACCGGCGCGATTACGTCCATTCAAGCGGTCTATGTGCCCGCGGACGATCTGACCGACCCGGCTGCCGTTCACACCTTTTCGCACCTCTCCGCGTCGATCGTTCTCTCCCGGAAACGCGCAAGCGAGGGACTGTACCCGGCCATCGATCTCTTGCAATCCAACTCCAAGATGGCGACGCCGACCATCATCGGCGAGCGACATTACCAACTGGCGCAAGACATTCGCAGGACGCTGGCGCATTATGAGGAACTCAAGGACATCATTGCCATGCTCGGGATGGAGCAACTCACGCCGGATGACCGCAACGTCGTCGGTCGTGCACGCAGACTGGAGCGATTTCTGACGCAGCCGTTTTCCGTCACCGAGAAATTCAGCGGCATCCAGGGTAAGGTCGTCAGCCTGAAAGACGCGATTGACGGCTGCGAGCGCATCCTGAACGATGAGTTCAAGGACTACCCCGAGAGCGCGTTCTACATGATCGGAGCGATCGACGAGGCGAAAGCGCCTGGAAAACCCAAACCGACTCGACAAGGAGCCAACTCCCATTAACCTCAAGGTGCTCCTCCCCTTCCACGTCTTCGTCGAGAAGTCGGACGTGAAGCGAATCGTGGTTCAGACCGTCCAAGGTTCCCTGGGACTTTTGCCGCGCCGGCTCGATTGCGCAGCAGCCCTGGCGCCGGGAATTCTGACCTATGAGACGGAGGGGGACGGCGAAGTTTATTTGGCCGTCGATGAAGGAATCCTCGTCAAAACGGGCAAGGAGGTTCTGGTTTCGGTGCGCAATGCAATCGGCGGGACCGACCTCGCCCAACTCCAGGAGGCGGTGAAACGCGAGTTTCTCAACTTGGACGCTCAGGAGATGAGCGTTCGCTCAGTCTTGGCAAAAATGGAGAGCGGCTTTATCCGGCGTCTCGCGGAGTTTCATCGTGAATGAAGAACCGAAAAAAGGCAAACCGAAGGACAGCGACGCATTCAACCGCGCCATCGGCGCCGACGCCGCGCGGAAGCTCAAGGCGCAACGCAACACCACCCGCGGTGTCTGGTTTGGGCTAGGCATGATGGGGTTGATCGGCTGGTCCGTCGTGGTGCCGACCTTGCTCGGCGCGGCGCTCGGCGCCTGGCTGGACCGACACCACCCGGGCAAGCACTCTTGGACTTTGGCCCTGCTCGTGGCCGGACTGGTCGTCGGCTGTTTCAATGCGTGGCATTGGGTCGCCAAGGAAGACCAGGCCATGCGCGAGGAACAGGAGAAGAAGCATGATTGAAACGCTTGCATGGATCCTGGCGTGGCTCGCGGGCGGAGTGCTCGGAGCCTTCTTCTTCGGCGGCCTCTGGTGGACGATTCGCAAGGGCGTGGTGTCCCAACAGCCGGCCCTCTGGTTCCTCGGCAGTCTGCTGATTCGGATGAGCGTTACCCTCGCTGGATTCTACTTCGCCTCCGGCGGTCGATGGGAGCGGTTGCTCGCGTGCCTCCTGGGATTCATCATGGCGCGCCTCGCGGTAACGTGGTTGACGCGACCCGCCATAGCCGATCCAGTGCGTTTGCCGCAAGAGGCCAGCCATGCGCCTTAGCCCCGATGAAATCGTCTTCTGGGAATATGGGTTTGTCAAACTCAACGCGACGATTGTGTACACCTGGGGATTGATGGTCGTGTTGGCGATCGGCGCCAAACTCATCACGCGCAATCTTTCCAGGGACCACGAACGGTCGCGGTGGCAGAACCTGTTGGAAATCATCGTCATCGCGATCGCGAAGCAAATCGAAGAAGTCGGCCTTCGTAACCCGCAGCGGTATCTCGGCTTTCTGGGCACGCTCTTTCTGTTTGTCGCCGCCGCCAGCCTCTGCACGGTAATTCCGGGTTTCGAACCGCCGACGGGTTCGCTCTCGACCACGGCGGCGCTGGCGCTGTGCGTGTTCGTGGCCGTGCCATTGTTTGGCATCGAAGACCAAGGGGTCAGCGACTACCTCAAGTCGTATGTGGAGCCGACGTTCATCATGTTGCCGTTCAACATCATTAGCGAAATCTCCCGCACGCTGGCGTTGGCCGTGCGTTTGTTCGGCAACATGATGAGCGGGGCGATGATCATCAGCATCCTCCTTTCGATTACGCCCTTCCTTTTCCCGATCGTGATGACGTTGCTCGGATTGCTCACGGGCATGGTGCAGGCCTACATCTTCAGCATTCTCGCGGCGGTTTACATCGCAGCGGCCACGCAAGTTCGCACGCCTAAGCCCAAACCCGAAGCCAAACTTTGACGCCTGTACGACACCACCCAAGGAGATCTCATGGATAGTATGACAATCATTGCAGTGGTATACCCCGCCCGGCCCAAAATGAGGTCTTTTCTCGGCAGCGGGTTTAGGTTCTAATGCTCCCTTCTGGATAATCCATCGGAAGGGAGGCCAGGGATGGCTAAGTTGACGTTCACCGAAGCGGATCAGCAGGCTCTCCAC
>JBBQPM010000288.1:0-6455 GCA_038217425.1 Gemmatales bacterium
AGGGCGAAATATGGGCCAACAGGCCCCCAAAGGAGGGCCAACGGCCCCCTGAATGGGTCAAAAATCGACCTTGAACTCTCATCAGGGGCCGCAAGTCGTTTGCTGATCCAAAAAACAGGCGCTACTTCAGCGCATCCCTAAAGGAAAATCATGAGATCCACCCAAAAACTCCACGACCTCGGCCAAAGCATTTGGCTCGATACCATCACCCGCGACCTGTTGACCAGCGGCACGCTCAAACGTTATATCGCCGAGTTATCGGTCACTGGCCTGACGTCGAATCCGACGATCTTCGACCAGGCCCTCGAGAACAGCCATGCCTATGACGAGTCCATCCGCGAGAAAGTGAAGTCCGGCATGGCCGACGAGGCGTTGTTCTTCGAACTTGCGCTGGAAGATCTTACGCAGGCCGCCGACATGTTCAGGCCGATTTACGACCGCACGAACGGCGTGGATGGCTGGGTGTCGCTGGAAGTCTCGCCCTTGCTGGCCTATGACACTGCGGGCACCATCACCGCCGCCAAGGAACTTCACGCCCGGGCGAAACGGCCCAATCTCTTCATCAAGATTCCTGGCACAGCGCAAGGGCTGCCGGCGATCGAGGAAGCGATTTTTGCGGGAGTACCGGTCAATGTAACGCTGCTGTTTTCGCGCGAGCATTACGTGGCGGCGGCAGAAGCCTATCTGCGCGGCATCGAACGGCGCGTCGAAGCGGGCCTGAACCCTGATGTCGCTTCCGTCGCCTCGTTGTTCCTGAGCCGTTGGGATGTTGCAGTCGCGGGCAAAACATCTGCCGAGTTGCGCAATCGGCTCGGCATCGCCATTGGCCAGCGTACCTACCGGGCATATTGCGATCAAATCGCGTCGCCGCGCTGGCTGCGGCTCTTGAATGCGGGCGCCCGCCCGCAACGCCTGCTCCTGGCCAGCACCGGAACGAAAGATCCAAAAGCCCCGGTCGATCTTTACGTCCAGGCGCTGGCCGCTCCGCTCACGGTGAACACGATGCCCGAGAAAACATTGCTGGCTTTCGCCGATCAAGACGATGTCGGTTCGATCCTGGCCGCCGATGGCCGCGACAGCGAGGCGATGTTGCTTCGGTTTGCCAAAGCCGGAATCGACATCGATGCGCTGGCAGCGCAACTCCAGGACGACGGGGCGAAATCGTTTGTCAAATCCTGGAACGCGCTCATGGAGCGCATCGCGTCCAAGAGCGAGACGCTGGCGACGGCTCGTTGAATGTGACTCTCTGGAACGCCCGCACCATGAAAACTCCAAGTAGCCGATCGCTTGCCGAGAAGCCCTGTCATCGAGTTCTGGTCGTGGATGTGGGCGGCAATCACGTCAAGCTGCTGCTCTCCGGGCAGGAGATCCCGCGACAAATAGATTCCGGGCCGACCATGACGCCGCAGCGCATGCTCTCCGGGATCCGCAAGGCAGCCAAGGGCTGGAAGTACGACGTGGTCTCGCTCGGCTATCCGGGCGCGGTTCTCGGCGGCCAGCCGGTTTCAGAGCCGCACAACCTCGGACCCGGGTGGGTAGGGTTCGACTTTGAGGCAGCGTTCGGTTGTCCCGTCAAGATCATCAACGATGCCGCCCTGCAAGCTCTGGGGAGCTATGAGGGAGGGAAGATGCTTTTCCTGGGGCTGGGCACCGGCCTGGGCTCCGCCATGGTCGTGGACGGCATTGTCGAACCGATGGAGTTGGCTCATTTGCCGTACAAAAAGGGATCCTTCGAAGACTACGTCGGCGCTCAGAAGTTGGAGGACATGGGAAAGAGGAAATGGCGAAAGTACGTCACGGACGTGGTGAACCGCCTGATCGCCGCGCTCAATCCCGGCGATATCGTCCTTGGCGGAGGCAATGCTGACATGCTCAAGAAGCTGCCGCCCGGTTGCCGGGCGGGCGACAACGCCAATGCATTCCTCGGAGGGTTTCGCCTGTGGGAGGAAACCAACAAATGGAAGGCGTCCGCGCAGTCCGTATCCCAGCCGTTGGCGTTGCGCGACTCCAGCAGAACGACCCATCTCCCACCTCTGAAGAAGCGCGCCGCGTGGAAGGCACTCGCCTCCCACCATAAGCAGGTCAAAAAACTGCACCTGCGCGAGCTGTTTGCGCAAGATCCGAAGCGGGGACAGCGCCTCACCCTTGAGGCGGCGGGCTTGTTTCTGGACTACTCGAAAAACCGGGTCACCGACAAGTCGCTCAAGTTGCTCTTGAAATTGGCGCAAGATTGCGGCCTGCGCTCCGCCATCGACGCCATGTTTCGGGGCGAGAAGATCAACGTCACCGAACAACGCGCCGTGTTGCACGTGGCACTGCGCGCGCCGAAAGGACAGGCGATCGTCGTGGACGGAAGGAACATTGTTCCGGATGTCCACGCTGTGCTCGACCGGATGGCCGACTTTGCCGACCGCGTGCGCAGCGGAGCGTGGAAGGGTCACACCGGCAATCGCATCAAGAACGTCATCAACATCGGCATCGGTGGTTCCGACCTGGGGCCGGTGATGGCCTACGAAGCGCTCCGGCACTACAGCGACCGCCGCCTGAATGTGCGGTTCGTCTCGAACGTGGATGGCGCCGACTTTGTGGAAGCGACGCGTGATCTCGATCCTGCCGAGACGCTGTTCATCGTGGCTTCGAAGACCTTCACCACCATGGAGACGATGATCAACGCGCAAAGCGCGCGTGCCTGGTTGCTCAAAGGACTCGGCACCAACCGCAGGTCCGTGGCCAAGCATTTCGTCGCGGTTTCCACTAGTGCGGAAAAGGTGGCGGCGTTCGGTATTGACCCGGCAAACATGTTCGAGTTCTGGGACTGGGTCGGGGGGCGGTATTCGATGTGCTCGGCAATCGGTCTCGTGACGATGATCGCCATCGGTCCCGGCCATTTCCGCGAGTTACTCGACGGCTTTCACCAGATGGACGAACATTTCCGCACCGCGCCATTCGAGCAGAATCTGCCGGTGCTCATGGGGCTGCTGTCTGTCTGGAACAACAACTTTTTCGGGGCGCAGACGGTCGCGGTCCTCCCTTACGAACAATATCTCAAGCGGTTCCCGGCGTATCTGCAGCAGTTGACGATGGAGAGCAACGGCAAGCATGTCCGGCTCGACGGGAAGACGGTTGACTACGACACCGGTCCGATCGTCTGGGGCGAACCCGGCACCAACGGCCAGCATTCCTTTTACCAGTTGATCCATCAGGGCACCCGACGCATTCCGTGCGACTTCATCGCGTTCGGCAGCGCGCTCACGCCGCTGGGCCGGCACCATGACGTCCTGCTGGCAAATGTCCTGGCTCAGGCCGAGGCCCTCGCTTTTGGCAAAACACCGAAGGAGGTCCGGGCCGACGGCGTGCCTGCCGGATCGGTGCCGCACCGGGTATTCGAGGGCAACCGCCCGTCGAATCTGATTCTCGCGGACCGGCTCACACCCGCGGTTCTCGGCGCGCTTGTGGCGCTTTATGAACACAGTGTTTTCACCCAGGGCGCGATCTGGGGTATCGATCCCTTTGACCAATGGGGCGTTGAACTGGGCAAGGTACTGGCGCAACGCATCATTCCTGAACTTGAAACCCGGACTGCGCCCAAACCGGCGCATGACAGCTCCACCAACAACCTGATCCGGCGTCTTCGGGCCATGAAGAAGTCGAAGTGACAGCCCCTGGTAGGGCACCTCGCCAACTACCCTAAATCAATCAATCGATCGGAGTGACTGTTATGAAAAAAGCGCAAATCGGAATGATCGGCTTGGGCCGCATGGGCTCGAACATGGTGCGCCGTCTTCTCAAGGGCGGACATCGATGCGTGGTCTTCAACCGTTCGCCGCAGAAGATTGCAGAGTTGGCCAACGAGGGGGCGGTGGGCGCGTCCTCGCTGGCTGACTTGGTCACGAAGCTGGAACCACCGCGCGCGATCTGGATGATGGTGCCGGTGGCATCGGTCGAGGAACTCATTGCCGATCTGCTGCCGCACCTCGCGCCCGGCGACAGTTTGATCGACGGAGGTAATTCCTACTACGTGGAGGACATCCGGCGGGCGAAATCACTCGCGGCCAAAAAGATCCACTACATTGATTGCGGGACCAGCGGCGGCGTGATGGGTCTGGAGCGAGGCTACTGCCTGATGATCGGCGGTGCGAAGCAAGCGGTGGGCCATCTCGAGCCGGTGTTCAAAACTCTCGCGCCGGGGGCCGGCGACATTGCGCGCACGCCGGGCCGCGAGAAGGTCGAGGGAACTGCTGAAGACGGCTATTTGCACTGCGGGCCGAGTGGAGCCGGTCATTTTGTCAAGATGGTTCACAACGGCATTGAATATGGCCTCATGGCCGCTTATGCCGAGGGCATGAATATTCTCGCCCACGCCAATGTGGGCAAGAACCAGCAGGCTGCAGATGCCGAGACGACGCCGTTGCGCAATCCCGAAGAGTTCCAGTTCGATCTCAACCTGCGCGATATCGCCGAGGTCTGGCGACGCGGCAGCGTGATCTCCTCGTGGCTGCTGGATCTGACCGCGTCGGCACTGCTCAAGGACCCGAAGCTCGCCAGGTTTGAAGGCCGGGTGTCCGATTCGGGCGAGGGCCGGTGGACGATCAAAGCCGCCATAGACGAATCCGTGCCTGCGCCGGTGCTCAGCGCGGCGCTCTATTCGCGTTTCAGTTCGCGAGGTGAGGCGGAGTTCGCCGACAAACTGTTGTCAGCCATGCGTTTCGAGTTCGGTGGACACCACGAAAAATCAGCCAGCGAGTAACCGACATCATGGGCAAAAAGGCGAAGCGACAACCGCAGTCCGATGCGCTTGTCTTCTTTGGGGCCACCGGCGATCTGGCTTTCAAGAAGATCTTCCCGGCGTTGCAGGCCCTGGTAAAACACGGCCAGCTCGATGTGCCGGTCATCGGCGTGGGCCGCTCGGACTGGTCCGACGACCAACTGCGGGCGCGGGCGCGCGCGAGCATCAAGAAGCACGGAGTTTTCGATTCCGCCGCAGCCAAAAAGCTTTGCGCTCTGTTGCGTTATGTCAGTGTGGACTATGCCGCTGCGGAATCCTTTGTGGCCCTGCGTGAGGCCTTGGGCAAAGCCCGGCGCCCGGCGCACTACCTGGCCATTCCGCCCAGAATGTTCGGCGTCGTGGTGAAACACCTGGAGAAGTCCGGCTGTGCCAAGGGTGCGCGCGTGCTTGTCGAAAAGCCCTTCGGTCGCGACCTCGCCTCTGCCAGGAAACTCAATCGGATCCTGCTTAAAACCTTCGCCGAGCTGGATATTTTCCGCATTGACCATTTCCTTGGAAAACGGGCCGTGAACAACCTGCTGTTTTTCCGCTTCGCGAATGCGATTCTGGAGCCTGTTTGGAATCGCCACTACATCGAGAGCGTGCAGATCACGTTGGCGGAAGACTTCGGCGTTCAGGGCCGGGGCGGCTTCTATGAAGAGACGGGTGCCGTCCGCGATGTGATCCAGAATCACCTGTTCCAAGTGCTGACGCATCTGGCCATGGAAGCAGCGGCGGGCAATGACAGTGAATCCCTTCGCGATGAAAAGATCAAACTCCTCAAAGCCATCGCGCCGTTGAAAAAGAAGAACCTCGTTCGCGGCCAATTCCAGGGCTATCGCAACGAGCAGGGTGTGGCGCCGGATTCCCAGGTAGAGACGTATGCCGCCATACGACTGGACATTGATTCGGATCGCTGGCGAGGAGTGCCCTTTTTTCTGCGGACCGGCAAATGTCTACCCGCCACCGGCACGGAAGTCGTGGTCCGGCTCCGACAAGCCGCGTCCCAGGCTGAAAGACCCGGTCTGCGACACAACACGTTGCGATTGCAGATCAACCCTGAGATCCGCTTCACGCTGGGGCTCAATGTGCTGGGCTCCGAAGACCAGAGGGCAGGGCAGGCGGTGGAACTGGTAGCCTGTCACGAACCAGACGCTGGCGAGCCGTCCGCTTACGAACGTGTGCTCGCAGACGCCATGGCGGGAGACCCCACGCTCTTCGCCCGGCAAGACTATGCGGAAGAAGCATGGCGCATCGTCGATGCAGCCCTCAAGGCGGACACGCCTGTGCATGAATACAAGCCCAATACCTGGGGACCGAAAGCAGCACGGCGAATCACCCCGGCTGGCGGCTGGCACAACCCCGACGGCGGCGGCGAGTCCAAAATGAAGGCGTGCTCATGAAGTCCTCGATTCACACCGATGCCGATCCGGCCACGTGGTACGACCGCAAGCTGTGGAGGCACTATTCATGATCGCCGCCGGGCCGCTCCCAAGGGCGAACACCGCAATGCGCAACAGCGCCCCAAAGGACCTCAATATAACTGGGATCAGTAGTGTCCGGTTTATTTGATGTCGAAACGGGGCCAAGCCAATAACGACGCGGTTTGCGAGCGATTCATGGGTGTCCACGATTTGAATTTTGATTTGCACATTTGCGATGCTTGCGGGTTTAGACGACCTGGGGTACC
>JBBQPM010000289.1:0-6421 GCA_038217425.1 Gemmatales bacterium
CAGCATCCCGTGCGGTTACTCCAGGCGCTTACGCGACCTGGCTCGCCGATTATGCCGGGACGAGTGCCGGAAACCATTGGCGCGCCCCGGAAGCCGAGCGTTGCTCATTTGCTCTGGAACGATTTCCCGGCTTTTGGTACAGCTGCGGGGAACACGGAGGGTCTACGCATGCGAAACATCCTGGCAATCCTCGGCCTCGGTCTGGTGATCATGGTGGTCGGCGGATATTTCCTCGACTGGTACCACGTCCGCTCGGTCGGACCCTCGGCGGGCCAAAAAGTCATCACCGTCGACTTCAACAAGGTCAAGGAAGATACCAGCAGCGGCCTCCAAAAGGCGCAGCAAGTATGGAACGGCACGGGCCAGCCGCCGTCAGCGCCAACCGCGCCCCCGGCGTTTCCGGGCACGAATCCGCCGCCAGGCGGCATCACCGTCAACACCAACGACGGCAAGCTCCAAATCAACGTGCCGCCGCCGACGTTTCCGCTGCCCAAGTAAATTCCGCATTTCCGAGCCGGAAGCGTTAGCGACGATTTTGCGAAGATCGTCGCTCACGCTTCCGGCTCGGATCAATCATGCCCGGCGCTTCTGGAGCGCCTTGGCGCAATAGACCTGCAGGCCCAGGTCGATCACTTCTTCCTCAAGGGCTTCCGTCGACGTCGAACCGAGCGACCGGCTGATCTCGTCCAGCAACAGCTCGGTGAACGTATCGCGCGCTCGCTGCAAGATCTTTCTCAAGGCGACTTCGCTGACGGCGTCTTCGTCCGGCGTCGTCCGCGCGAGTTCCGCCACGATTTGCCCGTTCTGCCATTCGGGATGCTCGGTCCGCAATTTCAACGCGCGAAAGTACGGCGGGCCGCCCGGCTTCTCGTAACTTTGCAGGGCGTCCCAGGCGCGGTCCAGCAGCGTCTTGCGCCAGCTTGCGAGGAACTCCTTGTCGGCCTGGGCGTCCTCTGCCGGCGGCGCGGGGGTCTCGTTCGTCTCGTCCAGTTCCTGCACGGTCCGGCGATACATCTTGTAGCGATATTCGTGGATCAGGTGCAGCACCGCGGTCTTGATGTACTTGCGGAACTTCCCCTTACTCGCGTCGGCCTTGTGGAAATCGCCGCGAACCATGCGTAGGGCGAATTCCTGAAATAGATCGTCGGCCGCGTCTTGATCCTTGAGCACCCCCAGAAGATAACGGTAGACGGCTTTCTGGTAGCGCTGGATGAGGGCCGCCTGCGCCTGGACTTCGAGAGTGCAGGCGGGGCCGTGGGCCTGGCCCAGGAGCGTCCAGCAGGTCTCGATGCGGCTAAGTCGGCTATTGACGACGGCTTCGTCCATGGCTTACTCCTGGAGGGAGGGGACAGGATTATTATGCGGAAAAAATGAATTTTGCGGACAATGCGGGTTGCACCTTGGGGAATCGTGACCTACGTTTAGTTAGCAAACGAGGTCGTCAGTCTTGGTGACGGCTTTGGAGGCAAGACAAATTCTTGAAGAGCCCCGAGTCACAACGCCTTTCACCTCGAAAGGGCATACCCGTCGAAAGACGGCGACGCAAAGCCATGGGCCTTCTCCCTCTGGGCCAGTCGCAAGACTGAGGGGAGATGGTTGCCAGGCTACCGAAGGGTTCGGCTGGCGAAGAGCCCGTCCGTCCCCGGGCGTCTCTAGGAGACGCCTGTCCCGAACTCGGGAACGCCCCTCAACGAGGTTTTGTCTTGCCTTAGCTTTTTTTCTCGCACATGATGCACGAAACATTCCTCTGCGAGGTTTTCGTGCCATGGTTCGTTGCGCGCTCGTTTCACTTTTGCTGCTCCCCGTTTCCCTTCATGCCGAAGCCGTGCCGATCGCCCTGGCCAAGGCTGGCGTGTCGCTCCATCCCGTCGTCCACTCGGCGAACGCCTCCGAAGCGACGAAGTCCGTCGCCAAGGAACTCGCCGACTATCTCGGCCGAATCGCCGGCGCCAAGTTCGAGGTTCGCGTCGGCGACGGATCGACCGGCATCGTCCTGGGGACGCTTGCCGAGTTTCCGATCGCCGACTTCCAGGCAGGATTGACGCTGCGCAACACGTATGACGGCAAAGAAGCGTTCGCGCTGCGCAGCGAGGCGAAGCGTCTATTGCTCGTCGGCGCCAGCGACCTGGGGGCGTCGCATGCCGCGTTTCGGCTGCTCGAGACGCTCGGCTGTCGCTGGTTCTTTCCTGCCGCCGAGTGGGAATCGATTCCGTCCACGCCGGAACTCACGGTCAAGATCGACGAGATCGACCGCCCGCGCATTCTCGCACGCCGCATCTGGTACGGCTACGGTTCGTTCAACGACAAAGGCCATCCGCACGGCGGCACGGCGCTCAAGGATTATGAGAACTGGACGCGGCGCAATCGCATGGCGAGTTCTTTCCGCGTGCAGGCCGGGCACGCCTGGCAAACCATCATCAACGATCACAAGGCCCTTTTCGCCCAGCATCCGGAATACCATGCGCTCGTCAAGGGCGTTCGCAAAGGGGAGCAACTCTGCGTCAGCAACCCGGCCGTGCGCGCGCTGGCGATCGAGTGGGCGCTCAAACGCGCCGCCGCCAATCCCGACCGCGAGATGATCTCGATGGAATGCTCCGACGGCGGCGGCCATTGCGAATGCGCCGAGTGCGCCAAACTCGGTTCCGTCAGCAATCGCGTCTTCGGCCTGGCCAACGACGTCGCCAAGGTCTTTGCCGAGAAACATCCCGGGAAAATGGTCGGCTGTCTCGCGTACAGTTCGCACAGCGAACCGCCGACGTTCGCACTGGAGCCGAACGTTTACGTGCAGCTGACGGCGGGGTTCATCCGCGGAGCGTATACCTGGGAGCAGCTCATGGAGCTTTGGCCCAAGAAGTGCGCCAACATGGGCTTCTACGAATATTTCTCGGTCTACCTGTGGGATTTCGACAAGCTCCCCGGTGGTCGCGGCGCCAACGTGGCGCTGATCCGCGAACGAATCCAGCGGTACGCGAAAGCGGGGGCGACCAGCATCGACGCCGAGAGCGGCAACAATTGGGGCCCGCATGGCCGAGGCTATTACGTCGCCAACAAGCTGATGTGGAATCCGGACGCGGATGTCGAGACGCTGCTCGCGGACTTTTACGAACGGGCGTTCGGCCCCGCCGCCCCGGCGCTGCGGCGCTTCTACGAACGGTGGTCGCCCGATTCGGAACCGCTGATTTCGCGCGGGCTCGTGGGCGAGCTCCATCGCGATTTGCAAGAGGCCGACCGCCTGGCGCGCGATCGCCCCGACGTTCAGGCGCGCCTCGATCACCTCAAACACTACCTGCGGTACAATCATCTACGCTGGCTGTACGACCACACTCCGGACAAGGCTCGGCAGAAGGAACTCGCGCTGGAAATCTTGACGCACTGCTACCGGACGCGTTACGAGTACATGACGCACTGGACGGCGCAGATGACGACCTTCGCCGGCGACGCCGCCAAGAAGTTCGACGAACCGACCTGGGCGCGGGGCGGGCCGGGGAAGAAGCCGTACCAGGTGGCGACGCCGATCTCCAAAGAGGAGACGGCGCGCTGGTTCCAGGAAGGCCTGGACTACTTTCAGCCGACGCCGGTCAAGGAGTTGGCGTTCGAGCGCAAGGATCTTGTGCCGGTCGCGCTCGAGGAAGCGAAGGGCCTGAAGCTTGTGCCGACGAGCCGGGCGTTTCAGGGTGTGAAGACGTACGCGGTGCACAGCGGCAAGGGGGAGCCGATACGCGTGGAGATCGTGCCGGGGGTGATTGCGGGGTATCGCGACCGCGCCGACGCGAAGTTTGCGCTGAAAGACGCGGGGGGCAAGGTCGTCGCTGAAGGGAGCCTGAAGCTCGACGGCGAGAAGCACCCGTTGGCGCTGAACGTGCCGGCCGCGGGGACGTATTTTTTCGAGTGCGTCGACTCGGGCGCCGGCTGGCGATTGACGGCGCCGGCGGAGCAGTGGTTGACGCTTCTGCCCAAGCGCGGGCAGCCGTTCGTGTCGCTCGGACAGCAACCGCGCAGCTTCTTTTACGTCCCCAAAGCAACGACGACGCTCCACTACTTCTGGCGCGGCGGACCTCACAAAGTGCTGGGCCCCGACGGCAAGATTTTGCAAGACGTGAAGGTGAGCGACGAAATCGTGAGCGTCCCCGTGCCGCCGGGACTGGACGGCCGGTGCTGGAGTTTTTCGCAGACGAACGTCGGTCAGGTGTGGTTGCTGAACGCGCCGAATTGCCTGTCGGCGTCGCCGGCGGCGCTGCTGTTGCCGCGAACGTTGGCCGAGCGCGACGGGCTTCTGGCTCGGCCGTGACGACGACGGCAAAACGGTTTCGCTCACGCTGCCGAACGCCAGCGCGCCGCAGGGCTTTGCGCCGACATCCAGGCCAAGCAGCGCGCCCAGTTCTCCTTGACGCCCGGCGTGAAACTTCCCAGTAGTCTCGATCCCGCCGCCCCCGTCGCCGACGGCAGATTGACCGGCACGTTGTCGAGCGTGAGCGCCGCCAGGCCCGCGAACGCCACTGCCTTGCGCGCCTCCGCGGGGATGCCGAATTGATCCAGTCGCTCCACCGGCGTGGGCGTCATCTCCTGTTCCAGCAAACGCCATAATAGCCCGTTGCGCACGCAGCCGCCGCTCAGCAAAATGCGGTCGGGCTTGGGGAAATGCTTGCCCAGCTCGCAGAGAATGCTCCGGGCCACAAAGTGGGTCGCCGTGCACAGGAGGTCGTGCAGCGCCCATTGTTCGCGTTTGAGTTCGGCCAGCGCTTCGTCCACGAACTCGGCGCCGAAATCGTCCGGCGCGACCGTTCGGGGCAAGCGTTTCTGAAAGAACGGATGATTCAGCCAGCGTGCGAGCAGCGGTTCGATGCATCGGCCCTGCACGGCATGTTTGCCGCCGGCGTCGAACGCTTCCTTGCCGCCGGTGACGCGGTGGATGAAGCGATCGAGCAACAAGGCGCAAGGTCCAACCTGAAAGGCGACCGTGTCCCAGAGATCGCGCTCCGGATGCAGCGAGACGGCAGTGGCCACGCCCCCCAGATGCAGCAGCACGCGGTGTTCGTCAGGATGCTGAAAGAGCATGGCGTCGAGGATCGGCGTGAGCGGCGCCCCTTGCCCCCCCAGCACCACGTCTCGGCTCCGGAAATCGCTGAGCACGCTGATCCCGGTCCCCTCCGCCAGCGCCGCCGGCATGCCGAAACTGAGCGTGTTGGGGAAGCGCGAATCGGGATCGTGCCAGACCGTCTGCCCCGACAGCGCGATGGCCAGCACCTGATCGCGAGCGAATTGTGTTTGATCGAGCAGCTTGAAGACGGCGCTGGAGAACGTCTCGCCGAGGACGCGGTGCATCATGCCGAGCTGTCGCAAGGTCGGCGCGGGCAGGCGCAGGAGTTCGCGCAGCTCGCGCGGATAGGCGAGCCGAAGGAATCGGCCTGGACCGCAGGAGAGTTTGAGGTCCAGCCCGATGCCGTCCACGCGAACGAGGGCGGCGTCGACGCCGTTGCGGCTCGTTCCGGAAGACAGGCCGAGGATCCAGCGCGTCGCCATGGCTTGCTCCTTTTATGCTGCGAGAGCGAGGGCGCCTTCGTTTTGGCCGCACGCTTGCAGGAAGCATTCGAAGAGCTGCATCTCCAGTGCGGACGCGGCGTCGGCCTCGGGATGCCATTGCAGACCCAGGGCGAACCAGTTCGGATCGGTGCTTTCGATTGCTTCGATCACGCCGTCGGGCGCCGTCGCCGCCACGCGCCACTGCGACGTGATCTGCCGCACCGCTTGATGGTGATTGGAGACGACCAGCAGCTCGGCGTCGCCGTAAATGTCGTCGAGCCGGGAGTTCTTGACGAGATTGACGCGATGGCGATGCGGCCCCGTCGTGGACGCGTCCATGTGCGGCAGCGCCTTGGAAAGCTGTTCGGGGAGATGGGTGTAGAGAGCGCCGCCGCTGGTGACGCAGAGTTGTTGCATGCCCAGGCCGATGCCCAGGACCGGCATTTGCCGTGCGAAGATTGCTTTAAGAAGAATGCGGTCGCTTTCGTCGCGCACATCGGACATGGGATGAACGCTGGCGTGCCAGGGTTGCCCGTAGCGGCGCGGATCGAGATCGAGCCCGCCGGTGAGGAGGAAGCCGTCGACGCGATCGAGGAAAGCGCTTTGGTCCGCCTCCTTGGCGAAGGGGGGCATGAGGACCGGGAGCCCCCCCGCGTGGAGCACCGCCTGGGCGTAATTGGGGCTCAGGCGCAGGATCGGTTTCGTCCCCTTGGCGGCAGGAGACACGTCCATGTTGATGCCGATGACGGGTCTATGCGTGGCAGCCATCTGAAGTCCTCCGTGACAGGTTCTGTTCCGGGCGGGACTATAGCGAGTGGTCCTCCGCGAAAAAAGAGAGAGTTACTGGGAGTGACAACAGATTCCAGCGAGCCAGGTTGCGTTAGCGCCTGGAGAACAGCGG
>JBBQPM010000290.1:0-6419 GCA_038217425.1 Gemmatales bacterium
GGGAGCATTAGAACCTAAACCCGCTGCCGAGAAAAGACCTCATTTTGGGCCGGGCGGGGTATATCTCAGGCAAAACTCCTTTATCGAAGCGATTGTTACCTATGGCAATAGCCCGCCAGCCGCAAGAGATGATGAGTTCGAAAGGCTTCTAATACCGGTAGCGCCGGAAGCCGAGCAGCAGCGTATCGCGGACATGCTCGACGAGTTGTTGTCCGACCTCGACGCCGGGGTGAAGGTGTTGGAGGGGGTGCGGGCGAAGTTGAAGCAGTACCGGGCGGCGGTGCTGAAGGCGGCGGTGGAAGGGACGCTCACCGCCGACTGGCGGGCCGCCCATGTGCGCGATGAACCTGCACCTGCATGGGATCGGCGGGGAAATGGTGCGCGTGCATTCCGGCCACGACAGTCTGGCCGCAGCGTGGAGCAAGGAATATTCGATGATTCTTGCGAATCCTCCGTTCGGCAAGAGCCAGGCGGTGGAGTTCGTCAACGAGGCAGGCGACCTGGAGAAGGACGACGCCGTCGTTTACCGCGAGGACTTCTGGACGAGCACGAGCAACAAGCAGCTGAACTTTCTGATGCACATGTACACGCTGCTGAAAATCGACGGCCGGGCGGCGGTGGTGCTGCCGGACAACGTGCTGTTCGAGGGAGGCGCGGGCGAGAAAGTGCGCCGGAGCCTGCTGGAGAAATGCAACGTCCACACGCTGCTGCGGCTGCCGACGGGCATCTGGTATTCGCCGGGCGTGAAGGCAAACGTGCTGTTCTTCGACAAGAAGTCGGGCCGACCGGCGCCGTGGACGAAGGAACTGTGGGTCTACGACCTGCGGACGAATAAGCACTTCACTCAGAAGCAGCGGCCCATCACCCGCGCGGACTTCGACGAGTTCGTCGACGGCTACAAGCCCGGCGCGACCCACAAGCGCAAAGAGTCGTGGAGCGACGCGAACCCCGACGGCCGCTGGCGCCGGTATTCTTACGACGACATCCTGAAGCGTGACAAGCTGAGCCTGGACCTGTTCTGGATCAAGGACAAGAGCCTGACGGACACCGACGCGCTGCCCGCGCCCGACATTCTGGCGGCCGAAATCGCCGACGAACTGGAATCGGCGTTCGAGCTGTTCAGCAGGATCGCCGCGAAGCTCCCAAAGTCGGCGCTCCAAGCGCCAACTGACTGAGCCTGCAAGAGCTGGGCACGTCGGAGGAACGCGGCACCACAATCACTGAACGGCGAGGGAGTACGGTCGCGCGGATGCTCATCACCATCAAACGAACCTCTCGCAGGTCCGGCTATCAGCCGGATAAATAGGTCTGGGCGACGGACTTGGTATTGTGGCAGGAGATGCTTTGCGACGGCGGCGCTTTGGAATCGGGCGAGGTGATCGACGTGTTCGCCGCCGGCCAACTCGACTCAGCGCGGCTGGACATCGTCAGCGACGAGTTCCGGGAGCGAACGGTCCTGGAGCAGAAGGATCTCGCGCTGGAGACACCGCGAAAGCTGCTGAACTACCAGATCAAGACTAACGAGCGGACGAGCCTCGTGCAGGTACAGTAGCCTCGCGAGGCGCTGGAGAAGGCGATGCTCGACTACACGAACAAGCAGATCGACACGGCACAGATGATCTCGCAGTTCTTGGATCTGGCGAAGTGGATCGCCGTGGCAACGCCATTGCTGGCGCATCTGTAAGTAACAGGCAGACGGCGTGCCGCCTTCTACCGCCGAATTGTGGGCAAGCGTAGACAACGATGCCCGAATACCACGGCCACAAACGCGATGTACGCCCCGAGA
This sequence comes from Gemmatales bacterium, assembly GCA_038217425.1. Taxonomy (GTDB): domain Bacteria; phylum Planctomycetota; class Planctomycetia; order Gemmatales; family Gemmataceae; genus JAIEPT01. The sequence continues at coordinate 1,787 of JBBQPM010000290.1, forward strand.
AGTCGCAACCCGTTCAAGAGGCTGACCAATGTTGTGATCTCTCCTGTCTGGCCAGCAAGGTAGACCAAAAAAACTAGGCTGCCGGCAACGAGGATGGGGAAGTGCCACCGACCCGGCGGTGCCAAGGGGGTGGAAGCATTCGCTTCAGGAAAATCAAATCCGCAATGTGCGCAAACGACGTCCATAGTGCCCATAGTCTGCTTGCATTTTGGACAAAACGCCATTGCCGCACCTCTGAAGCCGAAACCCAAGTTAAATTGCGGCGAGCATGGAAGTCCGACGCAACTTCAACGACAAAAGTTAGGTCGCCTGACATCGATGGAATGACCTTTTTCGAGGACGAACGGTTGAGCTGGCGTGTTTCAAAACACATGAATTCTGAGCACGCTCATCCGCCAATCCTTGAACGCGGGCGCCAGTTTGAGAATTCCCACCGTGACGAAATCGCAACGACAGCTGACCCCGTAACTGCTATCCGGCGATACGTTAAACGTCCAGACCGAGCCGTCGGGGATGGGGCGAGTCTCTTCCGGATGCAAGTGGCGGCGAATCGCGTCCACGGATTTGCCCGCATCGGCGGTGGATTCGTTTTCCTGCCAGTGGCGAAAGACGCCGTCGCTGGCAACGAGGCGACTCATGAGCGGATTCAACTCGGCCGCGTGCTGGTGGGCCCGAACCACGCCGCGAACCCGCACGCTGTCTGTGCTCGCGTCGGCGAGAATCCGTCGGGTAGGCTTGGCGCCAAAAATTAGGGTACGCTCAAAGCCCAGCGCCGGTTCGTCTGCGAATACGGTGAAGTCATTCCACATAAAGCCAAAGCTGCGTGGGACTGTCGGCGCTTCCGGCGTGAAATCGCGGAAATACTTCTCCGCCAGGGCCAGCACGCGGGGATCGTTCCCCAACCAGCCAGCTCGGGCTGTGTGATACTCATTTTGATGGAGTTTGCCCAGCAGTTGAAAGCGGGGCGATCCGGAGGCGGCCAGCAGCGTACGCGGATCATAGCCGGGCTCCATGCCGCCGTGATTCATCTGCAGGAAATCGGCGCCGTTGCCGACATAGAGCACGACCGGCATCAGGTCGTATGCCCGCATGATCTTCGTGATGTTGGCCTGCTCTCCGTATTTGGCGTGGAGTTCGGCGAGAAATCCGTATCGAGAAGCGATGTTGAAATCCTCATGGTTGCCCCGTGCGAAGTGGACTTGATCCGGGTTGGCCGACTTGAGGCAGAACAACGTGTAGAGGACCTCGGTCCCGTACGCGCCGCGATCGGTAAAGTCGCCCAGAAAGAAGAAGCGGTACTTCGACTCGCGGAACCGAAACCCGTCAAGGATCTTGCGCTCGTTCAATTCGTCCAACGTGCGCAGCAACGAACGTACGTCCCCGTGTAAATCGCCCATGATTATCGCGATCGCGTCGTTGGGCAGAACCACCTTTGCCGCGAATGGCTGGAACGGAATCTCCTTGCCGCCGTACCAGCTTTGGGCGAAATCGAAGAACTTCTTGGGATCAGGTTGATTGCCGACCCAGGCTTTTTCATCGGCGAGCGGCCCCTCGCGTCCAATGCGCAGAAAGACGTCGAGCGCTCGTTCAAAGTCGGCAAACGCGGGGAGCGGCAATAGCTTCTTGTCCGGCAGTTCTCCCTTGAGTTCCCGATTCGCTGGCAGTTTGGCGCAGGCCAAGCGCCACTGCTTGTAGTCTTGGAGCCCTTGTTGTGCCGAGAGGAGCGATGGGAATAGGGCCAACGTCAAGAAAGCAATCGCGCGCAGCATGGCGAGTTTTCCGATGGGGGAGAAAGCGTTTGAGATAGCAGCCGGCACTGACTTTGAGAAGTCCCTATCATCGGCGAGCAATGCTGGAATTGCAACGAGCAAATTGCGAAATTGACAAGGGACTCGAATCTGGGAAACTGGGTCTGTTTTCCCTTGCGATCCGCCCCCGACGAGGTAGTGATGGAGACCGGTTCATCCCGTCCCCTTCACAAGGAGCCTCGCATGCAGCATCATTCCTCTTGGAACCTCGACCCGACTCGTATTCTGACCCGTCGCGAGTTAGCCGCGGTCCTCGCCGACGCCAAGCAGAAAGCGATCCGATCGGCGAACGCCTGGCGCAACCTCATCATCGTCCGTCTGGCGTGTTGCTGCGGGCTGCGCGTCTCGGAGATCGCGGGACTGGAGCTTGGGGACATCGTCGTCGAAGTGGCCCGACCGCATTTGCGACTTCGGCGGGAAACGACCAAAGGCAAGAAGGCGCGGATGGTGCCGCTCTGGTGGGACGCGGGGACGCTCGAAGACCTACGGACCTGGAAGGCCGAACGCCAAAAGCAGGGCGCCAAGGCGGCCGACGTGTTCGTCTGCTCGGTGCAGTCGCATCGGCAGGGCGAGCCGCTCCAGCGTCATGCGATCCGGCGCCGGTTCCTGTCGGCCTGCAAGGTGCTGGGCCTGGCGCGGCTTCGCACGTTAACGATTCACCATGGGCGGCACACGTTCATCAGCCATGCGCTTGCCGGTGGCCGAACGCTGGCCGAGGTGCGGGCGGCGGCGGGACATTCGAATGTCGCGGTGACGAGCGTGTATCTGCATGTCACGGTCGAGGATGAGGCAGAGGCCAGCGATCTGTTCGCCCGGTAAGCGATAAATCGCCCAAACGCATTTCGCGTAGTGAGCGCGACCCGGTCACAACCGTGGGGGGTTGGTTCCGCAGGAGCGCGAACCACCAGCTCATACCTGCTACGACATTCGCCGGAGAGACATTGAGACCTTTGGCGAAGTGGCGCGATGAGTTCGCCCTGATGGCGGGAGAGGTGATCGGGAGACGGTTCTCGAGCGACTTTCCGACCGGAAATGTCCAAAGTCTAGTTCTCGTTGAGGCCGTGCGGCGAACGGGTATGCAGCCGCTCCTTCCACGAAGCCTCCAGCCGGATCACATCCGTCGCCTCCATGTCAGGCGAGACCCGTTGGAGGATCGAGAAGCGGAACTTCTTGGGGTCGCGTTTCCGCAGGAGCGTGTTGCCGCCGTGCCCGATCATGGCGTAGTGGACCCACCTGCCGAGGAGGTTCGCGTCGCCATACGCGGAGCCAACGTAACCCCTGCTGTCGGTGGTGTCGAAGATGAAGTAGACTGCCCTCCATTCTGACAGCTTCGACCTCCAACTCGTCGGCAGCACCGCGAGTTGTTCCCATGTGAGGACCAAGTCCTCCCATGCGGGCATCGCGGTGCCCAGGGTACTCTCGCCGAGGACCGCGATAACGGGCATCTCGTTGCGGTGGGCCCGACGCCACCACGATATTTCGGGAGGAGGCCAACTGACGATGAGCTTGCCTTTCCAATGGGCATAGAAGTCGGTCAGCGCAAGATCGAACCAGAGAACCGAGGATCGAGTATCCTCGCCGCTGAACCCCTTCATGCCCAAAGCTGTCAATTCGACGTTGCCCGGAAGTTTCGAGCAAGCCTCGCGTGTCATCTCAGTCCAACCCTCTATCGAATACAAGCCAACGAATAGAGCCTTTCCTGGTTCTCGCCCCAGGAATGACACGATGTATTTCGCCCCTTGCATCGCCCGCTCGACCCTCTCGCCCTGCGACTGCTGGTAGGCGTTGAACAGTTCCGGCCTCTCGGCGGCCAGCCATGGCAGTACCTTGTAGAGCTCGGGTTCAGGAGGCCGATGACGCATTACCAGAACCTGTTGGGAGTCGATGCCGCGACCTTTTAGCAGATCGTTGAGATTCATATGGTTCGTTCACATCAACCTATTTGGGCCCTACGACGGTTCGGCCTCTGCGCCGCTCATCCATGCCGGCCGTATGAATGTCCAATCCGGCGGCTCGACGGGCAACTCGTAGCCCTCCGCCGCCATGTGAGCAACTAGCCCGAGCACCCGCTCCTCGGAACGGCACTCGGCGTGGATGACGTCGTGGTGGTCAGTCTGGAGCAACTGCCGAGCGTGATCAGGGAGGAAGAACAAGTCGTCGTCCGCGCACCACCCGAAGGCCATGAAGGCGAACAATACGGCGATGAGCGCGTCCTCCTCATCTCGCGCGAACCGGATGGCCCCGGCCCAGCCGTCCGGGATGCCCGCGCCCTGCAGCATGACGTCCCGCACACCCTCGTTGTACGACTGTGACCGGTCGGAACGAGGCCAACTACCCGAGCGGGGCCAGAGAAGCCCCGTCGCCCATTCGTCCAATCCGCCCAGCAAAGAGGCGAAGAAGTGCGGCCACGTTGCCGGATCGACGGGCACCATCCAAAGCCGGGCGTGCTCGGTGGCCGGAAGGAGACTCAGGCAGCCCGTCTCGGGGTAACGCGTTGCGCGAGCAACGGATGCTTCCGGGGTCTCTCGGCTTCCGCGAGAAAGGTTTCCAACCGTGCGAGTGGTCTCCGACTCCATGAGGGCAACGCCGGGCTCGCCATGGACGCCCGTCGCTGCTGTTGCCTTCCCCCTGACAGGACAAGGTCGGCCCTACAAAGAGATGTTTTCGGAGCTCAATACACTGCCCGGTTGTGCCTCTGTGAACGCTTCGCGCCGGCAATTACTCGCCGCCACGCATCACTCGAGGCCGGAGCGGCTGGCTAAGCCTTACCCCGTGCGGAACTTTCATCCGCGACCCTCCTCCGGCTTATGCCGACGCACCCTGTC
>JBBQPM010000291.1:0-6367 GCA_038217425.1 Gemmatales bacterium
CCGGAAATGGCGATGGTGTTGGAGGCGGGCATCAAGGCCCGGCTCAACACGGTCATCTCCGGCGGTACCGGTTGCGGTAAAACGACGCTCCTCAACACGCTGTCGGCCTTCATCCCGCATGACGAACGAGTGGTGACCATCGAGGATGCCGCCGAACTCCAGCTGCAGCAAGATCACGTGGTGCGTCTGGAAACTCGCCCCGCGAACATCGAAGGCAAGGGGGCAGTGACCTGCCGCGATCTGGTGAAGAACGCCCTGCGTATGCGGCCCGAACGCATCATCATCGGCGAATGCCGCGGCGGCGAAACGCTCGACATGCTTCAGGCCATGAACACCGGCCACTCCGGTTCCATGACGACGCTGCACGCCAATACGTGCCGCGACGCTCAGGCCCGTCTCGAAACCATGGTCATGATGTCGGGCATGGAACTCCCGATGAAGGCGATGCGGCAGCAGATCAGCTCCGCGGTCGACATGATCGTGCAGGCGAACCGTCTGCAAGGCGGGCCGCGTAAGGTGACGTCGATCACGGAAGTGCTGGGCATGGAACAGGACGTCATCATCATGCAGGAGATTTTCCGCTACAAGCAGCTGGGCATCGATCAGAACGGCCGGGCGTACGGCCAATTCGAGGCGACCGGCGTGCGGCCGACCTTCGTGCCTCGGCTGGAAGCCGCGGGCATCAAGTTACCGTCGAACCTGTTTCAAGAGCGCGTCTTGTTGCGCGATTAAAAAGTTTTGCTCCGTCGGCTGGCGCTTTCCGAGCCGGAAGCGTTAGCGACGATTCCCCTTTCTCCGTCGCTTACGCATTCGGCTCGGAAGGAATGACTGGCCCCCAAGAGGATTTATCATGTCTCCCCTCGCAGTTTCCATCCTGGTCTTTGTCGCCGTGCAGGCGGCGATCGGGGCATTGGCGTTCATGCTCGTGGGTCGCTCGGGCAAGATGAACGACCGCCTCGACACGCTCACCGGCAAGAGGAAAAAAGAAGACGAAGCGACGTCGATTCTCAAGAAGACGGCGCTCGAGAAAGACAAGCAGTCGCTGATCGCGATGTTCACGCCGAACATTCCCAGCCTGCAGAAGGTCATCGTTCAAGCGGACGTGCACATCACGCCGGCGACGCTCTTCGGTATCGGCCTGGTGCTGGGTCTGGTCGGCATGGCCGCCAGCGTACTGGCGGGGGTCAAGATTTACTTCGCGCCGGGGCTGGGGATCGTCCTCTTCTCGACGCCTTTCATGTGGCTTTACGCCAAACGCGCCTCGCGGCTCAAAAAGTTCGGCAGTCAGCTTTCCGACGCCATGGAACTCGTCGCCCGCGCCTTGCGTGCCGGGCATTCGCTCGCCGCCGGCATGCACGTCGTCGCGGAGGAAATGCCCGAACCGATCGCCCAGGAGTTCAGCCGGGTCTACGAGGAGCAGAACCTCGGCATCCCGATGGAAGATTCGCTGCGAGCCATGGTCGACCGCGTGCCCAACCTCGATTTGCGATTCTTCGTGACGTCGGTCATCATCCAGCGCACCACCGGCGGCGATCTGGCGGAAATCCTCGATAAAATCGGCTACATCATCCGCGAACGCTTCCGCATCTACGGACAGGTCAAGGCCCTCACTGCCGAAGGCCGACTCTCCGGCGTCATTCTCCAGGCGCTGCCGTTCACCCTGTTCCTGCTGATGCTCCACATCAAGTACGACTACGTCGAGAAGCTGTGGACCACGGAGATGGGCATCAAGGTCAGCATCGGGGCGCTCATTGCCCAGCTTATCGGGGCGTTGGTCATTAAGAAAATCGTCAACATCAAGGTGTAGGCACAAGCACCGGAGCGTCGCGGATTATTTCGAATTTAAGGGGAGTAACGAGTAAAGAACTTGCGGGGAATCTGACGAAATTAACAGTAGAATCGTCGATCGCTCCCGCTGCTTTGCTCCTTCTCATGCGAGGATGAAGTCATGGCTGGTTTAGTCGATCTGATTCCGATCCTGGTATTTCTCGCGATCGTCATGGGCATCTGGGCGGTGCTGTCGATGATCAGCTCGCGCAACAGCAAGGCGGTCGATCGCTTGCAGAAAATGAGCCGGCAGAAAGTTTCGGGGGAAGACAACGATCCCTCGTCGCGTCTGACGGGAGAAAAGGAGCACAAGTATCAAGGCCTGATGGACACTGCCAAGGCGATGTCGGCTCCCTTGATGCCGCAAAGCGAAACTGAAACCAACGATCTGAAGCTGAAGCTCCTCAACGCCGGCTTTCGCAGCGAAGCGGCACCGATGGTCTTCTCCGGCTTACGCGTCTTTTCGCTGGGCCTGTTCTTCCTGATCGCCTGCGCCATCGCCCTGCCCGGGCAATCGCTCAGCTTTCGCACGCTGCAGATCGTCGTCTTCTTGACGGGCGTCGGTTTTTACTTGCCCAGCGTGGTGCTCTGGCATCTGCGCAAGAAACGTCAAGAAGAGATTTTCCTGTCGCTGCCGGACGCCCTGGACCTGTTGGTCGTCTGCGTGGAAAGCGGTCTGGGTTTGGACGCGGGACTGCGGAAGGTGACGGACGAAATGAGCTCGAGCGCCAAGACGATCTGCGAAGAACTTTCGCTCTGCAACTTCCAGCTGCAGATGGGCCGGGCGCGGCGCGAAGTGCTGCACGATCTCGGCGTCCGTACCGGAGTGGACGACGTCCGCTCGCTGGCGGCGATTTTGATTCAAGCGGATCGGTTCGGCTCGAGCATCGCCCAGGCGCTGCGCGTGCAGTCTGATTCCATGCGAACTCGGCGCAAGCAAATCGCCGAGGAGAAGGCGGCCAAGACCGCCGTCCAATTGTTGATCCCGTTAATCATGTTCATCTTCCCGGGCATCTTTGTCGTGTTGGTCGGCCCCGCCATGATCAACATCGGCGACACCCTCATGAAGATGGAAAACTAAAGGACCCATAAAGGAGTAGCAAGCGATGAACGGATTCATACGCACCACGTTGGCCGGCCTCGCCCTTACCGGCGCCTGCAGTCTCTCCGGTTGTTACGCGTATCGCCAGCACGTCGATCCGTGCTGGCCCGAACGCTACAACCACCAGGCCCGCCAGGCCGTCTGGACCGCCACCGACGGCCAGGCCAACAACGGCCACGTGCTCGATCAGACCCTGTGGAACTGGCACTTCGAACCCGGCAGCGACAAGCTCAATCCCGCCGGGCAGGAGAAAATCCAGTACCTCGTCAGGCGCCGGCCTCACCCGGACCCGAAGGTCTACTTGCAGACGGCGCAGGATGTGCCGGACACGGAAAAAGATTGGGAACTCGCTCCGGCCAAACGCTCGGAGCTGGATCAAAAACGCATCGGCCAGGTGCAGCGCTACCTGAATAGCCAGATGGGCAACCGCCCCGACGCCCAGGCCTTCCAGGTCGCCATCCACGACGCGCATCCGTCCGGCGCCCCGGTCAAAATTTACGTCGGTTACACCGACAACGTCCGCTCCGGCAGCGTGGGCGTCGGCGCCTACGACGTGCTTTACAACAACTACCGCGGCACCCTCACCGGCGGCGTGACTGCTACCGGCGGCGGAGCGGGCGGCGGAACGGCGCCCCCCGGCCTAGGTCAGGGCCAGGGCCAAGGTCAAGGCCAGGGCCAGGGACAAGGCCAATCCGGAGGCGGCGGCGTCGGCGCCCCGCCTACAAATTAACTCGCAGCCGGGCGAGCGAAGGTTCTCTCCCCTTCGCTCGCCCTTTTCCCCTCATGACGTCGCACCGAGGTTTCCCCCATGTCTCGCACAACACTACTTACTGCAATCCTCTTCGCGCTCGTTTTCGGGCTCTTCTTCGCCGACGCCGACAGCGCGCACGCTGGCACGTTCCAGCAAGTCGTCATGAACCGCACCCGGCTCATTCAGTTCTCGTTCCTCTTCGTCGGCCTGGGCATCTTCATCATGTATAAGAAGTAGCCCTTTCAAGCCCGACGGGTGAGGTACTCCGAACCCTCGGGATTCAGCGGGCGCGTGCGTTTGATCCCAGGGGCTCGGAGTACCTCGCCCGCTGGGCTTGCCGCCTCGGTTTGACGAATCGTCGATCGCCTTCTACATTATCTTCATGCGTGCCATGTCACTCCCTCTGCCGATCCTCATTCGCACTGCGCAGGGAGTGCGCGTCTTACTTCGCTAACCGGGGCCCGCAGACGATTCGTGCCGATCCAGCCCTGGATTTCTTCCAGGGCTTTTTCGTTTCCCACTCGAGACATGCCATGAAACGCATCCAAATCTACGACACCACGCTGCGCGACGGCAGCCAGGGCGAAGGCGTCAATTTCTCCCTCCAGGACAAACTGCTGATCACCAAGAAGCTCGACGAACTCGGCATCGACTACATCGAAGGGGGCTATCCCCTCTCCAATCCCAAGGACGCCGAGTATTTTCAGGAAGTCCGCAAGCTCGCGCTCAAACACGCGAAGATCGCGGCGTTCGGCATGACGCGCCGTAAGAACTGCGCGCCCGAGGAAGACACGTGCCTCAAGGCGCTGCTCGATTCACAAGCGCCGGTCATCACCATCGTCGGCAAGACGTGGGATCTGCACGTCCGCGAGGTGCTGGGGACGACGCTCGAGGAAAATCTGGCGATGATCCGCGATTCCATCGCCTACTGTAAAAGCCAGGGCCGAGAGGTCATCTACGACGCCGAGCACTGCTTCGACGGCGGCAAGCACAATCCGGAATACGCCCTGCAAACGCTGCGCGCCGCCTGGGAAGCCGGTGCGAGCACCGTCGTGTTATGCGACACCAACGGCGGGACGCAGTTCGAGGAAATCGCCGCGTTTGTTCAGCGCGTGCGTCAGGCAATGCCTAGCGCCTCGCTCGGCATCCATTGCCACAACGACTGCGAACAGGCGGTCGCCAATTCGCTCATCGCCGTTAACCACGGTTGCATCCAGGTGCAAGGCACGATCAACGGCATCGGCGAGCGCTGCGGCAATGCCGACCTCATCAGCGTGATTTCCAATCTCGCCCTCAAACGTGCGTACGACGTGCTCCAGCCGGCGAGCTTGCAACATCTCACGACCGTCTCGCGATTCGTCTACGAATTGGCCAACATGAACTTCCGCAACGGCCAACCGTTCGTCGGCTCCAGCGCCTTCGCACACAAAGGCGGCATGCACGCCCACGGCGTCGCCAAGGTCTCCGCCAGCTACGAACACATGAACCCCGAACTCGTCGGCAACCAACGCCGCATCCTCATCAGTGAACTTTCAGGACAATCGAACATCCTCGCCAAGACCGCGAAGTACTCCCTGGCCAACGACCGCAACCTCCTGATCACGCTCCGCAATCAGGTCGAGACGCGCGAGAATGAAGGCTACGAATACGAGGCAGCCGAGGCGTCCTTCGATCTCCTCGTCAAACAGGTCATGGGGCTCTATGTGCCCAAGTTCGATCGGCTCGGCTACCACGTCAGCATCGAGTCCGACGTCGATGGCCGAATCTGGACGGAGGGAACGGTCAAGGTGCGCGTGGGTCAAGACGTCGAGCACACGGTGTCGGAAGGGCACGGCCCCGTCGACGCGCTCAACCAGGCGCTGCGCAAGGCGCTCAAGCGTGCGTATCCCCAACTCGATTCGATGGAACTGGTCGACTATAAGGTGCGGGTGGTGAACTCGAAGGCAGCGACCGCGGCCCGGGTCCGCGTGGTGATCGAATCGCGCGACGAAACCGACGTCTGGGGAACCGTCGGCGTCAGCGAAAACCTCATTGAGGCGAGTTGGCTGGCGCTCGTAGATAGCCTCGAATACAAACTGTTCAAGGATGAGGAACGCGCCGGCGAAAACCCATTGACGGCTATTCCTCGGGAAGGGCCCCGTAGCGTCACTTCCGATCCGCCGCGATAGATTCACGTTTCGTGGCGATTCCGCAGGAAAAGCCATCCCTGGGGCTTTCGTGGGAGTTCTTTGTTTTCATCCAGCGCCGGGATCGCGTGGGCGATGCGGAACAACCGGTATTGATGGCCGGCATTCAGCAGTTATGGCCGTTTGAACTTGGTCTTCCGCTCCGGCTTTTTCGCCTCGTCCTGGTGCTGCCTGATCCTGTCCTGGTTCTTTTGCAGGCGTTTGAACCCATCTTTTAGCTCCTCGATGAGCCGCTTGCTCTTCTCTTCCAGGTTTTCGAGGGGCTTTTCGTCCATCTTCGTCTCACCGAAATATTGACGCTGGCCCTGAATTCTAACAGAATCTTCAGTTAAAATCAAGCAAAAATGCCCCCGACTATGCCGATAGGGCGCGCCAATTCTTTCTGGCACAAAATACGGCGATGAGTTAAAAGAGGGGGGTAATCCATATTAACCAAGGAAGGTTCCTCCCATGGCTTTTGCATTGATCGCGGCGGAAACGGCTTTTCAGCAGATCGTTTTG
>JBBQPM010000292.1:0-6340 GCA_038217425.1 Gemmatales bacterium
CTGCAGTGCATTGAGGTTGGCGAGCGAGACGATGAGAAACGGGAAGTCGCCGATCTGAAACCGCTCGCGCCAGTCGGCGATGAGCGTCGGCAAAAGCCGGCGATACTGCAACCAGAACGGCCCGTTCGCTTCGCCCTGATACCAGAGCACCCCCTTGATTCCGAAGGGTTCCAGCGGCGCGATCATGCCGTTGTAGAGCCCGGTGATCGTCTTGTAATGGCCCACCTGCGGATTCGGAAGGGGCGCCTGGAGATCGTCGAACTTCACCGTCGGCTTGGCCTTCCACATGCCGGCGAGACGCACGCCCTTGCTGCCCGGATCGCTGGCCGGGCGAATGACCATGTTGGAGGGACCGGAGCAAAACCCCGCGGGCCCCGACTTGCACACGATCGCAGCCGTGATCAGATTCTTACCCGGCTTCACGAGTTTCGCGTCGATGCGATAGTTGCGAATCTGGCCCGGGAGCTGCTTCGAGCCGACGATCGTGCCGTTGAACCACACGATGTCGCTGTCGTTGATGACGGAGAGAATCAGAGCGAGATCCTGCGACTTCCAGGTCTCGGGAATCTCCACCCAATGGCGAAACCAGACGAGGCCGTGATGATCCTTGAGGCCCGCGTCCTGCCAGGGCTTGGGGACCGCGAGATCGAGCCAATCCTTGACGTCGAGATCGGGATCGGTCGCGTATTTTAACGTGGCGCTGGTCGGATCGACCTGGGCTGCCCAGCGCTCGAGGGCGGTGAAGAAATCGAAGTCGGGGCCGCCGACCGCGACTTCCTTATCGAGTTCCGCGAGGCGTTCCTTGAAGTCGAACGGCATGTGCTTGCGCAGGGCGGGGCCGCTGGTCCACGCCTCGGCCGCGCTGGCGCCGACGGAGCTGTGAAGGATGCCGATCGGGATCTTTTGCTGGGCGTGGATCGCGCGGGCGAAGAAGTAGCCGACGCCGGTGAAGTTCTTGGCGAACTCCGGCGTGCAGACTTCCCAGCGCGCCGGCGGCGGCAGCTTCTCCGGCGTGAGCGCGGAATAAAAATTGACCGTGAACGAGCGGATCTCGGGGTAGTTCGCGTTCCGCACCTCCTCCTCGGCGTTGACCGACAGACGCACCGGCCAATTCATGTTCGATTGTCCCGAACAGAGCCAGACGTCGCCGAACAGGACGTTCTTGATCGTCTGTTGCCGTTTCGCACTGCCGACCGAGATCGTGTGCGGCCCCCCCGCGGTGAATGGGCCGACCTTCGTCAGCCATTTGCCATCCTTGCCCACGACGGCGACTTCGCCCGCGGCTTTGCCGTCGACCTCGACCGTGACGCGGTCGCCCGGTTCGCTCCAGCCCCAGATCGGCGCCTGCAGATCACGCTGCAGCACCATATCGTCCGAAAACAGAGGATGCACCAACGGCAGCGCCCGCGGCTCCGCCGGCCACCACGGTTGCGGCCCTTTGGGTTGAGCGAATGCCGAGGAGCCGAACAGTCCGCATGCAATCACCGCAAATATCGTCTTCATGCCCGCCATGGTAGCCAACTTCCTCGGCTTCTGCAATGGATGGCGAGGCTTTCCTCCTGTAGAATGCACCCTGCGAATCCCACCGACCGAGGCCCCCATGAATCTCTCTCGCCGTGAAGCTCTCCAGATTGGCGCCGGCATGTTCGGCCTGTCGCTGCCGACGTTCTTGCAAGCCGCCCAAGAGGGACGCGTGACGACCGACAAACCGCCGGTCTCGTGCATCTTTCTCTTTCTCGCCGGCGGCATCAGCCAATTTGAATCTTGGGATCCCAAGCCCGATGCCCCGGAAGGCATTCGCGGATTGTGGAGGCCGACCGCGACCAACGTCCCCGGTACGTTCATCACCGAGAAGATGCCGCTCCTGGCTCGGCGGATGGACAAGGTCGCCATCGTCCGTTCCTGGCAAGGCCTCACCGGCGCCCACGATCTCGGTTCGCAGCACGTCATGAGCGGCGTCATGCCGCGCGGGCAGCAATACTTCCCGAACTTCGGCTGCGTCTTTTCCGCCCTCCGCGGCACGCTGCGCCGAGGCATCCCGCCTTACGTCGGCCTCCCCGTTGATGGTCGGTACACCCAGCCGACGGGCTATCTCGGCCCCGCCTACGGCGCCCTCAACATTCTCGGCGATCCGTCACTGCCCGATTTCAGCGTGAAGGGGCTCGCCATTCCACGCGATCGCTTCGAAGATCGCCAGGGACTTTTACGGCAGATTCACAACCTAAGTCAAATGTCCGAGAGTCAATCGCAGCGGGCGCATGACGAAGTCTACGACTCCGCCGTCGCCACCCTCACCAGCGGCGCCATTCAGCGAGCCGCCCAGGTGAGCGACGAACCGCTGGCCTTGCGCGAACGCTACGGCATGAACATCTACGGGCAACGTGTCCTTCTTGCACGCCGGCTCATCGAGGCGGGAGCGCGCTTCGTCACGATCAATCAAGCCGTCCAGGGGGGCGCGTTCGGCGCCGGTCAAACCAACGGCACCTGGGACAACCACGAATGGCTCTTCGATTCGATGATGACGTTCCGCAATCCCCCCCGCGGCGTGACCCCGACGACCTGGCACAACTACGCCGGGCCCGGTAATCTCCCGCAACTCGACATGTCGCTGTGTGCCTTGCTCGACGATCTCGATCAGCGCGGCATGTTGGAGACGACGCTCGTGGTCGTGATGGGAGAATTCGGACGGACGCCGAGAATCAATCAGAAGGCCGGCCGCGATCATTACCCGGGCGCGGGGAACGTCCTTTTGGCAGGCGGCGGTGTCCGCGGCGGAACCGTCATCGGCGCCACCGACCGCAACGGCGCCGCCCCGACGACCAAGCCTCACAATCCCGCCGACTTCGCCGCGTCGATCTATCACGCCCTCGGCATTAATCATCACACCACCTACTATCCGCGTCTTCCCCGACCCACGCCCCTCGCCGAGGGAGAAGTGATCCCCGGCCTTTTCGCGTGATCGTGTTTGCAGGAGATTGCCCGATGATGGACGCGATCGTCTCTCGCCGAGAATTGCTCGGCCGTTGCGGCATGGGGTTCGCCGCCCTGGGCCTCATGGATCTCATGAAATCGCAGGGCATGCTCGAAGCGGCGTCGCCCCTCACGCCCCGGCAGCCGCATTTTCCCGGCAAGGCCAAGCGCGTCATCCATCTCTTCATGAACGGCGGTCCTTCGCACGTCGACACCTTCGACCCCAAGCCCGCGCTCGCGCGCTACGCCGGGCAACCTCTGCCGACCGAAAACCTGCGCACCGAACGTCGCACCGGCGCTGCGTTTCCCTCCCCCTTCAAGTTCGCCCAGCATGGCCAAAGCGGCATCCCCGTCAGCGAGATCTTCCCGCACCTGGCCACCTGCGTCGACGACCTCGCCGTCATCCGCTCGATGCACGCGAATGTCCCCAATCATGAGCCCTCGCTCATGCTCATGAACTCCGGCGAAGCCCGGCAAATCCGACCCAGCCTCGGTTCCTGGATCACCTACGGCCTGGGCAGCGAGAACCAGAATCTCCCCGGCTTCATCGCGATGTGCCCCGGCGGCTACCCGATCCAAGAGACGCAAAACTGGCAGGCCGCATTCCTCCCCGGCGCCTTCCAGGGAACCTACATCGACACCCGCAACGAGACCCTCGACCGCCTCATCGAGAACATCCGCAACACCCGCGTCACCGCCGTCCAGCAGCGCCAACAGCTCGACCTGCTCGCGCAGCTCAACCAACGGCATCTCGCCCAGCGTCCCGGCGACGCCCAACTCGAAGCCCGCATCCAGTCGTTCGAACTCGCCTACGGCATGCAGCAGGACGCCGAGGATGCGTTCGACATTGCGCGCGAACCGAAACACATCCGCGACCTCTACGGCCCCGGCACGCAGGCGCGTCAACTTTTGATCGCTCGGCGCTTACTGGAAAAAGGAGTACGGTTCATCCAGGTCTGGACGGGAGCGGGCCAGCCGTGGGACAACCACGACGACATCGCCGTCAACCATCGCCGACTGGCGCGCGACTGCGATCAAGGCATCGCAGCGCTCTTGAAAGATCTGAAGCAGCGCGGCATGCTGGATGAGACGTTGGTCATCTGGGGCGGCGAGTTCGGCCGCACGCCGACGGTCGAGTTGCCGACGCCCGGAGCGAACGCCGGCAAGATCAACGGCCGCGACCACAATCACTGGGGCTTCTCGATGTGGCTCGCCGGCGGCGGCGTCAAAGGGGGCACGATTCACGGCGCCACCGACGAATTCGGCTTCCGCGCGATCGAGGACAAGGTCCACGTCCACGACCTGCATGCCACGATCCTGCACCTGCTCGGCTTCGATCACGAGAGTTTCACCTACCGCTACGCCGGCCGCGACTTCCGCCTGACGGACGTGCACGGCCAGGTGGTCCGCGTCTTGCTGGCGTAGGACGGTCAGTCGGATCAGCCTTCGAAATGTGAGGCGATGAACAACTCTGAATGCGCAGGTCGCCGACTTCCGGACCCGGAAGTTGCGGAACCAAGATGTTTGGTTCCCCGAGAGGAATCCTCGAAACAAAACTCTCGTCTGTAGGGCCCCGCAGGAACTTTCCATGAAGCGTCTCAATGCGGCACGTCAGGCATACGAGTGGGCGCTGTGCGAATTTAAGCCGTTCGATCTCTCCAAGGGCGACGGCGAGCAAATCTATCGTTGGTCGTGTCGCTGGATGGAGTCGGAGCTGGCCGCGGCAACGGACAAAGCTCAACGGCTGACTGCGTTTCAAAACCACCTCAAGCGCATTTTGTCTCTCGAAAAAGACGTCCACGAATACCAAGGCGGCTCGCTCCCGCTTCAGGCAATGTTGTCCACTGCTTATTATCGAGCGGAAGCAGAAGCATGGGTCGCTGCGGAAACGTCGAAGTAATCGCAACCGATCCATGCCGAGAACAATGCACGCCGACAGGAACCGGCGGCGGATTGCGTGGCGCTGGAGCGACTCGGCCTGCCGGTGTAAGTGTACCGAGCGGACGAATACGTTCGCCGCCTTGGCGCCCTGCTTTTGGCGTTTGGCCTTCCATGACCGAAGGTCCTCAAGTTTCAACCCGGCCCGTCAATTAACACTACAGAGCTATTCGCTCCCCTCTCCCTCCGGAGACTGCTGAAAAAAGCGGAGAGTCGTGTATCCTCCAGAGGGGAGGCAATTGTTTATGTTGCAGCAGACCGAGAACTTTGTTCCGCTGGACGATGTCGAGCGGCGGATTTTCGACCGGATGGCGCCGAGGACTTACTTCCGCCAGCGCGTGGGAGCCGATGCCTTGCAGGAGATTTTTCACGGCGTCCTCGGGCAAGCTCGCGAACTCGGCATCGTCAAGGATCGATTGCGGCTCAAGGACGCCACCCATCTCCTCGCCGACATCTCGATCCCTTCGACGATTGTGTTGGTGGCCACGATCCGCGACGAACTGCTCGAGGCGGCCCGCCCGTTCGCGGCCGACGAGGTCAAGGACCAGTGGCAGGACATCGACTTTGAGTGCGTCCAAAGCGAGCGCATGAGTGACAAGGAGCGGTTGAGGTTGCGTGTCGCGCAGTTGCGGCGCACGGTCGTCTGGGCCGGCGAACTGACCCAGAGCGACGCCGTCCGCACCGGCGCCGAAGACGCCCGTCAGACGCTGCGAAAGACGCTGGCGCGCAAAGTCCTCGCCGACCGCGACCATCCCAAGGCGGGCGACAAGGTCGTCAGCATTTACGATCCCGACGCCCGCTGCGTAGACGGAGTCCGGAGGCCGTTTTGCCCCCGAAACCCTCCATCGCAGTTCGAAGTTCGTCGACAAACGTCCACAAACGCTCCGTAAGATACCTCTCCCACAGAACCAGGCCAGCGACTTTTTCAGCTGCGTCCGGAGGGAGAGGGGAGTAAATGCTTCCTGTATTTGAAGTTACTGCAACACCCTGCTAGTTTCTAGCGCTGTAGTACTAGGCCAAAAGATTCAGAGCGAACTGAAGTCCCCCGAGGCAGGGTATGGCAAAGGCACCATCGACAATCAGGCAGATGAGAAGGGGATCAATGCAGACACCCTGCGCAAGTCTCGACAGTTCGCGGACCCCGTTAAAGGCTACAGCCCAGTCGACCTCGCAAAGCTCTGCAAGCAAATTAAGAAGATCCAGGGCAAGTCAGTCGGACAGGGCAGTGACGGGTGGATATTCGGCAGGTCCCATGTCATTCGAATTCTCAGTGTGCCGAAGAAGAAACGCGACGCGCTGCAAGTGAGAGCGATAAAGCAAGGCTGGAGTTGTGAACGATTGTCCGCAGAGATCGCCGACCGATTCGGCGCCCGGGCCAACGGCGGACGGCTTCCTAAGATTCCCAAAGACCTTACCGGCATGCTGGTCAAGC
>JBBQPM010000293.1:0-6246 GCA_038217425.1 Gemmatales bacterium
TAACATTCTTCAATATTCTCTCAGGCTCATGCAGATTCTTTTCTCTTGAAACTGTCTTCGCTAGCCGCACCAGGCCGAAGCCCAATACGCCCAACGAAGTCTGTTCGTGAGGCAACTATACCGCTACCGAATTGTCAAAGAACGAATCCTGGATGAAAGCCCCAGAAGGGCTTTCATTTTACAACTGTCCTTACGCAAAACCTTTTGGGTGTTTGCCTGAAACAGGCTGACCAGGAGTCGGGGCTCGCGTGAGCCGCGACTCGCAGTCAGAAAACTGCTCCAGTGGAACTCAAATCTTATGTCGCCGGTCCCGAGTCGTCAACCCCTCTTAAAAAAATCATTTCGCTTCATGTCTTGTGGAGATGACCGGGATCGAACCGGTAACCTTCGGCTTGCAAAGCCGACGCTCTCCCAGTTGAGCTACACCCCCATATTCGGCTGTTTGGCGTCCTGTCTTCAATGGGGACACTTGGATTCGAACCAAGGACCTCAGCTTTATCAGAGCTGCGCTCTAGCCAACTGAGCTATGCCCCCTCGTCGCTTCTTTCCCGCAAACAAAAAAGCCAAACCCATCGGTTTGGCTCTATCCACTATAGCGAGATCGGATAGAGCGTCAATCCGAGGAAATCATGTTTGCGGAAATAATGAGCATAGCACGTAATTCTCAGATGACCTCGGATATCAAACTGCTAAGGGAGATTATACGCCTGGCTCGCCACAAGTCAACTCCGATTCTCGACGGCGACGAGGATGTCGTGGATGCGGAAGATGCGTTTCGCCTTCTCGTTGTCAGGATCCAGGACTGCGTATTCAATCCCGGCATCTCGGCAACCCTTCAGCAGCTGGAGCAGCGTCTCCTTGGCGGGACAGAACATTTTCCAGCCCGGTCCCGACTTTGCCGAGGCGGTGTAAGTCGAAGCAGCGTCGCCGGAAAGGAAAAGGGCGAGCGCCTTGGGGCCGTCCTTGAATTGCCAAAGGGCGCATTCCATCTGTTCTCCGTCGATGCGGTAGACGATGTAGGGTTCGATCTCGTCGTTGACGTTGACGATGTTCATGAATGTCCTCGTTACTCCGAGACCTTGGCGAGTTCCTCGAGCAGCAGCGCCTGCACCTGCTCCATCTTGGCCAGGCCCTTCGTCTCACGCATCACGGCGCCCTTGATCGCGTCGGCAGCCTTCGTCTTGCCCTTTTTGTAGTCGGCCACCGCCTTGGCGTTCTTCGCGATTGCTTCCTGAATGATCGTCCGCAACTTGCCCTCGTCGCTCACGACGACGAAGCCAAGCTGCGCGATCGCAGACTTCGCGTCCACGCCGGTCTTCGCCATGAGTTGAAAGACCTCACGGGCCCTTTGCTTGTTGAGCCCGATCGCCTTGATCTCGCGGATGAGCTCGGCCAAGGTGATCGCCGTGAGCGGACTCTCGCGGATCGCGATGACTTGATCGCTCATGAGCTGCTGCAACTCGTTGGTGATCCAGTTGCACGCTTCCTTGGCGTCGCCGGACTCTCGTGCGACCACTTCGAAATAGCGTACCGTAGCCCGTCCCAGCCGCGACAACACGCCCGCGTCATACTCCGACAGGCTGTACTGCGTCTGCAATCGCAGCAGCTGGGCCGCGGGGAGTTCGCCAACCTCGCTGCGGACGCGCTCGAGCCAGGCGTCGTCGACGATCACCGGCGCCAGGTCGGGCTCCGGGAAGTAACGGTAGTCCGACGCCTCCTCCTTGCGACGCTGAATGTTCGTGCGTTCGAAACGATCGTCCCAGCCCGCGGTCGCTTTGCTGAGCGGACGAAAGCCGTTCGCGGCCACCAGTGATGCAACGTCGTACTGCTTGAATCGCTTCCGTTCCTTTTCCAGAACCCACTCTCGACCCAGTTTTTCCTGGTATTCTGCGTGCTGACGTTTCGCCTCGTACTCGATCGCGCGTTCGACGTTGCGAATGCTGTTGAGGTTCTTGATCTCGACGATCGGCGTGGCTGCGAACGAACCGTCGGGTTGCGGCACGTGCAGATTCACATTCGCGTCGCAGCGCAGGCTCCCCTCCTGCATTTCGCAATCGGAGACCTCAATCTCGCGCAAGAGCAGGCGGATCGTCTCCAGATACGTCTTGGCGTCCTCGGCCCGCTCCAGGTCGGGATGGCTGACAATCTCCAGCAACGGGGTGCCGGTGCGGTTGAGATCGACGAGACTATCGCTTTTGCCCGCGGCTTCGTCGTGCAGCATCTTGCCCGCGTCTTCTTCGAGATGGGCGCGGAGCACGCGGATCGATTTTTTGCCCTGGTCGGAGTCGATTTCGAGCCAGCCGTCGTGGCACAGGGGAAGATCGTACTGGCTGGTCTGGAAGTTCTTGGGAAGATCGGGGTAGAAGTAGTTCTTACGGTCCCATTTGGAGAATCGGCTGATCTGGCAATTGAGGGCCAGGCCCGCGCGGAGCGACAGCGCGACGGCCTGCCGGTTCATGACGGGGAGAACGCCCGGCATGCCGATGCAGACGGCGCACGTGGCGGTGTTGGCGGGGAGGCCGAACCGGTTCGGGCAACCGCAGAAGAGCTTGCTGTGCGTGAGGAGCTGGACATGCACCTCGAGTCCAATGATGATGCGATGCGTCATGGCGGAGGAATCCTTATTTGTCGGTGCGCTTTCTCCCGACGCTAAACATATCGGTCTCGAGCGGCAACGGCCCGATGTCCGAGGCGCCGGCGTCGGTTTCGCGCAAGGGATCCGGCCAGGATTTAGGCAGTTCCACGCCGGCGTCGACCGAGAGGGATCCCTTGGCGAGTCGCCAGGGGAGCGTGCCTTCTTCCAGGATGGCGACGCCGGGGGAGCCGACGCGCGAATGCGTTGAGAAGCCGGCGGGATAGTCTTTCTTGCTGGCGGCGAAGAGCGGGCTGGCGCGGTACTTCACGAAATACTGGGCGATCTCCTTCTCGGTGAGCTTGGGGGAGTAGTAGAGGTTGCCGTCCTCCCAGGCGTCGTCGACGGGGGCGCCGAAGGCGGGGAGCTTCGCGAGGTGGTAGAAGACGTTGTTGAAGACGCGTCGGGGTTTGCCCGATTTGGTGCTGGTGAGCGTGGCCATGCCCGCGGAGCGCGCCTGGTCGGCCTGCACGAACAAGTTGTGATAGATGTTCATGGCGCTCCAGGGGGGCGAGCCGTGATCGCCCATCACGTGACCGTTGGAGTATCGAGGCTCGAGCACTTTGCCGCCGGGGCGCGCGGTGGGGACGGATTCGCGCAGGTCGACGATGTTGCGGTAGATGTAGATCTGATCGCGGGTTTCGGTTTCGGCGCCGCCGAACGCAAAGGCGGTGAGCACCTGGCGAATGACGTTTTGGTAGATGTGGATCTCGACCTGCTTCTTGTCGAGCTTATGGCGAAAGTACATCGGGCTGAGGTAGATGCCGTCGTCCTGAAGATTGTCGATGAGGTTGTGGTGGAAGCGGACGTTGATGCCGCCGAGGTAGACGCCGTCGTGGGCGTCGGCGAACTCGCAGTGGTCGATTTCCCAGCGATCGTTTTGCGGGGTGGCATAGACGGAGGACTCGCCCCCGTTGTCGATTTCGATGAGGGCGTGGGTGTTGAGCCGAGAGAGATTGCGATAGGGCCTGCCGGGATAATCGCGTTTGCTGGCGTCGGAGCGGAAGGTCCAGGGCGCGACGCTGCCGTAGAAGCCGCAGTGCGACAAGGAAATGTCGGTGCAGCCGATGGCTTCAAGTCCGTAAGTGCCGGCCCAGACGGTGACATTGTCGAAGGCGATATGGCTGGCTTGCTCCATCTGGATCGAGCGATACCCGGCGCCGCGAAGGACGAGATCCTGGAAGCGCAGGTGCTGGGCAGCGTCGAGATGGAGGTTTTTGGCCTTGAACGGAGCGATGACGAGGGGGAGCTTGCGCGGATCCTGTTCGCCCTGGTAATTGGGGACCGGCTTGGGGAGATGGGTGTGCGCGAGGCGTAGGTGAATGTATCCGGTGACGCGATCGTACCACATGCCGGGGCCGAGGTAGACGGGCTTCAGATCGCTATCGAGAGTCTTGGTTTCGTCGGGCCATTCGAAGGTTTCGAGCTTGGCGCGAAGATCCTGGGGATGGTGGTAGGTTTGCAGGCCGATCATGGAATCGCCGAAGGAGCCGACGGGATCGCGGGCATTGGGATAGGGCTTGGCGGAGCGGAATTCGCCGGGCGAATCTTGCGGGATCCAGGCTTGGGCGGGGGATTCGAAGAATTCGCGCCAGCCGGCGTCGAGAATCGCCTGTTCGCCGGGGTAGGAGCGGATGGTGATGGGGGCGCCTTCCTTGCCGGCGAGGGCGAGGTAGAGGGATTCGTAGTAAACGCCGGCGCGGAGGTAGAGGGTGTCGCCGGGCTGGAGCGTGGGGAGAGCGCGGGCGATCGTTTTCCAGGGGGCGTCCTTGGTTCCCGGGGCGTCGTCGGCGCCTTTGCCGGCGTCGACGAACTTCGCGGGCCCGGCGGCCAGGGGGCGCTGGCTGACCGGGGGCGTCTTCCGCAACGGGGGATGCGAGTTCGCCTGGGAGAGTGTTGCCAGGAGTAAGAGTGCGAGCGTGACAAGCGGCTTCATGCGAGGTCTCCGTGATTAGCGACCAGCATACCACGTTGCACGGCGACGGCCAAAGAAAGTTTTGACGCGGCTCCCGACATGATCCAGGCAATAGCGGAATCGAGCAGCAGCGGGCCGCAGTCCGACTTCAGCCGCCGACTGTCGGAGCGGGACCGTCACCCTGCGGGGATCGAGCCGCCCCATTATTGACACCTAGGTGTCACCAGAGAGCGGCTCTACCGATTGTGACGAGGAATAAGTCAGAATCCGGTTTGCGTCGAAGGAACGTTCATCAACCTTTTGGGCCATAAGGCGTTTCGCCGGCGACTCCTATGGGCGACCACGAAGGATCGGCGACGCCCCTAACCCGCATAATAACAATAAATGACCGAAATGAACCCCGCCCAGAACCAAAACGCAAGTCCCACCACGCTGAGGCACGCGGTGACCATCGAATGCTTCACCGGATACGCAGCTATGAGAGGAATGGACAGAAAGCCTAGCGTCTGCCAGATTGCAATTGGCGAGTAGCTGAAATCTGATGTCCTCAAAAGAATGTGGCAACAGAATGGCCCCGCCATCATTGCAACAAAGACAAGCAAGCGATCCGCGATGCCTATCGAAGAGGGGATCATGCTTGTCGCTGTACATCCGGAAAACAAACTGCCCAGCGCTACAGGCCAAATGCATTTTAGGAGCCACGTTGGTCGCGTCTGGCGTGGCAAATCCCCCTGTGAGCTATCGCGTGAACGTGGAATGAGCGGAGGTTCGCCTTCACGAATCGCGCCATCAGCGTCATTTCCGTGTTGCATGCGAAACTCCCGCGCGTTCCTGAGGCCCTTGCAACCACCAAGCCGCCGAACGGCCAAGTTCACCTGCTGCGGCGGCTGGTGAGACATTGAACCCTGATTTCACGTCGTGCCGCCGCAGGCAGGTGTAACTTTTGGTTCGGCGTCAGGGCGCATCCGCCGCGGCCATGATCGACACCAATTGGACGCGCTGGTCCGACTCCGAGTACTGGAAGTGGACGCGAACCCCGCCCACCGCAAACCGATCCCACGCGCCTTGCTTGCCCAAGCCGGCGATCGTGACCGGCTCACCGCTCCGCTCCGGGGCACCGAACCGCGATCGAACTTGCGCCCGTGTGGCCCCGCGCGGCAGGCCACCGGGAAGGGGTCGAGGGAAGGCGACGAACCCATCGGCCGGTTCGGCGTACAAGAACGCCGTGACCACCCGTCCGCTGTGGTGCATGAGTTGGTAGCCCGCCGCTGGGTTGGACAAGTATGCCCGCCGCGGCTCACCCTCCTCCAAGTCCGGCTCGGCGGAGGCCGTCAGCGCGTCGGCCACGACCAGTGCCTGGACCGCCACCGAGTCCACTGGCGAGGCGACCACCACGAGCAGTTCCTCGGCTGACGCCATCCACGCTCCTCCTTCGCCGAACGACTGCGTTCACTGGCCGGGCCGGCTGCAAGAACGCGTGTCTCGGAAAACCGTAATGCCGGCCCGGTCCAGTGCAACGTCAGGATACTTCTTATGTCCCCGAGGTTGATGGGCCGGTCGGCTCAAGGGTACAACGAACGCAGCCGAGGCTGGGTTCCGCGTGGAAGTTTCAGAGGGCGACGTAGGCCCTCAACCACGATGCGGGCTCGACTCGGCCCATCAACTTCAAGGAGTATGCCATGCGCTTTTACAACGCCCC
>JBBQPM010000294.1:0-6174 GCA_038217425.1 Gemmatales bacterium
GCAAGAAGGACCTGCAGACGAAGCTCGACCAGGCGAAGGCCAAGCGCGAAACGGCGGCCACGAGACTCAACGAACTAAAAAGAGCGAGCCATGACCGTTGGGAGAAAATCAAGGACGGGGTGGGAAACGCCTTCGACGACCTGAAGAAGGCGTTTGAATAATTGAGAAAGACGCGGATCGAAATCGTCGAAGCGTCGGTTGGGCGAGTCGACGCTGACGTTTCGTGGTGGACCGAACGGAGGCGGAACCATGCGAATCACAATCCCAACCACAGGTTCACGAGGCGACGTCCAGCCCTATGTCGCGCTGGGCGTCGGCCTGCAAGCGCGTGGCCATCAGGTTTGCGTGGCTACGCATGCGGATTTCAAGGACGTCGTCCGTAGTCACGGTCTTACTTTTGAGTCGTTGGAACTCGGCAGCCAACTCCTCCAGGCGACCGACACGGGCGACCGCATGCTACATGCCGGCGGAAACCCCTTCGCATTCATGAGTGAGTTCACACGCTTGCGCCGGCCGTTGCTGCACGATTTGTTGCGAAATTGCAGGCGTGCCTGTCGAGGGGCTGACGTGATTCTCTCCACGAGTAGCGAGTTTCTTCTGGCCGAATCGATTGCCGAGCGCGAGCATCTGCCTGTCAGCATCGGTCAGGAAGTAGGCCACTTTGTCGGTCGATGGTTGGCGAGGCCGATGTTGGTCGATCTCGGCGAGAGGGTCGGCGGAGAGGCGGTTGACAGATGTCGTGGCCGACGGTTGGTTCATGTCTT
Organism: Gemmatales bacterium; assembly: GCA_038217425.1. GTDB lineage: Bacteria > Planctomycetota > Planctomycetia > Gemmatales > Gemmataceae > JAIEPT01. The sequence goes on from JBBQPM010000294.1 coordinate 765, forward strand.
GGCGAGTCATTTCGGCGTTTGGTAATTTGAAGTTCCGTTGTCATGAGATGAAAGCGTCTCGGAGGGAGCAGCAACTCGCCTCCGAGACTTGACCTTTGGGAGTACCAACCTCCCTTGGGCTCTCGTCAATATTGCGTTCATTGCAAACTGCCGCAAGGGGTCGTTGCTGCTTCGCCGGCTGCACCGACGTCCGATCGCGGACGTCGGTGTTTGCTGAAGGGGTGCGGGCGTCTGTATCGGCCGTCGCATCCGCAGAGTCGGTATTGCAGCGAAGAGTGTCGCCGGGAGGCTCGTCGTTGGCGACGGTGGCGGGCCAGTCGGACTTGGCGGGCGAGTGCTTTGGGGAAGGAGCGCCGGCAGGAGCAGAGCCGGCGGTATCGACGGCGGATTCCGTTGGTCGTCGTAGACGCTGAGCCGATGGTCGATTCTGAGCCGCTGGAGGTGTCGGCCAACGAGCTGGCGCCGCCAATGTCGGCGTCACCGGCGTTGACTGCCGCGGGGGACGTCAACGGGTGCGAGGGCCAGCGCGCAGCGACAATTCCGGACGATTTCCAGGTCCGCATCTGCGATCGGCCGGGGTGTTACGAGCGGTTCGCGGTGAACGCGGAATGGTCGGCGCGGCGGTTCTGTAGTTCCTTGTGTCGTCGAGCGTTGCGGCGGGTGCTGGATCGGGAGGCACGCTATCGGCGTCGTCGGCGGGCGGGTTTTCGGCCGCGCCGGCGGAAGGCTCGTTCGCCGCCGCAGTCATGTTTGTGACGTCTTCAGCGATTGCGATGCGTTTCCTGGCTGTCTACGATTCCACGACCCAACCCGGAGAAGGCAACGGGCGGGTCCGGTTTTCCGGCCCCCCGTTCCTTCCCGATGGGTGGGGGTCACGGAGAGGGGGACGCGGTGCGCGCGTGGGAGCAAGCCGAGGCGAGGCCGATGCCGATCGAGGCGTTGGGCGGGCGTTATCGGCGTTACCGGCTGGCCGATGTGGTGGCGGAGGAGGCGATGGCGCGGTCGCTGCGTCAGTACGGGCAGTTGTCGCCGGTGACGGCGTGTTGGCGGGACGGTCGGGCGGAGTTGCTCGACGGATTCAAGCGGCACGCGGCGGCGGGCCGGGTGTCGTGGCCGACGTTGAGCGTGCGTGTGCTGGAGGTGGACGAGCGTGCTGCCAAGGCGGCGATCGTGGGGCTCAACGGAGTGGGTCAACGCGCCAACGAACTGGAGGAAGCCTGGATCGTGCAGGCGCTGGTGCGTGAGGACGGGCTGTCGCAAGTGGAGGCGGCGGCGCTCTTGGACAAGCACAAGAGCTGGGTGTGCCGACGGCTGGCTTTGCTCGAGCGGTTGTGCGGCGAGGCTCAAGCGGAGCTGCGTCTGGGACTGTTGTCTCCGGGACTGGCGCGACAGTTGACGCGGTTGCCCACGGGCAACCAGGCGGCGGTGTTGACGACGGCGCGCCGTGACTCGTTGACGATGGCGGAGGTGCAAGGCGTCGTGGATCTGTTGCGGGGCGCGACGCCGGAGCAGGAGACGCTGCTGTTGCGCGAACCACGCGTCGCCTTGATGCAAGCGGAAGGCGTGCCGCCGCCGGCGCGTGATCCGCGTCTGAGTCCGGCAGGCAATCGGCTGGCCCGGCTTCTCCGTTTGTTGCTCGACCTGCTCAGCCGGCTGGAGAACGGGCAGCGTCATCCGGGGCTGGCCGAGTTGAAGCGAGACGATCGCCGACTGCTGGCGCCGCGCTTCGCGCGCCTGGCCAAAGCGGCCCGCGGCGTTGCCGATCTGGTAGATGATCTCTGGTCGGCCGAATTCTCCCCAGAAGAACTCCGAGATGAACTTCGCAGCGAACTCCGGGACGCCTCGTCATGAATGAAGAAACACGCAACGAGATCGTCCACCGGCGCCAGGCTGGAACGTCGATGCGACGCATCGCCAAGGATCTCGGTCTGGCGCGAGACACGGTGCAGAGCGTGATTCGCCGCTGGCAGGCCGAACGTGACGGCGCCGAATCCTCGACGCCGGCGCCCGTGGCGGCGCGGCGGCCGAGTCTGGTCGATCCGTACAACGACACGATCCGCCAGTTCCTCGAGCGTTACCCTGATATCACCATCGCGCGCGTCTTCGAGGAACTGCGTGGCCGCGGCTTCGCGGGCGGAATCAGCATCGTCCGCGAACGCGTGCTCGAACTTCGGCCCCAGCCGCTCAAGGAGCCGGTCCAGCGTTTCGAGACGCCGCCGGGGGCGCAGGCTCAGATGGACTACAGCAGCTACGACATCGACTTCACCGGCGAAGGCCGACGCCGCGTCCATCTCTTCAGCTACGTTCTCGGTTACTCGCGACGCCAGTATCTCCGCTTCGTCGAATCGCAAGATCTGCCGACGACCCTGCGCGAACATCAGCGTGCCTTCGCGCACCTCGGCGGCGTCGCCGCCACTTGCCTGTACGACAACATGAAAGTCGTCGTCCTCCGTCACGGCGACGAGGGGCCGATCTACAATCCGAAGTTCCTCGCCTTCGCCACCCACTACGGCTTCCAACCATGGGCCTGCCGCGTTCGCCGTGGACAAACGAAGGGCAAGGTCGAACGGCCGTTCCACTACGCCGAAACCAATCTCCTCAACGGCCGCACCTTTCGCACGCTCGAACATCTCAACGAGGTGACCGCCTGGTGGCTGGCCGAGGTCGCCGACGTGCGCATCCACCGCGAGACCAAAGAGCGGCCCGTGGACCGCCACGCCGCGGAACGTCCGCATCTGATCGCGTTACCGACTGTTCCTTATGACGTCGCCGTCGTCGAGTACCGCGTCGTCAACGTCGAAGGCTTCATCGCGTATCAGCAAAACTTCTACTCGGTCCCCTGGCGCCACATCGGCCAGGCGCTTCCGGTCCGCATCACCGAGAGTGAACTGATCGTCTACGGCCCGAAGATCGACGAGGTCGCCCGCCACCGCCTCTGGCCGCGAGGCACGTCCGGACAACGCTCGGAGCAGAAGGAGCATCGCCCGCACGCCGATGCCCGCCAGCACGAATCGCACCTGCGCGAACGCTTCGCCGACCTCGGCCCGGTCGCCGAGCGCTTCCTTGATGGCCTCTTGCGCGAGCAGCGCCAGGGCAAGAATCAGGCCGTCAAAGTGCTGTCGCTTCTGGCCACCTACGCCCGCAAAGATCTGCTCGCCGCCCTGGAGCGGGCCGTCCGCTTCGGCGCCCATTCGCTCAATGCCGTCGAACGCATCCTCGCCGCCCAGGCCCGGCCGAAAACCGTCTTCGACGCGCTCGCCGAACACGAACGCCGCCATCTGCCCGCGCACCTCAGTGACAACCCTGTGTCACAACGACCCACCGCCGACTACCGTTATCTCGTGGAAGGACCGATCGACCATGGCCCGCCGAAGCAAGTCAAAACCGAATCCGACTCCGAACCCGTCCCCGCAACCGCCCACCACGTTGCCGACGCCGATCCCGACGCCGATCCCGACACCGATCCCGACGCCAGCGGTGACATCATCGACGGCGCCGGCGGCGTCGATCGACCTGCGTGAACGCATCCTCGCCGACTTCGCAACGCTCAGGGTCCCCATGCGCGCCGAGCAACTCGACGCCGCCCTGGCCCACGCCGTCCGCGAGGGGTTGTCGCACCAGCAATTCTTGCACCTGCTCCTGGCCGGCCAGGCCGACCTCCGCCGCGAACGACGCATCGAACGCCGAATCAACGACGCCCGCTTCCGCGATCTCAAACCGCTCAGCGCCTTCGACTGGGAATTCAACCGAGACGCCATCGACCGCGTCCAGATCGAGGAACTCGCCACCGCCGCCTTCCTCGGCCGACGCGACAACCTCGTCCTCGTCGGCCAAAGCGGCGTCGGAAAATCGTTCTTGATCCAGGCCATCGGCCAGGCCGCTTGCGCCCACGGCTACTCCGTCTTCTACACCTCCAGCGCCCGCCTGCTCGAAGACCTGACCGCCTCGCTCGCCGACCAGACGCTTCCCAAACGCGTCCGCCACTACGCTCGCTTCGACCTGCTCATCATCGACGAGTTCGGCTTCGACCACATCGAACGCAAACTGTCCCCTCAAGCCGCCAATCTCTTCTTCAAAATCATCGACGCCCGCAGCCGCCAACGCTCCACCGCCCTGGCCACTAACATCGACTTCGACGCCTGGTCCGACTACCTCGGCGATCCCCCCTTGGCCACTGCCTTCCTGGACCGTATCGTCGACGGAGCGATCATCCTGAAAATCAACGGCAAATCTTACCGCGTCCACAGGACCAACTCCCCCTCCTCAACACCAACCTCGAAACGCTAATCGAGCCGCGTCCCGACGGACATTTCACGACCTCTCTGGTTGCAAAACCCTTTCGCTGGGCAAACGCACCGGCTACTCTCGCAAGCCGACAAAGTGGCCTACTTCCTGACCGATGCTGACATCTCCGCTCTGGTAGAGCCAAGGGGCGCCGGTCATGTTAAGGATCACTTCTTACAAGGCGATTCATCGCGCCACCAGTTTCAATCCGAGGACCTCCGCCAATCGTTCGGCGGTTGCCAATCTCAGGTCGCGATGTCCTCAAGGAACTGGCGCAGTACGATCTCGGAGACCATTTGCTTCTTTCGCCAGGCGGGCGGCCGACTTGCCGCATTTGGCGATGGCCTCGCGGAGCGGTTCGCTCAGGACCGGGGAATCGGGCGCCGCTTCCGAAAAAGGTTCGCGTCACCTTTTTTGTCGCTATTTGATTGGAGGCACCGCAACCTCAATAAGCGGCGCTTTTCTCCCCAGAGACAAGAAACTCTGCAAGCCTGTCAAGACTCGTCGCTCTAAAGCAGTTAAACCATTGTTCATGAAGAAGGTAGGTCTGCCCACGCTCCGATGCTAGGAACAGGTAAGACTCACAATATCCGACAGGACATACTTCCTCGCCGATTATTTCAACGAATTCAAGACAGTCCTTCTTAGGAAAAAGCTGAGTTGCCTGGCATACATCGAAATGACACCAGCGGATAGGACCATCGAAGTGGTAACGCTCGCCTGCACAATTGCGAATGAGTGCTTGCGCAAAAGGACTTACTGCAAACCCGGCATCATTCAGCATCGCGAGTTGACGCGTGACGGTCTGTTTCGATGGCGGCTTGGTATCTGGGAACGCTAAACCTCCATAGTGGCCCGACAACACATAACCAGCGTCCATCATTGCCTCCCATACACTTGTCCGATTGCAGGCGAAGGCAATAAAGAGACAAAAGGGGAAGGAGACAAAAGGGGACGCGGACCTTTTTAGGAAAAATTCTTACAAGACGGTTGTCAACGCGCCACCAGTTTCAATCCGAGGACCTCCGCCAATCGTTCGGCGGTTGCCAATCTCAGGTCGCGATGTCCTCAAGGAACTGGCGCAGTACGATCTCGGAGACCATTTGCTTCTTTCGCCAGGCGGGCG
>JBBQPM010000295.1:0-6078 GCA_038217425.1 Gemmatales bacterium
GACGGCATTCGCATCACCAAGAAGGACATGAAACCCTACGAAGCCCGCTTGGAACGCTCGACGACGCTGCCCAAGTACGACATCCTGATTCGACCAAAACAACCGAGATGTGGGTAAATCAAGACCTGCCGCTCGCCTAAGCGCTTCCTCGATGATGCCAGTACGGCCAGAATCGCCCTCGACCTTAAGATACAGTAATCTTTTGCCGTTACTAGAACGCTGGACTTGGCGGAAGGGGAAATTGTCGAGTGGTCTTATAGCACGTCGCGGCGTCAACGGCGATTCATTCGGTTAGCCCATACCATCGGCAGAATGATCGCCGGCCTCTGCCTTGAAGCGGGTGCGCATGGATTGCCAACCCGAGGGCCGCGCGGGGACGCCGGCTTCGAAGGTTCGGCGAACGGAAGCTTCCAATTCGCCGTGCGCATGGAGGTGCTGCCCCAATCTGCTCCATTCCGCGCTGAACTCCGCGGCCGCCTCCTCCGGCGTGCTGTAACGGCTGACGTGGAGCCGTAACAAATCCTCGAGTATCTGCGTGAGCCGTTGGCGCGCCTGCTTATAGGCCGACTCGGCCTGGCCGAGCGCCAGGTTCAAAGACTGAGCGATTTCCGCAAGGGACATGTCCTCGCAGATTCGGCCATGCAGGATGCGAAAATGGTCGCCACGACTTTCCTCGTGCAACTGGCGCAGCAGCAAATCCAGGGCCCGGCAAATCAAATCCTCGACCCAGGCGGCGTAGAAGGCGTCCTCTTGCTCGGCGGTCGTATCCAGGACGGTCGGGAACGCAATCCGCCCCTGTTCGCGCAGGCGAGCGCGACCGATCTCTACCCGGGCGTGGTTGGCGAGGATGTTCCGCACCACCGTACACAGCAGCGTCCGTAGCCGCGCTGTCCGCGCGATCACCCAGCGTGCGAGCAGGCGATTCTGCAATAGAGCCGCGAACGTCTGGCTCGCGACGTCCTCGGCATCCTGCCAGGTCGGCGCCCCTCGGCGGCGCGCGAAACGGCAGATCGGGCCCCAGTAGTCCGCCAGGAATTGCTCCCAGTCGCGTTCCTCGCCTGAGTGTGCAATTCGCTCGATCAGGGTGTGTCGCGTCTGTGGAAAGTTCATGTCGAACTTTATCGTCCGCGCGCCGGCCATTTCAGTCAAGCTGTCCATTCATCCAGAAGATGCGAAGTTTTTCATTTTCCTGCCGGAAGTCGTTCTTCGTTACATGAATCTTGCAGAAGCGGACAAACCAGCTCACGACCACGTCACAGATATCGTCAAAGGAGCCAGGCTCATGGGACTGTTCAAACGCATCGGCGACATCATCTCCGCCAATCTCAACGACATGGTGGAGGGTTTTGAGGATCCCGAGAAGATGCTCAAGCAGGCGATCCGCGAAATGGAACTCGCCATCGCGGATGCCAAGCAGGAAGTCGTGCAGGCGATGGCCAGCGAGAAGATGGTGGGCAAGAGCATCGCCGATCACGAGCGACAAATCTTCGAATGGCAGCAGCGGGCGGAGAAGGCGGTTCAGTCCTCCGACGATGCTTTGGCCCGCAAGGCGCTGCAGCGCAAGCAGGAAAATCAGAAGGTGCTGGCCGCCCTGCGCGACCAGGAGTCGGCGGCGGTCGAGACGAGCCAGACGCTCCGTCGCCAGTACGAAGCGATGAAGGCGAAGCTCGCGGAGGCGAAGCGGAAAGTGGAGACGCTCGCGGCCCGCAAAAAGGCGGCCGACGTCCGTTCCCGAATGGTGGAGGATGGCGCTCATCCCGTTCTCGACACGGCGGCTTTCGAGAAGTTCGAACGGTTGCGCGAAAAGGTGGAACGCGCGGAAGCGGAGGCGGACGCGCGGCGTGAGCTGGAAACCGGCAGCGCCTCGTCGGTCCGCTCGGCACGCGAACCGGACGGCCTCGACATGGGCTCCGAAGTCTCCGAACTGGATGCCGAACTTGCAGCCCTGCGCCGCAAGGTGCGCGGCTAACCCCCCTCGTCACGCCCCGATTCTAAGGAGACGCCGATGTTCTTCCTGATTCCGACGCGGATTTGCGAGACCAACGGCCGCGACTCCATTCCGGCTGCCAACGCCTGCCTCATCGCCGCCAATGTGGTTGTCTACTTCCTCTTCGGCAGCGGCATCGGTTTGGCAGTCGGTCCAAGGACCGGCTTTACTAGCATCCTGACCTACGCCTTCGCCCACGCCAGCCCTGCCCATCTCCTCGGCAACCTCTGGATCCTCTGGCTCTTCGGCAATCCCGTCAATCGCCGGCTCGGCAACCTCTGGTACTTATTCGCATACCTGGGGACGTCGCTGGCGCTGGGCCTGTTCGCACGCCTGTTCGCAGCAGGGCCGTTGCTCGGCGCGTCCGGCGCCATCTTCGCCGTGCTGATCATCTTCTGCATGCTCATGCCTAGCGCGATCGTCCAGGTGGGCTATGTGGCCCTTCTGCCGATCACGCTGCTCATCGGACTCATTCGCCCGCCGAGCCACTGGCTCAACTGGTTCATCCGTTGGGATACGTTCGCCGCCCGCGCCTGGATTGGGTTGTTTTTCGTGCCGCTCCTACAAATCTGGGGGCTCTTCACCGGAGGCTGGAACTGGACGAATACGGCCCACCTGTTCGGACTCGTGTGCGGGCTGGCCGTCGTGCTCATGCTGCCGGACCGCATCACGCTCGGACGCCGTGTCGCATATTGATTTGTCAAGGCGAACGGCACACGTTACGCTGGCGTCAGGACAAACATTTCGCTGAATCGCGTGGAAGGACATGACCGATGCCGCAGACACATGATGCCGTTGTGCTGTCGCAGACGCTCGCCGCGCGTGGCCGACTTCCCGCGACGGAGGCGGAGGCGATCTTTCGGCAACTGCTGACCGCAGTGAGCCGACTGCACCAGGCCGGGCGCATTCACCGGGCCATCCGGGCCGAAAAGGTCGCGGTCACTTCCGATGGAAGGATCGGGCTGGCAAAAGTCGAGGCCCTGGTCGAGTTGCACGGGCCGGATTCCGATCCAGCCGTGTGTCCCCCGGAAGTTCGGCTGACCGCGCCATTGATGCTTCCCGCGGAGACGGGAAAAGCCGCGGAGATCTTGTCGGCGGCGGGAGTGCAGACCGTGCCGCAGCGATTCGACGTCTATCAACTCGGCGTGCTTCTCCTGCAGATGCTGACGGGGCAATCGGTCGATGCGTATCTGCGAAGTCCGCGCGTGAAGAATCTGGTTCCGGAGCGTTACCTGCCCGCGATCCTGGGAGCGCTCGGCTTCGCGGAGGCGGAGCGTATCGCACAGGTGGATGGATTGGCGGTCGCCCTGGATGGGCTGGCCGCCACGCGAGCGGCCGAGACGCCGCCGCGCGGCAGCGCCGCCCCCAATGTACCGGCCTCGGCGCACGGCGATACGCCGCTCCCCGATTCACCGGTCGTCCCGGCGCCGCGCGACAGCGTTGCCCCGCAGCAGCTGGGGCACTATCGGATCGTGCGCCGTATCGGCCGGGGCGGCATGGGCGACGTCTATCTGGGCTTCGAGGAAGAGTTAAATCGGCAGGTCGCGATCAAGGTTCTGCCGGTGGAGCTGGCGCGGAATGAGGATTTGGTGAACCGGTTTCTCGCCGAGGCGGCGGCCATTGCCAAGATCGCGCATCCCCACATCGTGCCCATCTATTTCATCGGCCACGACGCGGGCCGACACTTCTACGCGATGCAGTATGTCGAAGGCGAGTCGCTGGATCGGTTGCTGATGCAGCGCCGGCAGTTTCCGACCAAGCAGGCGTTGGCGATCATCGAGCAATGTCTTACCGGCCTGGAAGCGGTGCATCAGGCGGGACTGATCCACCGCGACATCAAGCCGGCGAACATTCTGATCGACCGCAACACGCAGCGCGCGTTGGTGGCGGACTTCGGACTGGTGAAGGCGGGAGAAGGGGGACCGACGGCGTCCGGCGTGGTGCTGGGCACCGTCGATTACATGGCGCCCGAGATCGCCCGCGGGCAAAAGGCCGACGCCCGCTGCGACCAATATGCCGTCGGCGTGATGGCCTACCAGATGCTGAGCGGACGGTTGCCCTTCTCCGGCGACACCCCCACTGCCGTCCTCTTCCAGCACGCCTACGAATCCGCGCCGCGGCTGCGCGAGGTGGCTCCGGACGTCCCTCCGCCCGTTGCCGATTTCGTCGACAAGCTGATGGCGAAGAGTCCCGCCGACCGTTACGCCAACTGCACCGCGGCCCGGGCGGCCTTGCGTCGCGCCCTCTCGGGTAAGGCCACCGCAACCAATCGCTCGGCGCCGACCGATGATCAACTCGGACCGGCGCTGTCTGACCCGGAACTGGTACTTGCCGGCATCGCTTCGCCGCAACCGTGGTGGCGCCGCCTCGGGACACGCCTGGCCGCCCTCGTCTCTCCCCATGCAGGCGGCCGATGGGCCGGCTCCATGACCGTACAGGAAGTCGACGCCGCCGTGGAACAGTGCGAGTCAAGACGCGAGCAGCTCGCCCGACTGCTTGCCGACGCCCAGGAGGCGGCCCGGGCGCTGGCTCCGAAGCCGGGCGAGCCTGACGCCGGGATCGCCTCGTCGTCCTGCGCCCAACTCGAAGCCGACGTCGCCTCGCTGCGCAGCCAACTCGCCGACGCGGACGCGAACCTCGCCCGGCTTCGCGGTCAGCGCGATCTGCTCAAAGCCCGACTGAGGGCGGCGCAATCGGAAGACATGCCTCAACGAAGCCGCCGCCCGTACCACGTCGTCGCCGGCCTAGCGGCCCTCACCGTGGTCGGTCTGGTCGTGCTGGCCTTCAACTACCCGTCCAACGATTCGAACAGCTCCGCCGTCAAAGCAATCGCGCCGACCCCCGTGCCCCCCGGCGGCAAGGTCGTCACACCAATACCAATACCAATACCAACGCCGTCACCTCCGTCCCTTCCGATTGAAGTCAAGGCTCCCGTCCGCCTGCCAAGGGCTGAACCAGGTCAAACGCCGTGGCCTGAGGACGTGGAGAACAATCACGACGCCATTGAAGCTATCCTCAAATGGAATGGAACCGCAGATATTGCGGAGAAGATTGTCCCTGGTATGCCCCTTGAGGGGAAGTTCGGTCGCGGCAAAAACTTCGACAAGGAAAAGGAGAAAGAGAAGGGAAAGACGTGGTTTCTAAGGCAGGTCCAGTTCAACGATCCCAATGTCAATGACATCGTCCTTGAAAGGGTTTTCAAGGGGAAGCACCTCCGCGGCGTGAAGACCTTTCATCTAGGCGGAACGAAGGTGACCGGTCCGGGTCTGGCGTATGTCGCAGAGAGCATGCCCTATCTCGAGAACCTCTTCCTGAGCATGACGCCGGTCAACGATAAAGGCATGCAAGCGATCGCACCACTCAGCGAATTGAAGGAATTGACCGTCAACAATCCTTCGGACAAACAATTGGTGACCGACAAGGGCATGCAGGTGCTCGCCAACTTCAAGGAGCTGTACTCTTTGAATCTGCGGTGGACGCAGGTCGGGCCCGCTGCGTTCCAAGATCACACTTGGCTGCCCAGGCTCGCGCAATTCAACGCGCCCCCCGCCTTCGACGATTCCGCCATGGAGTTCCTGAAGAACAAATCCTTGAAGACTCTCGACATTTCCCAGACCAAGGTGACCGACGCGGGACTCAAGCACCTGACGCCCGGGAAATATTTCACCGATCTCCGCATCGATGAAACGAGCGTTACCGACGCCGGGCTCGATTCGGTCGTGAAGATCAAGACCCTCAAGTCACTGGGACTGGACGGCACCCAGATCACCGACGCCGGCCTGGCCAAGCTGAAGGATCTGCCGGATCTCTCGCGTCTCCATCTCTCGCGGACCAATATCACCGATGATGGGTTGAAACATCTACAGGCGCTCCCGAAACTGCAAATGCTCCATCTGGAGAAATCGAAGATCACGAAGGAGGCGCTGCCGCTTCTCGCCACGTTCAAGCACCTAACTGGCTGTCCGGAGTCCGCTCATGTCGCTAGGATTGCAGGTGGAGAAATTTATGGCAACAACCTGAACAAGGAGACAGGTCATGACGCCGGCACGGAAGCCCTATCGCAGCGACATCAGTGACGCTCAGTGGAACAT
>JBBQPM010000296.1:0-6063 GCA_038217425.1 Gemmatales bacterium
TCAGGATCGCGGCTTTGCAGCCCTTCTGGAAGACCTGGACATCCGCGGCATGTTGGACGAGACTCTGGTAGCGTGGTTCGGCGACTTTGGCCGCACGCCGCGGATTAACGGCAACAACGGCGGCCGTGACCATTGGCCCTCCGTCTTCACGGCCCTGTTTGCGGGCGGAGGCATCCGCGGCGGGGTCGTGCATGGAGCGAGCGACCGGAATGGCGCCTATCCGGTCGGCGAAGCCGTGTCGGCACAAGATGTAGCTGCCACCATTTATCACTGCCTGGGGATCGACCCGCAAACCGTGATCCGCGACCGATTGGGCCGGCCGTTCGAGGTCGCCCTGGGTGGCAGACCGGTCATGCACTTGATGGCGTGACCTATCGCCGTATGACGCCTCCGACTCCAACTCACGGGGTTGCACGCGCGGCCGTGTATTTCAAGTCGTCGAGGTATGAGGCCTTGGTCGAACTGCGGTCCGAGACCGCGGATGTGCTCGAAGTTGTTTCATGTGTATCCCAACTCCCCCAGTTTAGGCTAACACAGCGGGCGCCAGCTTCGATGAGTCGGCGAGCGTTATGCCATTGAGCCGCAGAGGACGACGTTACGCCTGCAACTTTAGGGCCGCGTCGTTCGGAATTTTTATGGCACCTGGAGTTGAAGCTCTTGGCGGCCTCTGCGGCCCAATACGTCTGGCTTAAGGCACAAGCCCTACTCTTTCATTTCCACGCAAACAAGGGATGAGTTGCTGCGCAGAAAAAGGCGCGTACCGACAACCGCGGGATGTGCGTAGCCGGCCTGCTCCTGCTGGAACAAATCCCAACGCCCTAACTCTTCGTACTTGTTGGCACGGGCGTTCAGCAACAGGACCTCCCCGCTTTGCGCCACGATCAGCAACCGGTCGTCACTGGCTATGATGCTGGCATAGCCGTTGAAGGCGGAGCTATCGTGCTCCCAAAGAACTTTCAGGTCCGCTTTCAGATCGAGGCAAAAAAGGCGACGGCGAATGCCGAACACGCGATCGCCAATCACGACGGGCGTGTGAGTATCCGGGTTCAATCTCTTGTTGACGGCAATGGGTTGGGGATCGATGACGCCGTTCGTCTCAAAGCGGTACAGACGAGTACGATTGTTTTCCGTGCTGACCAGAAGGCGATCACCGACCTGAATGGGAGTCGGGACATTGAAATCGCCGGGAAGCGGGGGCACGATTTCCCAGAGACGCTTACCGGTCGCGATATCCCACCCGCCCAACGTGTCCAGGTCATGGCCGACAAGCTGGCGCTTGCCGCTAAAGTTGCAAACAATGAAGTTGCCATAGGACGCGGCGCGGCCTGGAGTTTTCCAGATGACCTTGCCGGTGCGCGGTTCCAGCGCGACCAACGAGGCCTGCTTGCCGCCGGGGTTGATGATCAGATGATCGTCTACCATCAAAGGGCTGGAGCACATTCCCCATTTGCGCTCGTCCTCGACGTTGAATTCGTCGCGGACATCCATGTCCCATAGAACCTTGCCGGTCTTCATCTCGATGCAGTGCAAGTGGCCGAATGCCCCGAAAAGGAAAACCAGATCGCCGTGAATCAAAGGCGTGGCCCGCGGGGATTTCCCATAATCGAGGGAGCCAAGGGCTGGGTAGGTGTGGCTCCAAACGGCCTTGCCCGTTTGAGCCTCAACGCAGTGAAAGGAATCCGACGTGTCGTTGAGCTCACGATCGGAGAAAATCACGTAGGCACGGGTCGCGGCGATGCCCCCGAGCGTCTTCTCGGCGAGACTCTTTTCCCACACAATCTTCGGTTTGGCCGACAACTTCTCCGGCAGCCATGCCACCCGGCCGGTACGAGTTGGGCCGCGCCACTGCGTCCACTCGACCGTTTCCGTCGGAGGGTCACTTACTTTTTTTTTAGCTGCTCGAACTTCACGAAGCCGTGCTTGGTCTCCAGGGCAAGACACAGCTTGGGGTCGCCAGCTATCTGAAGCAGGGCTTTTTGAATGGCGGCAGTGTCAGACTCCGGGACAGTCTGACTAATGAACGCGACGACGAAAGGCACAGGGTCCGTCTCGCCGACGACACGCAGCTCGCCTTTCTTGATCGTGCCGCAACCCTCCAGCAACGGCTGAGCATAGCTGGAAATGACGGCAGCGGCTTTCTTGCCGTCGCGATGCAAGTCGAGAATCTTGGTGGCGCCGTCGCTGCACGAATTGCAGGTTTCCAGATTCTTCGGCCTGGCTACCTCAAAGTCGCCCAGGAGAGCAAGGGCGGCGGTATGTTTCTCGTCGCTGTCCGCCGGTCCGAAAAAGATCTGGTATCCCTTCAGGTCGTTGACGGCCAAGGCGTCGTCCTTGGCGGCGACCAAGAAAAGGCCGGTCATGGTCGTTTTGCCATCCTTGCCCGTGAGCGAGGCGATCGGCGACGCCTTCATGTCGATGGCTTTAGCCTCGTGTCGCACAATCGATTCCTTGCCGAAAATCAGGTCCGCCTTGCCGTTGGTCTTCTTCGCCAGGGCGGTCGCCAGGGACTCTGAAAAATGAACACGAACAGGTCGTCCAAGCTGTTTTTCCAGGTGTTTCCCGAGCAAGTTGTAGTCGCGCTGTGCGTATCCCTTCACGCATGGGCAAGAAAGCTCAAGGGCCAGGGGATCCATCACTACCACCGTGAGGGCCGTTTTGTCCTCGGCCCTCACGGCCATTTGAGCCATGGCGAGCAGTCCAACCGCCAAAATGATTCGCGTAATCCCCATTTTCAAATCCTCAGGGTAGGCACAAGGAGGGTGGATATTGATACGAAGGCTACTTGGCTTTCGCCTTCTGTTCCAGAATGAGGAAACGCGAGCCATTGAGGTCGAGGAAGTAAATCTGATTTTCATCGCGGGAGACGCCAAAGGCGACGTTCTTGCAGCCGGCGCCCGTCAGCGGGACCGTCGCGACCAGGCCGAGGAAATCGCCCTTCGCGGAGAAGCGTTTGATCACGCCTTCGGACTCCGCGGTAAAGATGTCTCCCTTCGCGGTCGCGCACACGTTCATCGGATTGCAGCAGCCGCCGAAGCATTCCAGTTCGGCGATCTGGGCGCTGCGTTTGCCCCAGGCGCCGAGTTGCGTGCCCTCGCGGTCGTAGCGGGCGAAACGGTGGCTGGTGTTCTCGGCCACGATGAGATCGTCGCCGCTCGTCTGAATATCCATCTGACCGCAGCAACCGCGGACATCCGTCATGATCTGTTTGGGGGTCTTGAATTGATGGTCCATGCGCCAGATGGCGTAGCCAAAACCCTTGATATCCCCCGTTGCGACAAACACGTCCCTCGCCGAGAACGCAAGAGCGTTGATGGTCCGGACGCGTCCTGTCATCTGGCTCATAATCTGATCGAGCATCGCGTTGTCATTGTTGCCCGGCTTGGGGTCGAACTGTTTCACTAATTTCTTTAATTGATCCAGTTGTCGCGTTTCCAGGGGCGTTCGATCCTCTTCCTTTTTGGCCTCGAGCGTTTGGATTCGTTGCCCGTAACTTTTGAGAACGTTTTGCATCGATTCGCGTTGCCGTTGAAGTTGGTCGGCGGCCAGCTTGCGGAGGCCGTCCTTGTCCTGAAGAATTTGCTGAACGTGGGGCAGTTCGAGCACCGCCAATTGTTTGCCCGCGCCGCTGAATTTTACCGCTCTGCCGTCGCCAGCGACGTAGATGTGGCCATCCGGGCCCCCTGCGACGGAGCTGGCGTGAAAATCGACGGTGAGAAGAGCCAAGAACTTGCCGTCGGCCGAATAAACATGAACCTCGCTGCTCACATCCTTCAGTGGCGCCCCGAAGGACTTTGGCGGAGCGGTCAGGGCCAGCACTCGCCCCTCGGCATCGACACTGACGGTCTGGAGCCGGTATTTGCCGTCCGTGCTCTTGACCGCTACGTCAGCGATCTGCTGATGGCTGGCGGGCACATCGGCGAAAGGATTCGCCTTGGCCTTCACGCCGGGCTCGATTTTGGCGGCAGGCTTCGAGGACTCCTGGCCGCTTGCCAAGCCTGGGAGAGACAACAAGGAAGCCAGGATAGTCGCCAATCCCGTTCTGGTGTTGAAAAAAGTTGACGCGCTCATGGGTTCCTCATTCGGTAGAAATTGGCGGGATGCTGGCAGGTAGCACGACGAGCATGTTCGGTTATTCTAACCGATTGTTGCTCTGTAGCGATCAATCAACCGAAGTTATTTGCTGCCTTCGGCAGCGACGGTGATCCGCTGATTTGCTTCGGCGCCATTTCGCGTTACTTTGCCTTTCCCATGCGGAAAGATCACCTCAATGTCCACGCGTTCCTCGTTGCCCAGGCCGAAGTGGGCCGCGGCTTCCTGGCCGGAACAATAGCCGTAACCAATGCCGATTTCGCGCATCCCCAACAAAGAGTCCGCCTGTCCCAGCTTGCCCGCCGAGTACACGCTGATCTTGGAGCCGATTCCCATGCGATTGATCCCATCCTTGCCTTCGACGCGTACATCGAGCCAGTTGCCGCTCGGCGTCTCGTTGCGCAGCAGCAGAGAACGCGACTTCACCCACCAGTTGGCGAGGAAAAGGTCGATTTGGCCATCTCGGTTGAAATCGGCGGATGGGCCCGCCGCCATGTAAATGATCTTCTTCTCCTTGAGAATTTTGTCAAAGATCGGGCCAGAACCCTTGAGGGCCTTGTCCGCGGCCGTGGGAAAGTCGGTAAGCGCAATGGCATCCTCGCGGAAACGAGAGATGCCGTCGCGCACGCCGAGGTTTTTGTAGATCACAGGGCAGGGCTTGTCGCCCTTGAACACGACGACGCTGACGTAAATGTCAGGCCAGCCGTCGTTGTCAAAATCCTGGATCTCGACATGTGGCGCCTTCATTGCCAGCGGCTTCAAACCCGCGGTTTCGGTGACGTCTTCGAATGTCGGCACACCGTCTTTGATGCCGCGATTGAGATAAAGGCGGATTGGCGCTGGACTCTTCCAGGGACTTTTGAAGTGATTGCCGATCACGATGTCGGGTAGTCCGTCTCGATTGACGTCAGCGATGCAGACTCCCGCAGGCGGGTCGTCCTTGCCCAGGCCCTTCCAATGAAAAACCTCACGGCTGCCAGGAGCCTCGTAGAACTTCCCTCTGCGGTCGTTGAGGAAAAGGCGATTGTGGCCATCTCCTTCGGTGAGAAAAAGATAGGGCCAGCCGTCGTTGTTCAGATCAGCCACCGCGACGCCCAGGCCAGAAAGCCCTGCGGGGAGACCGACGTCCTTGGCAACATTTCGAAAGCGATGGCTCCCCAAGTTACGGAACAGTGCGGGGCCATACTTGACGGCGCCATAATAACGCTCGCAGGTAAGAAGGTCGAGCAGACCATCGCCATCGTAATCGAGCGCTGCAACGCCGCGGCCGGCGAACAAGGGAAGGGAGGAGCCGCTTTCGGCAGATACGTCCGTGAACTTGCCTTTGCCGTCGTTCCGGAAGAGGTAACTGGAAATCTTGCGGGCCTCCTCCTTGCCGTCGATGGCACAACTCGAGACATAGAGATCAAGTCTCCCATTGTTGGTGAGATCGACGAACAGGGCGCCGCTCCCCATCCCGCTCGTGTGCAGGTTCTTATCCTCGTCGAGACGGAATTTGCCTTTATCATTGTGGAAGAACAGACCAGGCTTTGAGCCCGCGTTATGAAAGGAGCCGACAAAAAGGCTAGGCCAACCGGTTCCGTCAGAATCGCCCCAAGCCGCTCCGTGACCGCGAATGCCGGAAACGTTCGGGAAGAGTCCCGTTTCATCGCCGACGTCCTTGAAGACGAAGGGGTAAGCGGTAGAGGATTTCTTGGTTTCCTGGCCCTCGACCAATAGGGAATCACCTGTCCCCACCGCAAGCAACGTTAGTGACACGATCAGTCGCCGCAGCCAATTCCGAAGGAGACGCATGCAATGTTCCTTTCTATTCTGGTGCCAGCACTTTCGATGATCTATACCTCACGCGGCCAAGAATGAGGCCGGATTAAAGGTCTGGAATTTATGAGTCATTAAAGATTGCAACTTCTCTCGGTGCTCCGTGGAAGTCTTTGCCAAGCATCCGTCAATTGCTCCCCGGAAGCCTTCGAATGT
>JBBQPM010000297.1:0-6060 GCA_038217425.1 Gemmatales bacterium
GTCCTCGATCGTGATGATCCGCTGGTCCAGCTGGATGAAGCTGGAGAGGGTGTTCAGCAGGGTCGTCTTCCCCGACCCGGTGCCGCCCGAGATGCTGATGTTCAGGCGGGCCTTCATGGCCCCTTCCATGAGCGCCAGCATCTCGGGGGTGAAGGCCTTGAAGTTGAGCAGGTCTTCGAGCTTGAGCGGGTTGGAACCGAATCGGCGAATCGACAGCGCGGAGCCGTCGAGCGCGATCGGCTGAATGACGGCGTTGACGCGCGAACCATCCGGCAGACGGGCGTCGACCATGGGCGAGGTTTCGTCGACGCGCCGGCCGATCTTCGACACGATGCGGTCGATGATCTGCATGAGATGATCGTTGTCGCGGAACTTGACGTCGGTCTTTTCCAGCTTGCCGCGACGTTCCACGTAAATTTTTTGCGGCCCGTTGACGAGAATATCCGATACGGTGGGATCCTTGAGCAGCACCTCGAGCGGGCCGAACCCGAACGTTTCGTCGAGGACCTCGTCGATCAGGCGTTCGCGCTCCATGCGGTTGAGAAGGGGATTCTCGGTATCGCACAGGCGTTCGACGACGAGCCGGATTTCCCGGCGAAGGGTGTCGCCGGCGAGATCGCTGACTCGGGAAAGGTCGAGTTTGTCGACGAGCTTGCCGTGAATGAGCCGCTTGAGATCTTCAAAGCTTTTCCCGCCGTCCTGTCCGGAGCGGCTGAGGCTTTGCGAACTCATCGAGAGCCGCGATTTGGCGACGCTGTTGGTGTCTGTCTGGGAAGTGCTGTTGTGCAGTCCGCTCAGACCTCGTTGTAATCTCGACATGGGGGGAGTCCTCAAAGGGGGATACTGGCTCTGCGGTCCTCGTTGGCGCCGACCGGAGTCGGCGGCGAAACGGCGTTATTTGAACGAGAAGAAACTTCGCTTTTCCTTCTTGGGTTCGGGAGCGGCCTTGCCGACCAGGGAGTTGCCCAGGGCGACGATGGCGGCCTGGGCTTTACTTTTGGGAGCGTGCATGAGCAGCGGCACGCCGGCGTTGCGGGCGCCCAACATCGCCTTGTAATCGTTGGGGATCTGCCAAAAGATACTTCGGCCGATCGTTTCCTCCGCCTTCTGCAAGCTGATCTCGCCATCCTCGGAACCGGTCCGGTTGACGATGACGCGTACCTTTTCGCCCAGGCCCTCTTCGTTGTTCATCGTGTGCAACATGCGAACGACGTTGCGAAGACTTGTCAACTCTAGCTGACAAACGAGCAAAATGACGTCGCTCATTCGCATTGCCGTCAAATCGGTGGGCGTGAAACGTTTGGACAGGTCGAAAATCAAGTGCGAAAAGCTGGCGCGGAGCAGGCCGATGACCCGTCCCAGATGCTCTTCGTGAATCAGCGCGATGTCTTCCATCTGCACCGGGTGCGGCAACAGCGACAGGCCCGATTCGTGCTTGCACAAGCTGCGGCGCAGGAACGTCATGTCGAGCCGATCGACGTTCATGGCGACGTCGGCGAGGGTGTAGTCGGGGATGAGATCGAGCGCGACGTCGGCATCGCCCAGGGCGAGGTCCAGATCGACCAGGGCGACCTGGAAGTTGGTATCCTGAGCGAGGTTGCAGCCGAGGTTAACGGCCAGGCTGGTGCAGCCGACGCCGCCCCGCGAGCCGACGATCGAGACGACCAGCGTGTCCTTCTTGCTGTTGCCTTCGACGTAAGAATTGCTGCCGTCGGGATTGGCGACCATGCGATTGGAACGCAGTCGCGTCATGGCGGTGAGCAGCTCTTCGAGGACGACGGGCGCGGTGAGAAATTCCTTGGCGCCGGCGCGGAGGGCCTGCAGGATCGACTGCCCGTCGGCTCGGCTGGAGACGGCGAGAATGGGGATGTTCGGGAACTCGATGATCATCTGCTGGATCAGCTGCAAGGCTTTGTTGTGATCGGAATCGAGGGTGATGACGACGAGATCGGGCGAGGATTGCCGGGCGACGTCGATAAAAAATTCGTAGCGCGAGCATTCGGCTTCGAGCCAAACGGACTCGATGCCCAGGAGGAGATTGCGGAGAGGTTCGCGTGTGGCGTCGGAGGGGTCGACGATTGCAACGCGTTGTACGTCCTTCATGATGACCACCGAGGAAAGGGGACGCCGCGGTTCGAGGGGAAACTCGGGTCCGCGGTAACGATCTCGACCCATCGCGGATCGCGCGATGGGTCAGGAGCGTCAGAGGTTCAAAGTTACTGTTCGGCCGAGGTTAGTTCGGCTGAACAGCGCTGGGAGAGAAAGCTCCCTGGGGAGCGAACACTCTCAGCGGGGGAGTCACTTCCGTGCCGCTGTATCCTCCCGTAGGGAGGAAGTTCTGACTGGTCGAGAGCCCGGAGCTGGGCGCCGGGACTCCGGTCGCCGGGGGCATCATCGGCAGCGGCGAGGGCGGCGTCGGCATCGTGGGCAGCGAGGGCACTGGCGCCGGCGCCACGAACAGTTCAGGGCCTTCGAGCTTGGCGCCGCCGGTTGCAGGAGCGGCCAGGGCGCCGTTGGTTCCGGGGGTGCAGCCGTTGGGGCCGCACTGTTGACGTCGTCCAAGGATGCCGTACTGACCTTTCTCGAAGGGCATCGTGCCGTCGTTGCAGGGATAGATCGACTTCGTCGGGCTATTCTGGAACGGGGCGGTATAGAAGCCGTTGTCGGGTCCGCCAGGGCCGCAGATGTTGCGTTGTCCGCGGGGCGCTTCAATGGCTCCTTCCAAGAATAGCTCAAAATCGTCGGGGCGGCGCGTTTCTCGGCCAGGTAAATATTTTGGCAGGTCGGTGCAGGCCAGCGGATCGACCAGGCGAGGCGTCACCAGGATCAGCATTTCCTCCTCGCGGAAGGTGTCGGCCTTGCTGGTGAACAGCGTGTTAAGAAACGGCACGTCGCCCAGTACCGGCACCTTGGAGATGGTCGCCTGCCGCGAGGTCTGGATGAGCCCGCCGATCGCCAGGGTCTGACCGTCTTCCAGGGTGACGACCGATTCGGTTCGGCGGACGTCGAAGCCGGGGGCGGTAAGGCCGGCGGTGTTGATGCCGTTGGCGGGATTGATGGCGCTGATTTCGGCGCTGACTTCGAGCGAGATCTTGCCTTTATCGAGGATTACCGGCAAAAATTGGACCACAGTGCCGAAGGGACGATACTGCACGGTCGGCGGGGCGCCGGCGGCGGTCGCGGTGACGATCGGCGTTTCGCCGCCGGACTGGAACCGGGCGACTTTCCCGCTCTGCGTCACCACCGTCGGGATGCTCAGAATCGTCGCGAGTTGTTCCGTCGCCAGGGCTTCGAGGACGGCCGTGAAGCTGCTGTTGGCGCCGGTGCGAGCGAAGACGAGATTGCCCCCGGTTGCCGTCGCGTCGGCGGCGGCGCCGGCGAGCCCGGTCGCCACCGTGTTGGTGAAACTGATCGGCGTAAACAAGCTCGCCAGCACCGAATTACTTTTGTTCCGCACGAAGTTGAACGTCATGTTCCGCAGTTCCGAACGGTTCACGACCGCCACCACGACCTCCAGCTGAATCTGCTGGACGTTGCCGTGCACGACTTCGTTGACCAGGTTCGCCTGCGGAAAGTACGACTTGACGAGTTCCTGCACCACGTTCATCACGGTGGCGTTATTGACGAAGCCGCGCAGGATGATGAGATTGTTCGGCTCGGCGAAGACTTCGATATTCGCGGTCGGTGCAAACTGCTTGATGCGTTTAGCCAGCTCCTGTCGCTGGGCTTCGCGGATCGGCTCCTCTTCGGAGGTGACGCGGACTTCGATGACTTCAATGTTGTTCATCGTGTCCGTGAAGGTGATCTTCGAAGTCCCGGGCGCGAGGCCAGTGACGAGGACGTGCCGGGGATCGTCGGAGATGCTCTGCACCTTGGCCACCTTGGGAGTTTCGTTGGTCACCTTGGCAATCGGAGGGGGCAGAGCCTCGCCTTCCCTTTTCGACATGCCGACTTGTTTGGTCTGGTTCGGATAAATCACGACGACCAGATTTTTTGCGGATTTGTCGCCCACCGGGGGCTGAGCCAGCAGTTTCGTGCCGCCCAAGAACATCAGACCCACTAAGAGACCCCCTAAGCGGAGTCCGTTCATCGTGCGGTGCATCCTATCACCTCTTGTGTTGGATCGACTTCGAGTCGCCTAAACTGCAAACTGCGAAAACTGTAGCTTATTTTTTGAGGGCAAGAGACTTTCTCGCCTTAAAGCCGTTAATTTCCCCAAGTTTGGCAAAGTCCGCGTGTCCGCACTCCCTTCCCAAGAAGATGCGCCGACCGGTCTTTCGCTAGGGGGTAAAATCGGCCGATGGCAGGGGCAACTTCAACTTTTAACGATTATTCTGACAGAGCCGGTGCTGCCGATTGTGCCGAGTATCCGGCGCTCGGCGACGTGCCCAGGTGTAAACTATCTTGAGGCAAGAGGTTGCGTTCGGAAACGAAGAATCTGCACGCCAGCTCTTGACACGCCCCCGCGGAATCGGGTAATATGAACATATAGACACTACCCGGCGCGGGGCGCGAGTCGGATGCTATCTTAAATAATATTGGCGAGCGGGGGGCGTTAGCCCCCGGTACTTCCTTCGTGGGAATGATCTGAAACGATCTGTTTTTGCATGTGCGTGACGTACCGGGGGGCTGACGCCTTCCGCTCGCCTGGTTAAGTCTGTTCATCAGGATCGGTTGCAGGGTCAACAGGAGGTCTGACGTGTACCAAAGTGCGTTCCAGCGGCATAAAACTTCCGTCGTCGAAGTGGGCGGCGTCGCGATCGGCGGCGACAACCCCATCGTCGTCCAATCGATGACCACGCCCGATACTCACGACCTCAAGGCCACGGTCGACGAGATCCGCCGTCTCGAAGCGGCCGGCTGCGAACTCGTGCGCGTCACCGTCCCCAAACCTGAAGACGCCGCCGTCCTCTCCGAAATCAAACGTCAAATCAAGATCCCGCTGATTTGCGACATTCACTTTGACTACAAGATGGCCCTCGCCGCCCTCGACCATCCCGTCGACAAGATTCGCATCAACCCCGGCAACATCGGCGGCATGGACCGCTTTCGCCAGGTGCTCCGCAAGGCGAAGGACAAGGGCATCCCGATGCGCATCGGCGTCAATGCCGGCAGCCTCGAAAAAGAATTTGCCATGAAGTACGGCTTCCCCTGCCCGCCGGCCATGGTCGACAGCGCGCTACGTTACATCGAGATCGCGGAATCGGTCGGATACCATCAGCTGATCGTCTCGCTGAAGTCGAGCGACGTCATGACCGTCGTGGAAGCGTATCGGCTTTATGCGAAGCAGGCGAGTTATCCGACGCACATCGGCGTGACGGAAGCGGGCAAGGCGCCGTACGCCGTCACGAAATCCGCGTGCGGCCTGGCGCCCATCTTGCTGGACGGCATCGGCGACTCCATCCGCATCAGTCTCTTGGGCGACCCTGTTCCCGAGATCGCGGCAGCGTTCGACATCTTGCAAGCGACCCGGCGCCGGGTGCGCAAACCCGAGCTGATCGCCTGCCCGACCTGCGGCCGACTCGAGATCGACCTCGAGAAGATCATCGCGGAGTTGGAAGAACGTCTGAAGGATCACAAGACGGCGATCAAGATCAGCGTGCTCGGCTGCATCGTGAACGGTCCGGGGGAGGCGAAGGAAGCCGACATCGGCATCGCCGCGGGCAAGGGCAAGGGCGTGATCTTCCGCCGCGGCGAAATCGTGCGTCACGTGCTCGAGAAGGACATGGTGCCGGCGCTGATGGAAGAGATGGCCCACTGGGAAGCAGAAGAGGCGGCCAAGGGGACGCTCAAGATGGGGGGCGTGCAGATCCAGGGGACGGTGCACGAGGAGACGCCGCACTTCACGGAACCGACCGATTCGAGCCGCATCGCGTTGCCGCTGGCGCGCTAAGACGGAAGACCGGTAGGGAGACTCCGAATTAGGCGAGCGGCCGACGTGAGTCGGCCGGTACGTGTGCTTGAGCGGTTGCGATCGGATCTTCGAATGGGATGCTATATCGGCCGACGTGAGTACGTGTACTTGAGCGGTTGCGATCGGATCTTCGAATGGAATGCTAT
>JBBQPM010000298.1:0-6003 GCA_038217425.1 Gemmatales bacterium
GTTGTGCCTCTGTGAACGCTTCGCGTCGGCAATTACTCGCCGCCACGCATCACTCGAGGCCGGAGCGGCTGGCTAGGCCTTACCCCGTGCGGCTCTTTCATCCGCGACCCTCCCCCGGCTTACGCCGACGCACCCTGACCCCTTTGTTTTTCCTGGCTCCCCTTCGAGTTGGACTTGAGTTCGGGGCAGTTCACCGGAGGTTCCTACAACGGGCCGTAGGCTGGGGCATAACGTTAAGGGATCTATCTGGCGTGCCCCGCCTGAAGCCGCCGACTGGACGCGCCTCCGCAGCGGAGCACGCCAGATAGATCCCTTAACGTTCGCCGGCAAGTTCGATGTCTGGATGCAAACATGCGATACGCCATCCTTCTCGCGATTGCTTTTCTGCTGGCCGTATGGGGGTATTTGCAAGTCGGACAGCCCAGCGAGGGTGGCGGCCTGGAAGTGAAGTATCGCTACCTTCTTGTTGAAGTTGTGGGACCTGCGGAGTGGGAGAAAAAGCACGCCTTCTCGGTCCGATGGCAAGGTAAGGATTTGCCTTTGCCCGTCGTTTTCCGTGTTGCTGGCGCGGGCGAGAATTTCAAGATGGGATCTGGCGGCGAGAACTTCGGACACTTGATCATCGGCAAGGATAAGGCACCGGTATCAGCAAAACCTGACACGAAATTTCAGGTACGAAACACGGGCATCGTTGCTTTCATAAGTGAGAAAAGCTCGAAGAAGGACACCGAGGTTGCGATCTCCATAGCAACCTCGGTGGCAATGAGTTCACCGGAGTTTCCCGGTGAACTGAGCCCAATTGCGAAAGAAGGCGAACGCGAGTCCGCCGGAAAGAGACTTGAGACACGAATTAGACAAGTGATCGCAGCGGGCAACGTTGTTGAGATTCAGCCGGCCAAGTGACGGCGCGTGCCGGCGAACCGTGTTATGGCCCAAAGGGTTGATGGACGTCCCCTCTCCGCAAATCGAATTCTGACCTTCTCACGTCACGAGCGCAACACCCGCCACTCACCTCCCTTCCCTCGCATCCCGCCCAAAACTGGCCTGTGCCAAGGCCCGACGGCTGTTCTACGCTCACATCTTAAACCTGTCAGGGCGAAACCGAGGGGAGGCGGAGCGAAACCGTCAGCTCGGAGGGCCTGGAGACAGTCCAATCACTCCCGACACCCTTCAGGAACACAATCATGTTCGTTGAACTCGTCAAAGAGAGCATGGGTCAGAAGGCCGGCTATCGCTTCGACACCGACGAAGCCATCGCCAAGGCCCTGATCGCCACCGGCCAGGCCAAGCAGATTGAAAACGATCCGCTGGCGCCCGTCATCGCCAAGAGCATGGAGTCCATGCTCAGCAGCATCACCAATACCCTTAACACCACCCTGGAGGCGACCCTCAAGGAGTTCGCCAACGCCCAGGGCAAGAGCCGCAAGAACGCCGTCCCCGCCATCTTTGGCGAGGGCAATAACGGCGACCCGAAAGCCACCTTCGGCAAATTCCTCCTGGCCATCCACAACCGGGACGTGAAGGCCCTGGAGGAAATGGGCAGCCGCTTCGCCGAGTGGGATAGCCCCATCGACAAGAAGACGGCCATGTCCACGCAGACGGGAACCAACGGCGGCTTCCTCGTGCCGACGCAGTTCCACGACAAGCTCATGGCCATGGTGACGGAGAAATCCATCGTCCGCTCCCGGGCCACCATCGTCCCGATGACGAGCCGTTCGGTGCAGATCCCGGCCCTCGACGTGACCACGGCGCCCTCCGCCGGCGATACGGCATTCCTCGGGGGCGTCGTCGGTCGCTGGACCGAGGAAGCCACCGCCGTCAATGAGACCGAGCCCAACCTCAAGCAGATCGAACTCGTCAACTACGAGCTGTCCGGTTACAGCAAGGTCTCCAACACCTTGCTCCAGGATTCGGCCATCGGCCTGGAAGCGTTCCTCATGCAGTTGTTCAGCCGGGCCATCGCCTGGTACGAGGACTACGCCTTCCTGCGCGGCAACGGCGTCGGCAAACCGCTCGGCGTGCAGAACTGGACCGGTCTGATCTCGGCGACTCGCACCACCAGCAACCTGTTCAAGTTGGCCGACGTGGCCAATATGTACGCTCGCCTTCTGCCCGGCGGCGACGAAAGCTCCATCGCGTGGGTGGGTCATCCCACTGTCATGGCTCAGCTCATCCAGATGACCGGCGGTGACAACATCATCTTCCTGGCCAACGACCTCCAGGGAAAGCCGAAGATGAAGATCCTCAACTACGACTTCCTCGTCAGCGAGAAAGTCCCGGCCCTGGGGACGGCCAACGACGTGACCCTGTGCGATTTCCACCACTACCTGATCGGCGACCGTTCGCAGATCGAGATCGCCTACAGCGAACACGTCGCGTTTCTCACCAACCAGAGCGTCTGGCGGTTCGTCCAGCGGGTCGGCGGCCAGCCCTGGCTCCGCGACAAGATCACCCTGTCCGACGCGACCAACAGCCTCAGCCCGTTCATCGGCCTGGCGGCGTAAGCAAATACCCTACCGTTGCAGCCCGCCCAGGAGCCCTGAAAAGCTCCTGGGCTTTTCTCCTCATGCACCCAATGGGCATCCCTGGGCCTTTCAGGGTTCGACTCGAATCCTCGTCTGCAAACTTTGAGGTTCATAACCGGCTTTGATAAAAGCTCTTATGTCGATGGCTTGGCGTTGTTTGTTTTGTCGGAATTCGTGTCCACTTTCCGTGGGGAATTCCAGTTCATGTCGCTGGTGCAAACGTGGTGGAAATGTCCCTGGGAACGGATGGCGCTTTCCAGGGGGTCGAGTACCCGACGGTGGCGGGGGCGGCGGGGGCTGCAGCGGCTTTTGTGGGCGCGACGTGCAATCCCATCCAGGAACCCGTACGGATCGATGCGAACGCGAAGGTCTTTGAGCGCATCAAGGAACTCATCGGGCAGGGAAAGGCGCAACCCGCCCTGGTCGCGCTCAGGCAACTTGGTGCGGACGAAGCCGCGGCGAACTCGGTTGCGTCGGCCTTTGGTCAGCCGAAGGCCTCCGGCGTGATGAATGTGATGTATTGCTCGGGCAACGTCGCGCAGGATGTCGAACTTTACGCCGTACTGACCCAACAGCGTGGGCCAAAGCTGGCTGCTCTTTCCGCCCGCCACAGCGGACGGCCCGGTAGTGCTGGAACAGACTTCCGTGGGAGCGCTCACGGCTCGCATTTTGGTCGGTGTCTCAACGAAGCTGGTGATGCCGCTCTGACTGTTGCTTCTAAATTTAGAACTTGCGTGCTTCGATCCGACACTTTGACGCTGCGGTCGATGAACCAATGCGAGGCCGATCGCCGTTCGGCTTTGGATGCGGGGCTGAGGTGACGCGACGTTGTCAACTCGCAAACAGGTCTCCAGCTTCCGCATCATCCTCGACCGCAACATGCAAATACACGCTGGTCACCGCAACATTCGAATGCCCCGCAGTTAATCGCACCTCCGCCAACGTGCGCCCGCCAGCGAGCGCATGGCTGATGAACGTATGCCGCCCGTGGTGAATCGTGAGCGTGCGTAGTCGCGCCAGCCCCAAGATCTTGCATGCTGACAGGAACCGGCGCCGGACCGCATTGCGCTGTAGCGATTCGCCTTGTCGATGCGACTGCACCGAGCAGACGAACGCCTCCCCGGGTTGGGCTCCATGCTTCTGCCGTTCGATCTTCCACGAAGCAAGTCTTCGAGCGTGCCCGCATCCCATCAGAGCGGCACCATCCGAGTCTTCTTACCTTTCGTCGTTTCTCGGCGTAGCCGCAGATGCGGTCGGGCCACGTCCACGACGACGTCGCCCAGTTGCAGGCCCGCGATCTCCGAGACGCGTAGCCCGCAGCAGCACGCCAGCCGCACGATGGTCAGGTTCCGCCACGCGTTCGCGGATCGAATG
Source organism: Gemmatales bacterium (assembly GCA_038217425.1). Classification (GTDB taxonomy): domain Bacteria; phylum Planctomycetota; class Planctomycetia; order Gemmatales; family Gemmataceae; genus JAIEPT01. Next base: position 3,900 of record JBBQPM010000298.1, read on the forward strand.
GCCTTCTGCTTGGCGTCAGCGAGGACCGAGGCCAGCTCGCGGCGGGTAGCAACTTTCGCTCGGCTTCGGTTTGACATCCGCGGTATGCTCGGGCGTCGTGCAACTGTAGTAAGGTCTGGAGATCCAAAAAAAACCGTACCTTCGAGCGACGGTGCGGGCTCTCTCTGTTTCAGAGATTCTTTACTTACTTGTTGCGACGGCCCAGGATTCCTCGGGCATACGGTCTGCTATCCCGAAGGTAGTAATCCACTCGAACCGGCACGCCCACTTGGAACTGATTGAATTGCGCCGGCTGGTCGTCAAATCGGTAGGTTGTCTTGGGTTCAACGTAGACGATAATTTCCTTGCCGTCCTTCGTCCTGATCACCACCTGATCCTTGCCGACGATTCGGACGATCTCGCCTTCGTAGACCTCAGCCTGAGGATTCGGTGCGGCGGTATCCGCGGGCAGAACGGCGACGGTGTTGACGTAGATCTTGTTTTCTACGGGCTCTCCGTACCAGACGTTAAGGGTGCTACCCACTCGAATGGCTTCGAATTTGGCGGCTTGGTTATTCGCGAAGTAGCGAGTTTGGGGATTTGCGTAGAAAGTAATTTCCTTGTTGTTCGGGCCGCGCACGACGAACTGCCCGTTGCTGGCACTGATTACTTGCCCACGAATTTGCGTGCCAGTCCCTTGAATTTGGACCGTGGTTTGTTGAGCAGGGGCGACGAGGGCAACCATACCCCAGGCGAGCACGATACCACACGATATTGTGAACTTCATTTCGCAACTCCTAAAAGGAAGCTTGGAAAACCGGCGTCTGCCGGAACGTAAGGAGCGAGCTGCATTTTTTATGCCGACAAGTTGGCCGTTTTCTAGCGGCAGTGTTGCCGTCGGCTAACTGAATCGCGTCAGAGATCCATCCCAAAGTGAAACCGGTCGAACCGCTCATTGAACAATCGCTGGCACGCTGGAACGCAGCCACAGATACCGACGAAGCGGCAAGTCATCAAGTCATAATGCAGCGATCGAACATCCCGCGAGGGCGTTGGGAAGATAAACGCGCCTTCTCCGCCATGATGTCGGCACGAACTTTGCTCGGTTCGTATTGAAACTATGACTGCCCGATTCTCGGCTTTGCCCGGCGGGAAATATTAACCTAAGAAGGCTTACCCCGCCCCGCAGCTTGGGCGAGGCGACGCGCGCTTAAGCGTAAAGAAATCCCATACCTCGGCTTCGGTCGCAGGAAGCCCGCGCGCTCGTCCGGCCACTAGCCCGGACCCCATTGGAGGAAGTTCGATGTTTCACTGGATTCAACGTGCCTTCCAATCCCATTCTCCGAGCAAACAATCGGCCCGCCAGGGGAAGAGTCGGCCGCCGCGATGGATGCGTCCCATGCTCGAAACCTTGGAGGACAGAATCAACCCAGCGACTGTTTTAGCCCAGCCGATTCTGCTCGATCCGATTGCGCCGATGCGGGTCGATCAGGCCGTATATGCGATTCGCGGCACCCTCCAAGAAGCAGCCAAGAACGGGACGGCGATTCAAATTTATCGGGACAGCAACCAAAATGGCGTCTACGACGCCGGCGTCGATGCCCTTGCGACCTCGACCACCGTGGCCAAGGGAAGCAAAGGCTTTGTCGCCTCGGTCAACTTACAACAAGATGCCAACAATCAGTTTTTCGTCATTGCCTCCGATGGCAAGCTCCGTTCCACTCCGGCGAAGACGGCGCTGATAACCGAGGACTCGACGGCGCCGACCGTAACGGGCGTCACGCGTCTTGGCACGCCGCTTAGCAACGCGAGTTCGGTGCAGTTTCGGGTCGATTTCAGCGAGCAAGTCGTCGGCGTCGATGCGAGCGATTTCCAGGTGGCTCTGACCGGTTCGATCGCCTTCGGGGCTGTCTCGGTCACTGGGTCCGGGAAGTCGTATACGGTCACCGTGAGCGGCGTCCACGGCGAAGGTATGCTCGCGTTGAACGTCCTCGACGACGATTCTATCCGCGACATCTTGACCCACGACGCTCAGACTCATCCCTTGGGAGGCGCCGGGACGGACAACGGCGGCTATACCGCAGGCGAGACATATTCGATCGATACGATCGCGGCGGCGGTCGCG
>JBBQPM010000299.1:0-5937 GCA_038217425.1 Gemmatales bacterium
TTGGCAACGCAACCGTCGTAAGACCACGGAACTCAAGCACACAGCCGAGGTCGTCACGTATCACCAGGAACGAAACCGCGCCGCTCGAAAGTCGCGCCAAAAGTCGCCGATGCAGTTGCTAATTTAGCGCTGTAGAACTAAAAGGCAACCTTGCCCGTCTGTCCGCAGCGGTCGAGCGCGAGGTGCGCGAGGCCGGGAACCGTAGGGCCCGCCGTCGCGCCGAGCAGGCAGCCGCTCAACTCGCTGCCATTGTGGACTCCTCCGATGACGCCATCATCTCCAGGTCGCTCGATGGCTTACTCCTCACCTGGAATCCAGGCGCCGAGCGTCTTTTCGGCTGGATGGCCCACGAGGTGCTGGGTACGCCGATGTCCACCATTGTCCCGCCCGACAAGATGGAGGAGATTGGGGCAGTTCTGCAACAACTCCGGCGCGGCGAGCGGGTCGAACCGTTCGAGTCAGTGCGGCTTCGCAAGGACGGCACGCGTGCGGACGTATCGATCACGGCCTCGCCCCTTCGCAATCCGGACGGTCTCCCCTACGGGTACTCGTGGATAGCGCGCGATATATCCGCACAGAAGCAATTGCGCGAAGGCCTGGCAAGAAGGCTACGCCAGCAAAGCGTGGTGGCAGACCTGGGACGCTACGCCCTCCAGAAAGTGTCTGTTTCCGCTGTCATCCAGGAGGCCACGCGGGAAACGGCACAGTCGTTTGGGTGCGAATTTTGCGGGGTGTGGGAGGTGCTCCCGGACGGGTTGGCACTCCGCTTACTGGCGGGGGCAGGTTGGAACCAAGAACTGATCGGGAAGGCCACGGTGCCGGCCGGCCAAAATTCCTCGGCGGGGTTCGCCGTGTTGACGGGCGGTCCCGTCATCACGGACGATTTCGATACCGAGACCCGTTTCAAAGTGGCGCCGCTGATGCGCGCGCACGGCGTAGTCAGCGGCATTAGCGTCATTATCCAGGTCCATGGCCGCGCATTCGGCACCCTGAGCATCCACTCGGTCCGAAAGCAGTCGTTTAGCACCTCCGACGTGAATTTTCTTCAAGCAATCGCCAACGTGCTCTCCGCCGCGATACACAACCAGCACACGCAGGACGCGCTCGGGCTAAGTCAAGATCGGGTACGCTATCTCGTCCAGTCGAACCTGATCGGCGTCATCAGCTGGGATACCGGCGGCGGCATCAGCGAGGCGAACGACGCCTTCCTCAAGATGATCGCCTACTCGCGCGACGACCTCGTTGGCGGCCATGTGCGCTGGGGCGATATGACGCCCCCCGAATACCGAGACTCGGACCGCCGCTACATCAACGGCCTAATGACCGGCGGCAACTCGACTCCCTATGAAAAGGAGCTTATCAGCGCGGATGGCCGAAGAATTCCCATTCTTATGAGCGGGGCAATGCTGGCCGGGAGTAGCGACCAGGGGGTGGCCTTTGTCCTCGACATCAGCGAACTCAAGCGCGCCGAGGTCGAGCGGGACGAACATCTCGCGCGATTGCAGATGCAAATCGACCGAATGCCTTTAGGCTACGTGCTGACCGACGCTGACTTCCGCATCATCGACTGGAACCCTGCCGCGCAGGGGATCTTCGGCTACAGCAAAGAAGAGATGCTGAACATTGGGCCGCCGCTTGCAAACATCATCCCCGCTCAAGCCTGGCCGGAGGTGGAGGAAGTCTTCGCGCGACTCAAGAGGGGCGACATGTTCGCCCACGCAGTCGCGCAAAATCTGAACAAGGCCGGGCAGACCATATTCTGCGAATGGCACAACACGCCTTTACAGGACCGGGCCGGAAAATTCATCGGAGTCTTCGCACTGGTTCACGACATCACCGCTCGGCAAAAGGTGGAGACTGCGCTGCGCACCCGCGATGGCGCCATTCAGGCAGTCACGCAGGGCATCCTGATTACCGATCCGAACCTCCCTGACAATCCGATTATTTATGCCAGCCCGGCCCTGCAACGCATGACCGGGTATCGGAATGAAGAAATTATCGGCCGAAATTGCCGCTTCCTCCAGGGCAAGGATACCGATCCCCTCGCCACGGCGCAAATTCGACAGGCTCTCGAGCAGGGACAGCCCTGTACGGTGGAATTGCTAAACTATCGCAAAGACGGCACTTCTTTCTGGAATGAACTGTCGCTCGCCCCCGTCTTGCATTCTGACGGGCGATTGCTCAATTTCGTTGGCGTGCAAACGGATGTGACTAAAAGGCACGAGTTGGAGGAGCAGTACCGGCGATCCCAGGAACGCCTACGCAGTATTGTTTCAACAAGTCCCGCTGTGCTTTACTCTCTCGGACGGGAGAATGGCCGATTTACGAGCACCTGGACTAGCGACAACATAATCGACATGTTAGGCTTCACACCTGAAGAATGCCATGGCCGAGAATGGTACGAGCAGCACTTGCATCCCGAGGAATCGGCGCGCATTGAGGCCGAAGTCATGGACATTTTAAAGACGGGGCATCTCGTACAGGAATACCGCATTCGTCACAGAGCTGGCAATTACCGTTGGCTTCGCGATGAGAAAAAGCTCGTCTCCAAGCCTGGTGCACCCGTGGAGATCGTCGGCTCCTGGTCCGACATCACGGAACGCAAAGAACTCGAAGACCAGTTCCGCCAGTCCCAAAAAATGGAGGCCTTTGGCAAGCTCGCTGGCGGCGTCGCCCACGATTTCAACAACCTCCTCACCATCATCATGGGTTACTGCGAAATCATTCTTTCCAAGCTTCGAGCGGATGACCCCTTGCGCGTGTCGCTAACTGAAATCCGCAAGGCCGGCGAGCGGGCCACCAGCCTGACGCGCCAGCTATTGGCATTCAGTCGCAAGCAAGTGCTGGCGCCGGTCGTCCTGGATCTGAATTTAGTTCTCAACGATTTCGATCGGATGTTGCGCCGCCTGATTGGCGAGGATATTGAGTTCACCTTCCTGACCGAACCGGATCTGTGGTTTGTAAAAGCCGACCCCGGGCAGATGGAACAGATGGTCATGAATCTCGTCGTCAATGCCCGCGACGCCATGCCCAAAGGTGGGAAGATTCTTCTAGAAACGAAGAATGTCGAACTAAACGAAAGTTACGTTCAATCGCATTCCGAAGCAAAAGTTGGAATGCACGTTCTTCTGGCCATTACCGACACAGGCTGCGGCATGGATGCAAATGTTCGAGCCCAGGTTTTCGAGCCCTTCTTCACCACGAAGGGCCCGACCAAAGGGACGGGCCTGGGACTCGCTACCGTCTTCGGCATCGTCAAGCAAAGCGGCGGGCATATCGAGTTCTACAGTGAGGTGGACCACGGCACGACGTTCAAAATTTACTTGCCGCGGGATCCGAGCGGAGAACCGGTCGCGAGGATGGAGTGGAACAGCGTCCCTGTGCGCGGCGGTACGGAAACTCTTTTGCTTGTCGAGGATGAAGACGGTGTCCGCAATTTAGCAGCGTCAATCCTGCAACAATACGGGTACAAGGTTCTGGACGCCAGGCACGGCGGCGACGCGCTCATCATCTGCGAAACGCACACCGCACCGATCGACCTGATGCTCACCGACGTGATCATGCCGCACTTCAGTGGCCGCCAATTGGCGCAGCGTCTGGCGATCCGGCAACCAGCCATGAAGGTGCTCTACATGTCCGGCTACACCGATGATGCAGTCGTTCTTAATGGCGTACTAGAATCGGGAATGCCGTTCCTGCACAAGCCATTCGCGCCGGAAGTTCTGGCCCGCAAGGTGCGCGAAGTCCTGGATCGGCCGCACACCACCGAGAAAGCGTAGTCTCGATGCAAACTGGACATGCTTCGTCACAACCCGGCGAAACGGCTAAATTACTTGACTCAAGCTTGCCGATGCTGCGCGAGATGCTCTCGAAATGTGTCATCCTTGAGGAAGATTGGCAGGCGCTGCCGACGCCCGTCCGTGACAGATTAGCGACCCAATCCTCCAATGATAAATTGCTTGCGGAGTTAGTGCAATTACAGCTCCTAACCGATTATCAAGCCGGCCGAATCAGCACCGGGCGCCTGAGTAGCTTAATCGTGGGTAACTATCGCATTCTCGAGCGCATTGGCGCCGGCGCCATGGGAGTGGTGTTCAAGGCTGAACACCTGCTAATGCGGCGGCTGGCGGCAATCAAGGTAGTTCCGTTTTCGTTCCAAGGCGGCAACCCACTATTGACGCGGTTTATTACCGAGATGCGGTCGGTTGCGGCATTGCAACATCCGAACATTGTCGCGGCATTCGAGGCAGGGAAGACTTCTGGGTCCGAACACGATTTCTCCAATCTTTACTACTTTGTGATGGAATATGTAGCTGGGCTGGATCTGGAGCAATACGTGAAGCGCCACGGTCCGTTGCCACCGACGAAGGCTTGTGATGTCATCTATCAAATTGCCAGCGCACTGGCCGAGGCCCATCAAAAGCAACTGATCCATCGCGACATTAAACCATCCAACATCTTGATCACCGCAGAGGGAGAGGCGAAGCTCACCGATTTCGGACTCGCCCGCCATTTTCAACAGAAGCAACTCACGCAGGCAGGCACCCCTCTGGGTACGATTGACTACATGGCGCCGGAACAAGCTGAGGACGCGAGTTCAGTCGATATTCGGGCGGACATTTACGGCCTGGGGGCAAGCATGTTCTGGTGCCTCACGGGTCAAGGGCCGATCCCGCTCCGGCCGATCTGGCGGAAGCGCTCCTTGCAAAAAGAATCGCACTGCCGCCGTCGCCGCGCGCGCTTTGCCAAAATATCCCTCCGGAACTTGATGCGATCGTTCTCAAGACAATGGCTTTGCGGCCGCTGGACCGGTTTGCCGACCCGTCTGAGCTAATGCATGCTCTATTGCAATTTCTGAAGGCCGATCCGTCGTTGACATTTGTAACGTCGAATGGCGTCGATGCAAGCCGAGAACGGCCCGCTCAAGCAAAAAGTGCCGACGGCGAAAGCTTTCACCCACAGGTATTGATTGTCGATGATGACGCGTCGCTTCGAACCATGTTACGATTCGCTATGGAAGACGCGGGATACCAGTGCCGTGAAGCCGGTGACGGTATAGCCGCGTTGGCGGCATTGAGAGCCGAGCCGGCCGATATCGTCGTAATGGACGTTTCCATGCCAAATCTCGGTGGCTTGGAGGCACTCGAAAGGATTCGAAATAATCCCCCATGTCCGAATTTGAAAGTGATCATGATGTCGGGCCACGTGGCGCCGGATCAGATGGCGCAATTCCTCGCCCTGGGCGCCGACGACTTTTTGCCAAAGCCCCCGAGCATGGTTCAGCTGCGAGCGCGAGTCAACGCTGCTCTCAAGTTGAAGCAGGCTCAGGACCGAATCGACCGTTTGACTCTGAAGCTGCACACCTGTAACGAGCATCTGGAGCAAAATCAGTCGGGCAAGATCGCTAACCTCATCAAGGACCGCAATGGTCTTATACTGGCCTTGGCCGATCTGGCAGGGCTTCGTTGCGGCGAGCCGGACGGACATCGACTGCGAATGCCCCGTTACTGCCGTTGCTTGGCCGAGGAGGCCAGGCATTCCAGGGCCTTCATTGAAAATACGGATGCACATTTTGTAGTGCTCCTGGAATTCTCTGCCCCGCTCCACGATATCGGACAGGTGGCGTTACCGGACTACCTTCTGCAAAAACCGGACAAATTGGAGCCGGAAGAGCGACTCCTGATTCAGACTCATACGACCATGGGCGCCGCCATTCTGGAAAAAGTGGTTGAGCGGAATCCATCGGCCCTTGCTTACTTACAAATGGCCATCGACATAATTCGCCATCATCATGAGCGGTTTGATGGTAGTGGGTATCCGGACAGGCTCGTGGGAAATGCCATTCCACTTTCGGCTCGGCTTGTGGCAATCGCAGATGTCTACGACGCCCTACGTTCTAGGCGGCTCCATCGCCCAGCCCTCTCGCATTCAGTTGCC
>JBBQPM010000300.1:0-5921 GCA_038217425.1 Gemmatales bacterium
GGGAGAGGGGCGGGGGTGAGGGGGAAATGGCTCAACTCAATAGCACGGCTATTCCCCCTCACCCCCAACCCCTCTCCCGGAGGGAGAGGGGAGTAAATGCTTCCTGTATTTGAAGTTACTGCAACGCACTGCAAATTTCCATCGCTGTAGTACTAAGCGGGCTACTTAAAACTCGTACGTCACGCCCGGTTCGGCGGCATGGACGTTCGGAAGATTGAGAGCCTCAAGTTCCTGAAGCACCTCGGAGACGTAGCGCGGTTTGAGATGGTAGGCATAAAACGGCGCTGGCTGTTTGACTTTGGAAACTTCGAGGGCAAAACTCGCGGGAGTGTGGTGCTTCGATACCTGCGCCAGAGCTTGCAATTTGTCGGGAAAACTCACTTCCAGAAAGATCGCCTTCAGGTTGCTTCGGGCGTTCGCTTCTCGCCAAAGGGTTTCCGTAGGCCCAGTGTCGGCGGAAAAGACGACGGCCGAACGTGCGTCTTCCACGACGAAGCCGAAGGTCGGAACGACGTGATCGACGGGGATCGGCGTAACCCGCAAGTCGCCCACATCGATGGACTCACCCGCACGCAGAGTCTGCACTCTCAGGAATGGCCGGCCCGCGACGGTGAGCGCGAGAAAGTTGGGCCAAACGCGATCGTTGAAGAGGTCGGTGCGCATGCAATCCAACACCTCCTGGCTGGCGTACACGGTCACCGGTTCCGATTGCATGCCAAAGATCGTATCCAGAAACGACGGCAGCGACGCCAGGTGATCCATGTGCGAGTGCGAGAGGAGCACATGCTTGACGCGCGCTTGCGCGTCCGGGTGCAACACGAAACCGAGACTGCCGGCATCCACCGCCAGCGCCTCGCCGATCAAGAATGACGTGAGATACTGCATGGCGACGCCGTCGTTCTGGCCAAGCGACGACGGCAACAAAGTGACGTTCACGAAAACTCCTGGACTCTCGGAATCGGATCGTTGGCCTGGCCGGGTCGACAACTACAAGATAGCATTGCGGAGAGCCCCGGACCACATTCGCGAGAGAGAAAAACATGATCCAGGAATTGCTCGATGGCAATCGCCGGTTTCGAGAGTCGGAGTTTGCGACGCATCGCGAACATTACCAGGCGCTCTCGCAGGGGCAAAATCCGAAGTTCCTGTGGATCGGGTGTTCGGATTCGCGCGTCAGCGAACACGTCATCACCGACACGAAGCCCGGGACCATTTTCGTACACCGCAACGTGGCGAACATCGTCTCGTTCAATGACGTCAACATCGCCGCGATCATCGAGTATGGCGTCGACCATCTCAAGATTCCGGACATCATCGTCTGCGGGCACTACAAATGCGGCGGCATCGCCGCCATGGATGAAGGCGTCGACTCGCACTACATCGCCGATTGGCTGCTCATCGGCAGCGGCGCCAAGGAGAAAGTCGATCGTATGGTCCTTCAGAACCCAATGACGCGCGACGAAAAGCTGCGCCTCCTGGTTGAAGAAAATGTGATGCTCCAGATCAAGCACCTGCGCAACCTTTCGCTCATCAAGCACCGCCGACCTCCCGCGATGATCCCCCGCATCCACGGATGGGTCTACTGCTTCGAATCGGGCGAGATTAAAGTTTTGTCGGACGGCGGCAAGCCATGAGCCAAGCCTCACGACGCGTTGACGCTCGAGCGCCAAATGTCGCGATGGATTGCTCCAGACCCGCCGAACGCGCACAATAGACTCCTGGACAGCCTCATTCTTCAAGGAGACTTCAGCCATGCGTGCCGCGTTTGCATTCTTATTTCTGGTTCTGACGGCCGGGCTTGCGCCCGCGCAGGACAAACTCGCTCCCAGCCTCAAACCGTTCGTCGATAGCAAGACGCTGGCAGGCGCCGTCATGCTGGTCGCCGACAAGGAGAAGATCCTCGCCCACGAAGCCGTCGGTTATGCGGACGTCGAGAACAACACGCTCATGGGGACGACCCATCTCTTCTGGATTGCATCGATGAGTAAGCCGATCACCGCCGCCGCCCTGATGCTGTTGATCGACGAGGGCAAACTCTCCGTCGACGATCCGGTTGAAAAGTTTCTCCCGGAGTTCAAGGGGCAGATGGTCCTGGAAAAAAAGGACGGCAAGAGCGAACTCAAGAAAGCCTCGCGGCCCATCACCGTCAAGGACATTCTCTCGCACACCAGCGGGTTGATCGGCAAGAACGCGAAAGAGGCCCAGGTGCTCGATAGCCAACCGCTGCGCGAGGCGGTCGCCGACTACGCGAAGGCGCCGCTGCAGTTCGAGCCGGGGACGCAGTACCAGTACAACAACCCGGGCATCAATACGGCCGGGCGCATCATCGAAGTTGTCAGCGGCATGTCGTACGAAGAATTTCTGCAGAAGCGTCTCTTCACGCCGCTGGGCATGAAGGACACGACGTTTTGGCCCCAGGGGGAGCAACTCAAACGCCTCGCCAAGACCTATAAAGCCGCGCCCGACAGAAAGGGCCTGGAGGCGTCGCCGATCCTGCTCTTCGGCCAACCTCTCGACAACAAGACCAAGCGTCACGCGTTCCCCGGCGGCGGCCTCTTCTCGACGTCAAGCGACCTGGCGAAGTTCTGCCAGATGATCCTGAACGGCGGCGAACTGGACGGCAAACGCTACCTCTCGGAGAAGGCCGTCAAGCAAATGACGACGACGCAGACGGGCGATCTGAAAGGGGGGAGCTACGGCCTGGGCTGGATGACGAACAAGGCGAAGTACGAAACCTTCGGCCACGGCGGCGCGTACAACACCTTGATGTGGATCGATCCGCAGAAGCAGCTCGTCGCCATCCTGCTCATGCAGCACGTGAGCTTCCCCACCGATGAAGGCAAAAGCATTCGGCCCACGTTCCAGAAAGTGGCGCTCGACACGTTCGGCAAATAGTTGAAACGAAGCCCAGCGGGTGAGGTACTCCGAACCCCTGGGATCATCTGTCGCGTGCACTTTTTCCCAGGGGTTCGGAGTACCTCACCCGCTGGGCTTGTGTTGTAATCAATTCGAACTGAACTCCGGCGGAAAGGGTCGGCCCTCGCTCCCCGCCGACTTCGGCGTCAGGAAGCGCACCAGCCGCTCCAGCCGACGTTCCACGTCGCTCTCTTCCAATATGTGCTGCTTCAAATCGCAACCCAGCGGCAACGCAAATGCTAAAATGTCGGCCAGTGCGCCGAGCGGCAGCTTCGAATCGATCAGTTTCAGAAACTCCTCCTGCACCTCGCCCCCCTTGACCAAAAACGGCTTGGCCCGTTCGACCAGCCGCTCGCGCCAGTGTCGGCGGGCCGACTCATTCTCGATCAACGTCTCCTCCAGGACCTCCGCCTTGGCCAGGCGATACAGGCGTTCGTGCGTCACTTCCTCGATCAGCCGCACGCGGAATTCTCCCCGCAGGAGCAAGTTGTATCGGCCGTCCTCGAGCTTTTGATGGTTGATGATCTTGCCGACGCAGGCGATGTCGTGAATCGCGGGCCGGCCTTCGTAGTCCTTCTCCCACCCGGAGCGCGGCAATACCATGGCGATGCGCTGGTCTCCGGCCAGGGCGTCGGCGGTCATCTGGCGGTAACGCGGCTCGAAGATGTGCAGCGGCTGAACCACGTGCGGAAAAAACACGAGATTGGGCAGCGGAAAGAGCCGGGCCCATCCCGAAAAAACGTCGTCCTCTGAATACGGCTCGTTCATCAATGCTCTTCCGCCAAGTAAGGCGCCGGGTCGGGCCAATCATCCGGCTCGGGGTCCAGTGCGATCTCGGGCAATAACGCCTCGTCCGGTTCGATTCGCGGGGGCTCGGCGCTTTCCAGGAGCTTTGCGAAGCATGCCTGCATATCAGCGCCGAACTTCTGCAGGTCCAGGCCCAGGATGCCGGGCTCATACTTTTCAAGGTAACTTCGGCTCGAACGATACAGCTTCACCGCGCCGCGAACGTTGCCGTTGCAGAAGTGGCACAGCCCGACGGCCGACTGGATCAGCCCCTGGTAGAACGATTTTTCCGGGCTCGCCTCCATCCACAGGAGTTCCCAGACTTCGTGGGCTTCGAAGTAATCGCCGCGATTGAAAAGCACGATGCCGGCCAAGTAACGCGGGTCGTACATGCATGCTCCTCGTTATCATTGTAACGGCGCGACGGGCGATTCCCAGTTTCAGCCGATCAGCGGGATGGGACGCCGACTGAGCGGATCGACGCGGACGTAGACCAGCTCGGCTTCCGTGACCTGCAAAACCTCCGTGCCGCGCTCCGCTTCGACCTGGACGTGAACAGTGATCGACGTTCGGCCCAGCTTGATTTGCCGGGTGATGAAGCGGACGACGTCGCCGACGAGGACAGGCTGCTTGAACTCGACGCGGTTGATGGCGACGGTGACAAGATTGGGGAGCACGCCGCCGGCGCGGGTGACGTCTCGGCGCGCGCCGATCGCGCCGGCCTGATCGATGTAGCTGAGGATCACGCCGCCGAAGATGGACGAGTAAAGGGTGTACTCGTTGTTGTGCTGGGAGGTGGGGGTGAGCTGCGGATTTGCGTCCCGCGGCATCATCATCACTTGCAGGGCAATATAGGGTTCGCTCATGAGGTCATGCTACCAGCCATACTCTTTCTTTCCGAGCCGGAAGCTTCAGCGACGACCTGCGAAAATCGTCGCTGACGCTTCTCGGAAAGAACTTAAAACGTCACGCCCTTGATCGTTTCCTTCTGCCCTTTGCGAAGAATCGTGATATTCGTCGGCTGATCCGCCTTCACGTCGCGGAGGAGATTCTGGAAGGCCTCGATCTCGCTCGGGACGACCTTGCCGTCGATTTCCAGTAGGACGTCGTAGGCGCGCAACCCGGCTTTGGCGGCGGCGGAGTCAGGAACAACCGAGAGGATGATCAGCCCCTGTCCGGGATTGAGATTGAGCTGTTCGACAAGGAGTTCGCTGGGGATTTGCAGGCGTACGCCGAGCCGCGCCGGCGGAACGCGGTCGATGGCCGCGGCGGGGCCGACCCTCCTTTTTAGAAGGTTCTGCAATTGTTGCTGAAGGAGTTGGGGGGCGTTGGCGTTGGGACCCTGCAACTTGCCCAGGACGTCGATCTGCTTCAACAGACCGTCGATACCGGGATCAATTTCGCCCATGCGCGGGTTGATCTCGATCATCTGTTTAAAGAGCATGTCGAAGGCGGCTCCTTCGTTGCCGGGCTGTTCGAGTTTCTCAAGTACGTCGGAGAGCGCCTGGAAGTTACGAGCGACGTTTTCCAGATCGCGGATGACGTCTTCGGGCGTGACCGCGCGGCGCATCCCGGGACGAATCAAGCCGTTGAGCGGTCCCGCTCCCTGTCCCTGGAGCATGGGCTTGCGCTGCGGCTCGACCGGCGCTTCGGGATTGGCTTGTGGGGCGGGATTTTCGAGCTGCTTGAGCGCGTCTTCGATTTCTTTGCCCAGATCGGGCTTCTTTTTGGGGCCGTCGTCTTGGGACCAGCCGACGATGCCGATGCATAAAACTGAAGCGACGACGAATCCGCATTGCAGGAACGATTTCACGGCAATCCTCCGAGAGTTCGCAGGACACGAGCTTTCTCCAATTATACCCCCCCACGGTCCGGGCCGAAAGAGAATTCTCGCGGCTCTTGACAATCTGCCCGAGGGCGCCATTCTGATATGAAGAAGGTTCAAACGTATTCATTTCCTCGAGTCCGTCCCATTATGCTCAAGAATATCCTGCTCGGACTGATCGCCGTCGTTGCGATTGCCGTGATTGTCGTGGCGCTGCGACCGCCGCAGACGACGGTCGAACGCAAAGTCGGCATCGAAGCGCCCGTCGAAATCCCTTTCGCTCACATCAACGAACTCCGCAAATGGGATGCATGGTCCCCCTGGGCGAAGCTCGATCCCGAGGCGAGGATCACATTCGAGGGCCCCGAAGCGGGTAAGGACGCGAGTTTCTCCT
>JBBQPM010000301.1:0-5837 GCA_038217425.1 Gemmatales bacterium
GTTCGGAGTACCTCACCCACTGGGCTTACATTTCCACGCCGAAATCGCGGATCGTGAAGATCGGCCGAAAGTCGTATTTCGAGCCGATCGCATCGCGCGCCCCCTCCAGCCGATCAACGATGCACACCGCCGCGACGATGACGGCGCCCGCCTTCTCGATTTCCGCGATCGCCTGCAGCGCCGAGCCGCCGGTGGTCAGCACGTCGTCGAGCACCGCGACGCGCATGCCGGGTTTCAGCACGCCTTCGATGCGCTCCTGGCTGCCGTGCGACTTGGGCTGTTTTCGTACGAAGAATCCTTCCAGAACTTTGCCATGCCGGAAGTACGCCGAGGCGAGCACCGCCGACAGCGGGATGGCGCCGACTTCCAGGCCCCCCGCCGCGTCGATATTCAGATCTTTCGTCATGTCGTAGAGCACTTCGCCGAGCAGACCGATCACTTCGCTGTTGAAAATCGCCTTCTTGCTGTTGACGTAGTAGCTGCTCTCCTTGCCGGAAGCGAGCGTGAACTTGCCGAAGGAGAAGGCGCGTTCCTTGAAGACTTCGAGGAGACGCTCGCGCGGATCGGTCATGGAAAACCCCTGGTTTGCCTGATTTGAGATGGAATCGTCGACGCAGTCTCGCTCGTTTGCCCCGCTTACGCCCCAACATTTCGCTCTGGGCGCGGACGGGATTTTGGCTATCTTCCGCCCGCGCCATGGGTCGATCTTTAGCGTTGGGAAACGATGGGCCCTTTAATTTTAGCCACAGAGAGCACAGAGGACACGGAGAAAGAAATCGGACAACCGCGCTGGATTGGCATGATTTAATTCTCCGTGTCCTCTGTGTACTCTGTGGCTGAATTATCTGAATCGGAAGTTTCACGGAGAGATGATATGAGCGAGACTCGGCACACGCCACGCAAGGGTTCGTTCCTCACGCTCGGGACGTTCCTCTTCGGCATCCCCTTCGGGCTCGGTACGGTGCAACTGCTGAGCAGCGACTTCGTTCCGCACGACGTTTCGCACTACGTGCAGCACGAAGTCGAACAGGTCGAAGTCGTCATGTTCTGCTGCGGCCTGATGATGCTCATGCTCAAATTCCTGGGCAGCGGCCTGGAACGCTCGGCCTGCCGAAGCCAGCTCGTTCCCGCCTGGGACGGCAAACCGGTCCCCGCGAGCCAGGCGGGAAATCTTCTCGGCTACCTCAAGCAGCAGCCGGGCCGACTGCTCAACACGCTGCTGGGCCGACGCATCGAGAATATCCTCGGCTTCGTCGAAAACCGTGGCTCGGCCGACGATCTCGACGACCAGATGCGCAGCCTCTCCGACAACGATCACATGGCCCTCGATTCCAGCTATTCCCTCGTCCGCTTCATCACCTGGGCCATCCCCATCCTCGGCTTCCTCGGCACCGTGCTCGGCATCACCAAGGCGATCTCCAGCGTCGATCCCGAAACGCTCGACAAGAACCTCGGCAGCGTCACCGGCGGTCTCGGACTCGCGTTCGACGCCACCGCGCTCGGTCTGTCGCTCACCATGGTCCTTATGTTCATCACGTTCCTCACGGAGAAGATCGAGCAGAGCGTGCTCCAGCGCGTCGACGAAACCGCGGACGTCGAACTCGCCCACCGCTTCCAGCGCGGCGGCGCCGACTCCTCCGGCATGGTCATGGAACTGCATCGGCACAGCGACATCCTTCTCGGCACCATGGAAAAGCTCGTCGAGAAGCAGGCCCTCGTCTGGGCGCGCACCATCGATCACGCCAACAAAACCTGGAACGAGACCGGCCTGGCCCAGCAGCGGAAGCTGACCGAGGCGCTCGAGGACGCGCTGCACACCACGTTGCGTTCCCATGGCGAGAAGCAGAAGGAAACGGAGGAAAAGCTTCTCGTTCGCCATCAGGCGATGCTGACCGCGATCACGCAACTGGCCGGCTCGCTGCAGAAAACGTCCGAGGCGCAACAGTTCGCCTTCCAGAGGACCGTCGACGAGCAACAACGACTGCTGCTCAAGTCGGCCGAGGAACATCAGCGAGCCCTGCAGCAGCAACAGCTCGCCCTGCAGAAGTCGGCCTCGGATCAACAACTCGCGCTGCACAAGTCGGCCGAGGAACATCAGCGCACGCTGCAACAACAACAGCTCGCGCTGCACAAGTCGGCCGAGGAGCAGGCGAAGTCGCTGCAGCTTCTCGCCCACGGCATCCAGAGCCAGGCGCAGGCGCTGATCGGCGTGCAAGAAGGCGAGGCGAACCTGATCCGCTTGCAAGAATCGCTCAACCAGAATCTTTCGAGCCTGACCAATACCGGTATGTTCGAGCAGGCGGTCGAGAGTCTGACCGCGGCGGTTCATCTGTTGTCCGCGAAGCTGCAAAGCGGCGGCATGAAAAAGGCGGCCTAGAGATCGCTCATGCGACGTCCACCGCACAAAGTCCATGTCGACACCTTTCCCTTCCTCGCCGTCCTCCTGGCGGCGATGGGCTCGCTGATTCTCTTGCTCTTCATCATCGACCGTCGAGGAAAGATCGCGGCACGCCACAAGGCGCACGAACTCGCCCAGCTCGCCGACAAAAGCCGAGCGGAGAAGATCGCGCAGCTCGAGGCCCGGCAAAAAGCCGAGTGGGACAAGGAACACGACGCGATTCAGCGCCAGCTGCTGCAGCAGTCGGCCGATCTGAAATCCAAGAAGGACGCTCTCGACGCCGACCGCATGAAGACCGTGCTCTCGATTTCGATGTTCCGGGCGCAGCAACAAACGCTCGAAAGCGAGATCGCCCGCACGGGCCAGGAACTCGAGCGCGAGCGCGCCCTGCTCGCGGCCCGGCAGTCGCTGCTGCAGGACAAACTCGCCAAGGGCGACCTCACCCAGCGCCTCGAACTCGCGAAACTCACCGACGATCTGCTCAAGCTCGAGAGCTGGGCCAAGGAGTTGAGGAATCACAAAAGCGCCGAGCCCGAAGTCTATTCCCTCGTCCCCTACCAGGGCAAACGCGGCGACCGGCGCAAGCCGATGTACGTCGAATGCGTCGACGAGGGCCTGATCTTCCATCCCGAAAAAAGTCTGCTGCAGCGCGAGACGCTTAGCGTCGAAAACATCCGCGACGAAGTCGAACGTCGCGGCCTGCAGCGCGGCGGCAAGTCGCGCGCGGAGCTGTACGTGCTTTTTTTGATCCGGCCCGACGGCGTCAAATCGTACGGGCTGGCGCGGTCGTCGCTCACCATTTACGGCGTCGACTTCGGCTACGAACTGGTGGAGGCCGACTGGGTCTTCGATTTCTCCAGCGAGGATTCGGCCAAGGAATCGTTCGCGAAGAACGGCAAGCCGCCGCTCGCCTTTCTGCCGGCGACGGCGCAGGCGGGCTCCCCGAAGGTCGGCGCCATCACCATGACGCCGAAGGTATCCAGCGGCATGAAGACGCCCGGCAGCAGCAGCGGAACTCCGGGCGCGCTGGGGCAATTCGCGTCTTCGCCGCTGCCCGCGCCCGGCCCGTGGCGTCCGGCAGCGCCCGGGGCGTTTCCCGGGATGGGTCTTCCCATGACCGGAACGCCGGGCGGGTTCCCGTCGGGCGCGACGGGGCAACCGGGATCGGGAACGCCGGGCTCCTTCGCACCGAATCAATCCGTAGGAACGGTCGGGTCGGGGATGTCAGGGCCGTTTGCGCCGAACCCATCGCGGCAGGGAACGTTGGGCATTCCGGGTCAACCGATGCAAGGCGAACCCGGCCAGCCAGGGCAGTTTAGCTCGAACAAGCCTTTCAATCCCGGTCAACCGATGCAAGGAACGCCGGGACAGTTGATCCCAAACCAGCCGGGTGCAACAGGTCAGTTCGGGCAGGGCACCGGGCAGTTCACATCGAACAAACCATTCATCGCGAGTCAGCCAGGGCAAGGCACTCCCGGTCAGCAGGGGCAAGGCACGCCGGGGCAACCGGGACAAGGCACGCTGGGGCAACCGGGACAGGGCACGCCGGGGCAACCGGGACAGGGCACGCCGGGGCAACCGGGACAGGGCACGCCGGGGCAACCGGGACCAGGCACGCCGGGTCCATTCACGCTGAACCAACCGTAGGAGGCAGGTCAGCCCACACCGCTCCAGTTCAACCCGTCGACCGGTCCGGTTCCGCCGCTGCAGAGCGGATCGGGGGCGAAGGGACAACCCGGCTCCGGCACTCCGGGCCAGGGGACCTCCGAACCTTCGCAGGATCCGTTCGCGAAACCGAGCCAGGGCATCCCCGGCGGCATTCCGGTCGATCCTCAGGCCGACCCGGGCGATCCGCTCAACCGACTGAATCCATCGGTGCCGCCGATGTTTGCGGAGAAGAAGCCGGGGCCTCGTTTCGTGCCCAGGCCGATTTCAATCGGGCGGATGGTCGCCAATCGCGACTTCGTCATCACCATCGACTGCGAAGAAAACCAGGCGACGATCTACCCGTCTGTGAAAGAGTACGACATGACCGACGCGGCGCAGGCCGACGCGATCAACCGCCAAATCGTGGCCGTCGTCAAGCAGCTGATCGCCAAACGGCAAGCGACGGTGCTGCCGGGCGAGCCGCCGTACCGTCCGCTGATTCGCCTGCGCGTTCGTCCCGACGGCACGCGCACCTACTTCCGCGTCTATCCGCTGCTGGTCGACCTGGGCGTGCCGATGAACCGCGACAACGTCGAGGAGTAGTTCGTCGTCGCAGTCGACAAGAGAAGCCGCAGAGAACACAGAGGAAGAGAGAGCTGAGAATCGCGATATTCATGGCCGGTCTCTTTCTTTATCTGTGCTCTCTGTGACCTCGGTGGCCCGATTTTTTTGAGCGTTCAGTTTTCCGCGTGAAGAGGAAACCATGTATCGCCGCCGACGCCCGACGACCGACAAGATCGTGTTCAGCTTCGATTCGTTCCTGGACGTGGTCACCAATCTCATCGGCATCATCATCCGCTTGATCCTGGTGGCGTGGGTCGGCGCTCGCTCGTACAGCAGCGCCATGAAGTGGATCGAGCCCCCCGAGCCATCCATTCCCGCACGGGTCGCGCCCAAGGCGCAAGACCATCCGCTCAGCGGCGAACTGGCCGTGCTCGAGGAGGATCTACGCACCGGCCAAGAACGCCTGGCCAAGGAAATCGCGCAGCTTGACCTGGAAGCGAAGACGGCCAAGGCGCTCCCCGGCCAACTCGCCAAGCTGAGCGAGGAAAAGATCGTGCTCACCCAGCGCGAGCAACAGCTGGCCGAGGAAGCGCGGGAATATCAGAAGAAGGGGCTCTACGTCGCGCTGCAGATCGACGACCTGAAGAAACGCGCCAGCGCCGTCGTCGGCGAGATCACGGCCCTGGAAAACTTGCCCCCCAAACGCAAGGCGCTGCGGTACAAAACTCCCGTGAGCCGAGCGGTCAGCGATGCCGGCGAAGTCCACTTCGAGATCAAGGCCGGCCGAGTCGCCCTCGTCGATCTCCCCGGCTTCCTCCACGAAATCAAGGACAAGATGGACGGTTTCGCCAAGGATTTGCGCACGCAGTTCAAGATGACGTACGAAACTCGGCCCATCGGCTCCTTCCGCGTGCGTTACGAAATGGTGCGGATGAAGAACGCGACCGAGCAACTCGTCGACACCGAGAATCCGCTCGAGCAGAACACCGACTATTTCGGCTGGTTCCTCTCCGAGGGCGAAGTCGTCCCCGTGGTCGCCCAACGCGGTGAAGTCTGGCAGAAGGCGCTCGATCCCAACTCGGACTTTCGCCAGATCGTCGATTCGCTCGACAGTTCGACGGTGGTGACGTTCTGGGTCTATCCCGACAGCTTCACCGGCTTCCGGGCGCTACGCGATTATCTGCACACCCGCGAGGTGGAAGTGGCGAGCTGGCCGCTCGCCGCCGAC
>JBBQPM010000302.1:0-5819 GCA_038217425.1 Gemmatales bacterium
CCCCCCCCCCCCCCCCCCCCCCCCCCCCCCCCCCCCCCCCCTCGCCGGTACCGTTGTGCAATACCAACGCAAACCGCTCTAATGGCGCCGGGACAGCAGATACTCCATGAGCGCCGCCAGCGGCAGCGCCGCCTCGCCGCGGGGCGCCGCCCAGGCGCACGCTTCGCGCACGAGTTGTTCCGCACGCCGACGACTCTCCGCCGCTCCCAGAAATCCGGGATACGTGAGTTTTCCTCGGTCTGCGTCTTTGCCGATGCGTTTGCCCGTTTCGGCCTCGGTCCCTTCGACGTCGAGCAAGTCGTCGGTGATCTGGAAGACGAGCCCGAAACGCCGGGCGTACTGATCCAGCTCGTCGAGCAAGCGAGGGTCGGCGCGCTCGCCTTGCGCGGCCAGGACGCCGAGCCGTAGCGAGGCGCGGAACAGGGCGCCGGTCTTGAGGTGGTGGATTTGTTCGAGCGCCTCGAGCGTGCGCGGCGCGTCGACGCGCGGGAAGAACTGGCGCGTCGGTTGGTTCTCGTGCCCGCGCTCCCAGGCGAGATCGAGGGCCTGACCGCCGACCATGCCCGCGAGCCCGGCGCCGTGCGCGAGGGCGAGCACCGCCGGCCCGGCCCCGGGTTGATGCTCGGCCAATACCTGAAACGCCAGGGTGAGCAGCGCGTCGCCGGCGAGGATGGCCAGGGCCTCGCCGAACTTCTTGTGACACGTCGGCAGTCCGCGGCGCAGGTCGTCGTCGTCCATGGCCGGCAGGTCGTCGTGAATCAGCGAGTAGGTGTGGATCATCTCGACCGCGCACGCGGCGGGCCAGGCGTGATCGTCGGCGCCGCCGGCGACCTGGCAGGCCATGAAGACCAGGGCAGGGCGGAGGCGTTTGCCGGGAGCGAGCAGACTGTAGCGCATCGCCTCGCGCAAGAGGGCAGGGGCTGCGGATTCGCGCGCCAGCAGTTCCTCGAGTCGGGCGTCGACGAGGAGTTGCTTGCTACGCAGATAACCGGCGAGGTCGAACATAGAGCCCAGGGGAAAACAAACCAAGCCCAGTGGGTGAGGGTCTCCGAACCCCTGGGATCAACCTGCTGCAAGTGCCAAATCCCCGGGGTTCGGAGACCCTCACCCACTGGGCTTTAGTTGGACAGCGCCACTTTTCCTCAATCTTCTAACGTAAACTCAATGAGTGAAGTCATTTACATTTACCCCGAAGGGGTTGGATCTCAAAGCCCTGGGTTGCGTACTCGCAACCCAGGGAACAAAGGCGTCTCACAGGATTACCCCGAAGGGGTTGCATCCGTATGGCCGCCTCGATGCAACCCCTTCGGGGTATGTTTCCCCGGATATCTGTACCTGGGGTGGCGAGTACGCAACCCCAGGCTTTGAGATTCAACCCCTTCGGGGTAGAGACAACCTGTGTTTGCCCTTGACGTTGTGTTGACAAGGCCCGAAAAGTGGCGATGTCCAATTAGTTCGCCTTCTCGACGCTGCTGCCGTGCTCGAACGGTTTCGTCACCACGTTTCCTTGCCCGTCCTGGCCGACCAGTTCCTGGATCCGCAGCTCCGCCTTCTTGAGCTTGCCGTAACACGACTTCAGTAGGCCCACGCCCTGTTCGTAGCGGGCCAGCGAATCCTCCAGGCCGATTCGGCCGTCTTCCAGATCGCGGACGATGCGCTCGAGTTCGCTCAGCGATTGTTCGAACGTCAGCGGGTCGGCGGGCTGGCTCATGGCGGATTTCCCAGGGGGTCGGCGCTCTCTCGTACGGATTCCACCCGAACGTCGACGATGCCGTCGGGGAGCAAGATTTCGAGGGCCGCGCCGGCTGAGATTTGCCCGGCGCTGCGCACGAGTTGACGATCGTCGCGCGTGCGTGTCAGGCTATAGCCGCGAGCCAGGACGTTCAAGGGGCTGAGCGAATGCAGGGCGGCGGCGAGGGTTTCGCTGCGGCGCTCGGCGTCCTGCACCCGCTGGCGAATCCCCCGCACGAGCCGGGCCTGCACGTCGTCGAGGCGCTGTTGGCGCAGATGGATCGGATCGAGCGGTTCGCGCAAGACCCGGCGTTCGCTCAGTGCCTCGAGCCGTTGCCTCGCCACCGTGACGCGGTTGCGCAAGAGATCCATGAGCCGTAGCCGACGCTGGCGGAGTTGTTGCAACAACTCGTCGCGATCGGGCGTGGCGATCTCGGCGGCTTCGCTGGGCGTGAGCGCGCGCCGATCCGCGACCAGGTCCGCGATCGTCACGTCGACCTCGTGCCCGACCGCGGAAATGATCGGCGTCTTGCTCTCGAAGATCGCCTTGGCGACGATCTCGTCGTTGAACGCGGAAAGGTCTTCGCTGCTGCCGCCCCCTCGGCCCAGAAGGATGACGTCGATGTTCGGCAGCCGATTGAGGAACTTGAGGACCGAGGCGATGCTGATGGCGGCGCCTTCGCCCTGCACGCGCGTCGGCGCGATCCAGACTTCCGCGATCGGCCAGCGCCGCGCCAGGATTTCGAGCATGTCGCGCACGGCCGCCCCGCTCGGACTGGTCACGAGGACGATGCGTTTGGGAAACTTCGGGATCGGCTTCTTGCGTGCCGGCTCGAAGTAGCCGAGCTTGGCGAGCCGTTCCTTGAGTTTGCGCAGCGCCTGATCTTGCAGGCCCATGCCCTTGGGATAAAGTTCGTCGAGCACGAGTTGATAATCGCCGCGGGGCGGGTAGACGGTGAGTCGACCTCGGCCGATGACTTCGAGTCCGTCCTGCGGCGCGAACGACAGACGCTGGGCCGCCGAGCGCCAGACGACCGTGCGGATGAGGGCTTCTTGATCTTTGAGATTGAAGTAGAGATGTCCGGAGGCGGGGCGCGCCAGCGACGACATTTCGCCGACGACCCAGAGGGAGCCGAAGCCGGTTTCGAGGACGGCCTTGATGTCCGCGGTGAGTTCGCGGACGGTGCAGAGCGGCAAATTGTCGGGGAGTTTGAGCATGGTTTTGTAGGTTAAAAAAAACTAACCACAGAGACGCAGAGAGCACAGAGGAAGAAGCACAGACAAATAAGCAAATCAAATTACTCTAAGTGCTTGCGACTACCGTCTTTTTCTTTACCTTCGACTCCTCTTCTTTCTTCCTCTGTGCTCTCTGTGTCTCTGTGGTTAGTGTTTGATTCAGCTCAACTTCGCCAGGAGCGTCGCCAGGCTCTTGCCCACGTTCTCGACGCTCTCCTGCTGCTTCGCGTCCTTCAAGGATCCGTCCGGGTTGAAGGTTTCGAACGCCCGGGCGACGGCGACTTGCTCCGGGATCACCAACACGCCGATGTTGCCGAGGATGGAACGCAGATGCACGAGCCCGCGCAGACCGCCGAGCCCGCCGGGGGATGCGCTCACCAGTCCCGCAGCTTTGCCCTTGAACGCCGCCAGCCCGGCGTGGCCGAAATTCGCCCGCGAGATCCAGTCGATCGTGTTCTTCGTCAGCGGCGTGATCGAACTGTTGTATTCCGGCGACGAAATCAATATTCCCTGCGCATCCATAAAATGTGCGTGCAGCCTGGCGAGATGTTCGGGCGGACCGGCTTTCTCCAGATCCTCGTCGAAGAGCGGCAGCGGAAAATCGCGCAGGTCGAGCAGCGTCACCGCCGCGCCGGCCTGCTCCGCTCCGCGAGCGGCGAGGGCGATCAGACGTTTGTTGTACGATTCCTGCCGGGCGCTGCCGGCGAACGCGAGGATGCGAGGCGTGGAACTCATGGCGTTTCCTTTCCATGGAGAGGCGACCCCTACCACCAAATTATTGACGCACCCCCGCGAAAGCGATACCTTGCATTCCGTTCCCACTTATTCGGATACCGCATGACCAATCCTCTCGAATGGCCCACCTGGAGCTACTGGACGCTCGGCGCCCTCCTCGCCGGCGTGCTCGGTTACCTCTTCCGCTACGAAATCTTCGTCCGCTTCCCGCTCCTCATCCTGCGCTGGACCTTCTACCGCATCCACGTCCATGGAGCCGAGCACGTCCCCACGACCGGCCCGGCCCTCATCGTCAGCAATCACGTCAGCTACCTCGACTTCCTCCTCATCATGGCGTCCACCCCGCGCAAAGTCCGCTTCGTCATCTGGGCGCCCTTCACCCGCGTCCCCTTTTTCGGCCGGCTCCTGCGCCTGGCCCGCGTCATCCCCATCGAAAGCAGCGGCGGGCCCCGCGCCATCATCCAGTCCCT
The DNA here is from genome assembly GCA_038217425.1 of Gemmatales bacterium. Classification (GTDB taxonomy): domain Bacteria; phylum Planctomycetota; class Planctomycetia; order Gemmatales; family Gemmataceae; genus JAIEPT01. The sequence continues at coordinate 4,173 of JBBQPM010000302.1, forward strand.
CCGCAACGCCAGCGAAGCCCTCGAACAGGGGCACGTCGTCTGCATCTTCGCCGAGGGAGGCATCACCCGCACCGGCTTCCTGCTCCCGTTCCAGCGCGGCTTCGAACAGATCCTCAAAAAAGCGCCCGTGCCCATCATCCCCCTCTACCTCGACCACGTCTGGGGCAGCATCTTCAGCTACCAGAACCAACGCTTCCTCTGGAAACTCCCCAAACGCTTCCCCTACCACGTCCATCTTCGCTTCGGCCCGGCGCTGCCGGCGACCGCAGGCGTTTTCCAGGTTCGCCAGACGATCCAGAAACTCTCCGCCGACTCCGCCCTCGCGCGCAACGATCGCCGACGCCCCGTCCATCGGCAGTTCGTCCGCATGGCCTGTTCGCATCCGTTCCGCTCCTGCATCCTCGACGACAACGCCTCCAAGAAAAGCCTCACCTACGGCGAAGTGCTGATCGGCTGCAAACTCATCGGCAAACGGCTAAAGCCCATCCTCGGCGACGAAGCGATGATCGGCCTCTGGCTCCCCCCCACCGCCGCCGGCGCCATCGCCAACATCTGCGTCGCTTTCCTCGGCAAAACCAGCGTCAACCTCAACTACTCCTCCACCCCCGATATCATTCGGGCCGCCATTGGGCAATGCGACCTCAAACACATTCTTACCTCGAAGCTCTTTTGCCATAAAGTCCCGCTCGATCCCGGCCCCGGCGTCGAACTTGTGTACCTCGAAGATTTTCGCAAGGACATCGGCACCTTCGAACGCATCCGCGCCCTGCTCGGCATCCTGCTCCTGCCCGGCTTCGTGCAGGAACGCTGGATCCTGGGCCTGGGCAAACACAAAGCCGACGACCTCGCCACCATCATCTTCTCTTCCGGCTCGACCGGCGATCCCAAGGGCGTCATGCTCACCCACGGCAACGTCGCCGCCAACTGCGAGTCGGTCATCCAGGCCGTCGATCCCACGCCCAGCGATCGCTTGTTCGGCATCCTGCCGTTCTTTCATTCGTTCGGTTACACGGTGACGTTGTGGGTGCCTTTGCAGGTCGGCGCTTCGGTCGTGTATCATCCCAATCCGCTGCAGGCACGCGAGATCGGCGAGTTGTGCAAGAAGTACGCCTGCACGATCTTCCTGGCGACGCCGACGTTTCTGCGTTCCTACATCAAGCGCTGCGAGCCGGACGACTACAAGTCCGTCCGCCTGCTCGTGTGCGGCGCCGAGAAACTGCCGCCCAGCGTCGCCAAGGAGTTCAAGGAGAAGTTCGGCGTGCAACCCCTGGAAGGCTACGGCTGCACGGAGCTGTCGCCGGTCGCGGCGATCAATACCCCCGATTGGCAGCGCGGGAATCTTCGCCAACTCGGCCAGCGGACTGGAACCATCGGCTTGCCGATCCCGGGCGTGGCGGCGCGGATCGTTCACCGCGAGACCGGCGTGGAACTCGGGCCCAACGAAGAGGGCCTGCTGCTCATCATCGGCGCCAACGTCATGAAGGGATACCTGGGCCGCGACGATCTCACGCAGAAGAAGATCGTAGATGGTTGGTACGTGACCGGCGACTTGGCCAAGATCGACGACGACGGCTTCATCACGATCACGGGACGCGAGGAGCGCTTTGCGAAAGTGGCCGGCGAGATGGTGCCGCTGGAGCGGGTCGA